>NZ_JACMYO010000201.1 GCF_020889685.1 Bradyrhizobium oropedii
TTCAGGTTGAGAGCGCGTCTCACCTTGATCGCCGCCGCGCACCATAGGCTGTGTGAAAGTGCCAAGCCAATGCATTGAGATGACCGATGCGATCCTGAGGATCAGCATCGTCCGACGGAGATGCAAACGACACCACAGATACGCGGCCTAACGGCCCATACAATGGCACGCTCATGCCATGCTTCAGGCCTGCCTCTCTCGCTTCGTCCAGTACGCGTCTCTCGTCAGGTTGAAGTTGATAGTGGTCGGCGAGTTGCTCCCACACAAACGGCCTAGAAAGCATGGGCGTCCGCCGCACCACCGGATCGATGGTGTGGTACTTGCGTTTTAAGTATCGGTCGCACCAGTCTGGCGGCCATTTCATGGCCACGGTCGGGGGTGGATACTCCGCCAGGCGAAGCGGCTCGACGAAGTTGAGGGCGCCGTAAGCAACTTCACTGAAGCCCTCCTCGGTGGCGCAGCTGACAAGAAGCTCGAACAGCGCTCTGAGCGAATGCGTCTGGTTTGCGCATTCAGTGAAGCTAAACAGATCCATGACGGGCGGCTCAGGACGCCGATCCAGGTCGGTGTCGCTGCGTTCAATTGCGCTTGTTCCAGGCGGAGCCAAGTTCCATTCCATAACCTGAATTCTTCGGTTTGCTCTTCGTGAAGTCTGGAGCGCTCGCATGCTGCCTCAGACGCCATTCCCGAATTCGGTGCCCTGCGCCAACTCCGGTGGCGTGATCGTCTCCGTCAAACAGCCAAGGTGCCGCCCTATCCTTCGTCCGAGGCCGAACAGCACGACGCGCACCGCAGCGCTCACGTCATTCAATATGATCTACCCGGGTCGCCGGCGACGCGCTGACAATATTGAAGATCGCGGCAGGGACGGCCATGTTGATGGTCTACGTTCTCGATGCACGATCGACCTGCTGATGGCGGTAGGGACGGAAGGTCCGAGCGCTGGTTTGGCCGGCGTGCGCGCCCTGCGACTTGGAGGCGATCCGGCGGCTGTCCTAACGATTCAGCCGGCGATACGAACCGCCCAGCACAACCGGCTGCGACGTCAACATAGATCAGATTGGATTGTGCAAGAGATTGGTCCGGCCCGAGTGAAGCTTCGCTGCGTCCTGAGGCCGAGCGCGGGCAGACCCTAGGCGCTGAACTTCGCGAACCGCGTGAGCTAGAGCACGCCAGCCCGCTCGCGGGTACCGGGTTCGACCTGCGTGGTGTCACCGTCGATGCTCTGCTTGCCGGCGAAGATGACAGGGCATCATTTTTCTTCCCCGTCTTGCCAATTAGCATCGCTTGCCCTTGGCCGGTGCTCCGCCCGTCCACAACGTCGAGGGTGCGGGCGATGAGCAACACGCAGCAGTCGCCGCAAAAGGTAATTTCCTGGCATCAGTGGAGAGATGACGAAAAAGCAGGTCGACGACCGGGCAACCGACTGTACCGTGCATGTGCAGCGGCTCGGAATGCAGCCGTGGACGTCAGGCGGGGCCGGGAGCACTGCCCATCCGACAGGCCTTGTCCGTCGACCGGCAGCTACCAAGTTCTTGCGCGGCCCAGTCAACTACCAACCTTAGTAATTGACGGAGACGATCGCCACATGGCAATCGTGACTGACTATAGGTCCGGCCGCGCGCATTCCGACTAAAACTGGGAATCCAAGGCAAAGTCCCGACGGGAAAGACAATTGCGCCTCACCTCGGCAGGGCATCCTTGATGCGGTCGCAACCAAGGCGAAGAGCTTCGCCAAGATCGGTGAGTATGTTTTCTCTGCTCCTGGCGATCATCTCACTGCTCTATACGACCGTTGGTCAGGCGGGTGGTACTGCATTCCTGGCGTTGATGGCTTTTGCTGGTGTGCCATCGACAGAGATGCGCCCAACGGCGCTTGGTCTCAACATTGTGGTCGCGACTTTTTCTACGTGGGTCATCAACCGCAACAAAGTTGTTGACTGGATAATGCTGCGTCCGCTTCTGCTTTCATCGATGCCAACGGCGCTTGCCGGTGGTCTTATGGTGCTCGGGGAACACATTTACAAGACGCTGACCGGAGTCGTACTTCTTCTGGCAGGCGCCGTGATGATCGTGCGGCACGGACGCGCCGCCGAACGCGTTTGCGAAACTCCGCTCTGGGGAACGTTGAGCATTGGTGCAGTCATCGGCCTCGTTTCCGGGCTGACCGGCGTGGGCGGCGGAGTGTTCCTCGCCCCGACGCTTATCGCACTGAATTGGGCGTCACCTAAGCAGACCGCCGCGCTGTCGCCGCCTTTTATCCTGGCTAACTCCGCTCTCGGCTTCGTCGGAGTTCTTTTCACTGGCCAATTTCCGTCATCGAATTTCGGGCTTTATGCAATCGCCGCACTGGCGGGTGCCGTGGCAGGAACGGTCATCGGCCTGAAATGGATGAGCCAGACAACTGTAAGGTTCATCCTTGTGGCGGTTCTGCTCATCGCCGGCATCCAATTGGTTCGCGCTTGAAAATCTCACGTCTTACTTTTCACAGCGCGGTTAGGTCGAGGTGCCATATGATGCAAACCGCGGCTCAAATTGAGCTCGAGAATCTGACGCCCTTTCAAAGCCTGCAAGTAGCCATTGAGCAGCATATTTCCAACCTGGAAAAGCTACATCGCCGGGCGACGGCGGGGCACATCACCGTTCGGTGCCCGGTTGATCGTCACGAGCCGGAATGGTCAGGATCAGGTGAGCACCCAGTTCGCGCTTCCCAATGGGCGGGAGATCAATGTCGGGCGGGGCGCGCGAGTGGGATGAGCGGCACGCCGATTTCGCCTCTGTCGTGCACGACAGCTTCAATCAAATGCGCAGCCAGCTGCAAAACCGAGAGCACCTGATGGGCGCGGCGGGTCAGGCGAGCCCTCGTGAAGGAGAGCCGATAGGTACGGTCGTGCGGATCGATCCAAGGGGTACATTCGGCATCCTCAAGAGCGATAGGGGCCACGAGATATACTTCAATTTAATCAGCGTCCTGGAAGGCCGTGCCAATCTCGTTGTTGGCTCGCGCGTCAACTATGTCGAGGTGCTGGGTGAAGACGGTCTGCAAGCGTTCGCAATCAAACTTCTGAACAGGCCAGCTTATGAGCCAGATAAGCCACCGTCAGCGGCCGGAATGGATGGTAGCGGAGTTCACGAGCCATCGAGTCCGGCGCGAGCGGCCGTTCCAATTTCCAAGATCAGAGTTCAAGCTCGCTATTGGTCCGAATTCGCCGTCTCGATTCTGAAGGCATGCTCGGGAGGGATTTCTCTTCGGGCAAGTCGATCGTGATTTGAATTAGGGATGAGATGGGATACTCGCGAAGATAGAGGAGCTCATGTCAATCCGCATCCTCTGCTGCATCAAAACGACGCCCTTCGCGGCTGCGAAGCACTTCGTCAGCGATAAAGCTCTCAATACGCCAACCGTGATCGCCGAAGCTTTTTCCTCTACAGGAGTAGCCATCTGGCTAAATTGCGGTGTTGGGCCGATCGGCAACAAACGAACAGCCAAGGTAAAGGCATGGCACCCCCTTGGGATTTACACGCCCTTCATAGGCGCGATCAGAGAGAGGCTTCGTTCGCTCTAGCAGTCTGCTGAAGAACCCCCTCGCCACGGAGGAGGCTTGATGATTCACTTTATCATCTCGAATCGGCAGAGACGATCATGCGGGGCAGGTTTGCGGATCAGGGCGGGCTGTTTTCGTACATCGCGCCGGATAAGCGTGTGCCGGCGAACCATCCGCTGCGGAAGGTCCGGGAACTCGTTCGGGATGTCTTGAGTGATTTGAACCGCAGCCTTGGGAGGCTCTATGCCAGCGAGGGACGTCCTTCGATCCCTCCGGAGCAATTGCTGAGCGCCCTGCTGCTGCAGGTGTTCTACGGCATCCGCTCGGAACGCCAGTTGATGGAGCAACTGGACTACAATCTTTTGTACCGCTGGTTCGTGGGCCTGTCGCCGGACGATCCGGTCTGGGACCCGACCAGCTTCACCAAGAACCGGGAGCGGCTGCAGAACGGCGATGTGTTCACGAAGTTCATGACCCGGCTTCTGAACCATCCGCAGGTCAGGCCGCTGCTGTCGGACGAGCACTTCTCGGTGGATGGAACACTGATCGAAGCCTGGGCTTCACAGAAGAGCTTTCGCCCCAAGGACGGCGGCGGTGACGATGATGACGGCGCCAACTTCCACGGCCAGCAGCGCAAGAACGACACCCATGCGAGCACCAGCGACCCTGACAGCAGGCTTTACCGCAAGGCGGCCGGACGGGAGGCCAAGCTTTACTATATGGGCCACGCCACCATGGAGAACCGGCATGGGCTGGCGGTGGCCGGCAGGGTCACGCATGCCAATGGCACCGCCGAACGCCGGGCTTCGGAGACCATGCTGAAGGCGAGACGCAAAGCCGCAGGCCGCCGCATCACGGCCGGTGAGGACAAGGCATACGATACCGCCGATCACGTCGCCAATCTCCGCGCCATCGGCGTGACGCCGCATGTGACACAGAACCAGGCCGTCACCAAAACCGGCAAGACCCGCAACAGCGCCATCGACGAACGAACCACGCGGCATCCGGGATACGGCATGTCGCAATCACGCCGGGCGATGGTCGAGTGCATCTTCGGATGGGGCAAGCAGCATGGCACCATGCGCAAGACCAAACATCGTGGCATCGCTCGCGTCGCCGCCGACTTCCTGCTTAATCTGATCGCCTATAACCTGATCCGCATTCCCAAACTGCTGGCCGCGTAGCAATACCGGGCGGCAACCTCACGCAAAAAATGCCTTCAAACCGGCAAACACATCACCTGAAATCTGATCGACGGCCTTCACCGAGGCAAAGAAGACGCAAATCCTCGGGTTTTTCAGCAGACTGCTAGGCCAAAGGGCGCCAGAATTTCCTCGGCGCCTTGTTCTTCGAGTTGCCAGTCATGTCCCAGCTGCGCCCTCCAGAATATCCGATCCTTCAGCCCGAAGGAAACGCTCACTCTTCTCGGCGCAAACAAAGCGGGTGCGGCGCGGGGATTCAAACCGGAAATGCCAAAAACTGTCTCAGCTTTCAAATATCTGAGGCGAAGTCATCGGCCTTGATCTCCGTGAGCGAGTAGCTCGTATTGCGGCCCCCCCCCTCGTCTTTCGTAAGGATGCCGCGATCAACGAGCTCATTGATGTCGCGCAGCGCCGTATCGGCCGAGCATTTTTCGATCTTGGCATATTTGGACGATGTCAGCTTGCCCTCGAATCCGTCGAGAAGCCGGTTGAGAATATCGCGTTGTCGCTTGTTGAGAGGCGCCTCCACATATTGCTTCCAGAACGCGGCTTTCCGGAAGACATGCGCAAGGATCGCCTCCGCGCCGTCGAAGGCGCGATCCAGGCACGCGAGAAACCATTCAAGCCACTGCGTGACATCGAGTTCACCTTTTTGCGTGGCTTCGAGCATGTCGTAATAGGCATTTCGCTCCACACGGATCTGAGCCGACATGCTGTAGAAACGCTGCGGACTATGCTCTGAGCGCGCGAGCCACATGTCGGCAATCGCGCGTGCAATCCGTCCATTGCCATCGTCGAATGGATGGATGGTCACAAACCAGAGATGGGCAAGCGCGGCCTTGATAACGGGGTCGAGTTTGTCGTCGGCATTGTACCAGGCGAGGAAGGCCGCCATGTCGTGATCGATCCGGTCGGCGCCGGGGGCTTCGTAATGGATTTTTTCGCGGCCATACGGGCCGGAGAGAACCTGCATTGGACCGGATGCCGCGTCGCGCCATGCGCCGACTCTAATCTTGCTTAAGCCGCTGCGCCCGGTCGGGAAGAGCGCCCCGTGCCAGCCGAATAATCGCTCGTCGGTAAGCGGTTCTTTGAATCGCTGTGTGGCGTCGAGCATCATCTCCACCACGCCGTCGACGTTGCGGTCGGCCGGCGAGAGTGCACCGGCGTCCATACCCAGACGACGGGCGATGGAAGACCGGACTTGATCCTTGTCCAGAATCTCGCCTTCGATCTCGCTGGATTTAAGAACGTCCTCGGTCAGTGTTTTCAAGACCGCTTCTTCCCGTAGCGGGAAACCAAGCGCCTGCATGCGGCCAATGAACCGGCCCTGCCGGTGGCGTACTGCGGCCAGTTGCTGAGCGAGGGCCTCGTAATTCCATCGGAAATCGGGCCAGTCTGAATATTCGTAGATGTATTTCGGCATTCTCCGCACCTCTTGCGGTGATTATGGGGCGCACTCGCCGCATCTGCAAGATTATTCTCCGCAACTATAGCGGGGAACAAGAGGGGTATTCTCAGTATTTGACATTGTCTGATTTTATTTTCTATATTTTTGACATGCAGAATCGCCATGAGTGATGGTCCGTACAAAAGTTTGAACATGACGCCCGCCTGGAAGAAGTTTGCGGAATGGGCGCACAAGGCCGCATTTGAGCCTGACGAAGTCGCCGCGCGCGTCGTCCCTGCACTGGAAGAGACGTGGCGCGATGAAGGCTGCGGCGAAGTTGTCCGCGCCATCCGTCCGATCCTGGGCGATGCCCGCCAGAGCGACATGTTCGGACAAGATAAATCGGTCGAACTGGAAGCTGCGCGGCGGGATCTATCCGCCGGATCCCCGATGCGACGCCTGATCGTCGATCACGTCATCCAATCCGTAGCGAACGGAAAGTTCGGCGTCGACGCGGTTTGCGACGGCGTCGAGAACGCCTTGCGCGACCGCGCGGCGCGGGGGCCCAGGCAAGTGGAAGAACATTATCTGCGTAAGCAAAGCCCCGAATCGATGGCGATCCGCGTCAGAAATCGCATGGAAGACGCGGTGGCGAGCGCTCCGATTGCGGGGCTTGCCCGCCGCCTGTCGGGACTGGACACTGCTGCCGCCCAACCGCAATTGGTCAAGCAGCAAGGAATTGATGACGGTGTGAGGCTGCGATGAACGATGATGAGCTGCCTGCGATCCAAGTCCAGGTGCACGAAGAAGGCGGTCGCTCGCGCGCCGGCTGGATTCCGTGCGAGATCGGGACCAACCTCATCTTCAAGACGCATAATCTTGCGGCCTATTTCTTCGCGAAATGGGAGCCGGTCGTATTCGACCTGATGCTGCTCGCCGCTTCCGTTGAGTTCTGCGACCGCATACAGCGCCGCCCGGCCCTGGGATGGGGGCGGGCCTTTGAACTGCGCCTGCCAGTGCATGACCCCGACGCTTGGAATCAGAAGAGCGCGTCCGACACGTTGCATGATGCGCTCGAACTGCTGACCGGAGATCAGTGGAAAGTCACCTTCATAAAGCGGAAAAAGTCCGCCCTCGAACCGGCACAGGAACTATTTCATCTGGATACCGGGGCCGAGGCGGTTATTCCCTTCAGCGATGGCCTCGATTCCCGCGCGGTCGGCGCGCTGATGGCGGAAGAATACGGCAGTCGGCTGGTGCGTGTTCGCCTGGATCAAAGAAAAAAGACCACCCTAAAGATTCGTTTGGGCGGAAGCAGCCTTTCATGACGCTGCCCTATCAAGTGAAGCCCGGCGCATCCCGCTTTATCGAATCAACCGCCCGGTCGCGGGGGTTCAAATTTGCTGTCCTGAGTGGGGCGGCCGCGTATTTCGCAAAAGCCGGCAAGGTCATCGTCCCCGAAAGCGGACAGGGTGCGCTCGGCCCAACGCTCGTGCCCGTCGGTCAGGCTTATGAGGATTACCGGAACCATCCCCGATTCATGAAGCACATGACGGCGTTTTTCCAAGCGCTTCTCGGCTACGACATCGCCTTCGTATTCCTGCGCCTGTGGTTTACCAAGGGTGAAACGCTCAAAGCGTACATGGCATTGAGCAAGGGCAAGAACACCGAGTGGTCGAAGACGCGGTCATGTTGGCAGGACAACCGTCATGTGTCGGTCGATAATCACCGGCGCCAATGCGGTATTTGCGCGGCCTGTATGCTGCGCCGCCTGAGCGTTCATGCGGCTGACCTTAACGAGCCCGCAGATACGTATGTCTGGGAAAATCTCTCTGCGCCTACCTTCGATGCGGGAGCCGCTAAAGGGTTCGATAAAAAGACCCGCGTTCAAAAGCATTATGCAATCGCAGGCACGTTGCATCTCGATCACCTCGCGTATTTAAAGCAGTCGCGTGCGGCAGAACGGCCACTCGATCTCGCGGCCTTTCAGCTCGCACGCGCCCTCGAAGCGGTCATCCGTCCAAAACTGGACCGGCTGCTCTCCCAACACCAAAAAGAATGGAAAACCAATATGAATTCACTGGGACCACAGTCGTTTGTTGTTCAGTGGGCCGACAATGACCAGTCTGCTTGAGACCATGCCGCCGACGGAAGTTGGTGAGCGCCTCCGTGAAGCGCGCGACCGCGTCAAGCTCAAGCAGGCGGAGGCGGCGGAATCTGTCGGGCTTTCACGAACCACTCTGGTTGCGATCGAGCAAGGCCAGCGGCGTGTGCGGATCGATGAGTTGCGCAAGCTCGCGAGCCTTTACAAAATGTCGATCAATGAGCTGATGCGGCAGGAGGCGATTCATACGGATCTTACCCCTAAATTCCGCAAGTTGTTCCAGCAAGAGGATGATGCGGTCGAACTCGCTGTGAAGCAATTAGAGAACTTGGCGCGCGCCGAAGCGGAGCTAGAGCGGCTTCTCGGCGTGCAACCGCTGCGTAACTATCCACCGGAGCGCCCGATCCTTCCCGGTGACGTTCGGGCACAGGCCGAACAGGACGCGCTCGAATTGCGACAGCGGCTCGGATTAGGCTTGAGCCCGATCTCCGACATCGTAACGCTGCTTGAGCTTGAACTTGGTGTACGCGTCTATATCCGTCGGATCGACGGCGGAATCTCCGGCCTGTTCGCCTACGACGAGGCGCTCGGCGCCTGCATTCTTCTCAATGGCAATCACCCACGCGATCGCCGTGCCCAAACGGCAGCCCACGAGCTCGGTCATCTGGTTTCTACGCGGCGGGAGCCGGAAGTTCTGGAGGAGGGCGTGACTGAGAACTCTCGTGAGGAGCGTTACGCCAACACCTTCGGCAGAGCCTTCATGACCCCTGCCCGTGCGGTCATGCAGAAATTCAGGGAGATTACCGTCGGATCGGAAAAACTGACCCGGCGGCATGTCATCGTGCTCGCACATTTCTTCGGCGTATCACGTGAAGCTATCGTCAGGCGATTGGAGGAACTCAAGCTGGCGAAGTCCGGGACGTGGGATTGGTTTCAGGCGAATGGAGGCATTAGCGATCAGCAGGCCGCTCAGGTGTTGGGCGATCTTTCGGGTCCCGACCTCCATAAAGCGGATGCGGACAGGCCGACGACGCTTCGGCTCGGGCTTCTCGCCGGCGAAGCCTGGCGCCGCGGGATACTGAGCGAGGGGCAACTCGCCCGCATGCTCCATCTGGACCGTGTCGAGCTGCGGCGCATGTTCGATGGCCTGGAAATAGAAGGGAGCGAAGCCGATGGGGCTCTCATGCCTGATTGACCCCACCGCGCCGGTTGTTGTCGATGCGAGTACCGTGATCAATCTGAATGCCACGGCCTGCGGGCCACATATTTTGAAGGCGATTCCGAATCCCTTCATCATTACGGATGTCGTGCAGGGAGAGCTCCTCGAAGACTGCCGGAATGGTCGAAATGACGGGCAATTAGTCGCCGAGCTTGTTGCGGCAGGCCTTATCTCCGTTGCGAAGCTTGACGATCTCACCGAGCCCCATTTCGAGGATCTGGTGATCGGACGGGGCGACGCAACCCTCGACGACGGCGAAGCCGCGACCATCGCCTATGGCGCCGAGAAAGGAGCGATCACCCTGATCGACGAGCGTAAGGCTACGCGTATCTGCGGTGAACGGTATCCGCGCCTGACCGTTGGAAATTCTTTTGATGTACTCACCCATCCCGCCGTGCTGGCGGCATTGGGTAACGGCGCCAGCGCCGATGCGGTCTTCAACGCGCTCCGGTTCGCCCGGATGCGGGTCCCGCCCACTTTGTTGAAATGGGTAGTCGAGCTGATCGGAGTAGAACGCGCGCCGATGTGTGAATGCCTGCCGCGCGCATATAGAACAAAAGACGACGCTCATCGATGAGAACGCAGACTCATTGAGCGAGATCGTTTTTCCTGAATCCGCCGGCCGACTGAATCGCACTATCTATATCGCAAACATGGAATGATCTGATAACGTAGTTAGTTTGCAATCAAGCCGAAGCGCAAGTTTTCGCACGACGCGGAAAATACGATTCAGCCCGCGACGACGCGAAGTCGTCCGATCGAGCACGCCAGCCGCATCCAAGGCCTGGCATCGAGTTTCTTTTTATTGTTGCCTATCGTAGAGCTAATGGTGCTCGGATTATCCCGGTGCGACCAACGCTTGGTGGCACTCCGATGAAAGACGTTGGCGTTCAGCAATGCAAAGACATCGACAGGTGCAGCGAACTGGAGTTGACGCTTGCATCACAGTGCCGCAACGCGCCAGATCCACGTCTCGTCGAATTCGTGCGTCTGCTCGCTCGCCATGCGGCGCAGCCGCTGGTACGGACAAGCCAACAAGGAGCAAGGGTCGCAGCGCACCTGACTTCACCGGAGACCAAGTCATGAAGGTCGCGCTTTACGCCCGCTACTCCAGTGACAACCAGCGAGACGCGTCGATCGCGGACAAGTTTCGCGTCTGCCGTGCCTATGCCGAGAAGCTGGGTTCTCGAGTCGTTGAGGAATGTTCCGACCACCCGATTTCCGGTGCATCGCTTCTGCGTGCCGGCGTCCAAGCGCTTATTGCCGACGCCTTGCGCGGGCGATTTCAAGTGGTGCTGGCGGAGGCGATGGATCGCCTCTCGCGTGATAAGATATCGCTAGCGTGTTCAAGCGCATGCCTGTGCCAACGTAAAGATCGTTACTTTATCCGAGTGTGAGGTTACGCACCTGCATGTCGGCCTCAAGGGCACGATGAACGCCCTCATCGCTAACGAGGACGCGAACTGCACAATTGCGCGGGCTCTCGCGAGAATCGATAACCGCAAAAGCGATCGCAAGAACAAGCGAAATGAAGTGCAGAAGCGCAGCAGAAACATATCGCAGATAGTGTCCAGGCGTGAGGAAGCTGGCCCGGCTGGCCTTCGCGATCACCAGCGCCCGAAACTTGGTGTGGAAAGCAGCTTGTATTCGGCGACGGGACGCCTCCGAGCCAAGGCGCCCCGACGCACTTTGCCGGGTTGGAAGTGCGCCGGGCCCGCCCCAACATCATCAGTACATCCGTGACGATGCTTGCGGCAATGAGACAAGCAGCGTGGCGGAATTGAGGCCCCATCCATTCTTTTGACGTGGCATCCAAAATGATTTCATGCGCGGCTCTAAAGGACTTGAATCTCACCTAGCGTCAAGTTCTATGATCTCGTACTTGTCAGCGTCATCCAACCAGCAACTTACTGTCCATGGCATCGCCCGCCGGACGCATCCTGCTCGCGGCATTTATCCGAGAGGTGCCACCTAGCGAGGAAAGCGGCGAGAAGCCACTCGGCTCACCGATCGCACTGAATGGTCCCTTTCCTTGCTAAATTCCTGCGCGCAAGTTGGTCGGAAGGACGTCTAGCGGCTATCGGCCATGTGCATGTGAGACGCTCATCTTTCGCACGAGCATCCAAATGATCGCCAGTGGATGCCTCTCACGCCCACCTCAGCCCCTGACCTCGGGAACGTGATACAGATTTCATGACCAAGTTTGCGCGAGTTGACATAACGCAAAGCCACAGGAGAGCGCATAGGTCAGCTTCGGGTCCGTATGAGCATGGGAGCGTCAAGCCTTGCAGACCGCACTCCTGAACAAGTATTGCGATGCTCGCCTGCCTTGGTACACCATCTACCCAACTGTACCGGATTTCACCACGACGATCGGCGCCAAGACTTGTGAGACATGGTTGAGGCGGCTGCCGCCCGACGAACCAGTATCGCTCTATCTCCACGTCCCTTTCTGCCAGTCGATCTGCTGGTATTGCGGCTTTCCCACGAGCCTTATTCGCAGCGAGCGGTCGATTCGCAATTATTTGGCGGCGCTGCGGGAGGAGATTCGTTTGGTTGCAGACCAACTGCCGCGCGCCTTGCCCGTCAGCGACGTGCATTTCGGCGGCGGAACTCCGACTACCATCAAGCCTGCCAATTTCCTTGCCTTGATGGAATTGCTGCGCAGCTGCTTCGCGTTCAGCAAGTCGGCTACCGTCGCCATCGAGATCGACCCGCGCGCGTTCACGACCGAAATGGCGCAAACTTTAGGAGCAGCCGGGGTCAGCCGCGCGAGCATCGGCGTGCAAAGCTTCGACCCCAAGGTTCAAAGGGCGGTCAACCGGCTCCAAAGCGAGGCGCAGGCGGCTTCTGCGGTCGAAAGCCTTCGCCAGCATGGAATAAGCCACATCAACTTCGACCTTCTCTTCGGACTGCCGCATCAGACGGTGCAGTCCTGTGTAAGCTCCGCAAGGACGGCCGTGGCCATGCGGCCCGACCGGCTTGCGATTTTCGGCTACGCCCACGTTCCCTCCTATATGAAACGTCAGCGCCAGATCGACGAGGCGGCGCTGCCTGACAATATTGCCCGCGCCGAGCAAGCCGCCGCCGTGGCAGATACGCTGGTCTCCGCCGGCTACCACCAAATCGGGCTCGACCATTTCGCCTTGTCGGACGACGAGCTCGCGCTGGCCCAGAAAGCGGGTTGGCTGCGCCGCAACTCGTTGGGCTATTCGGCCGATACCTGCAAAACCGTGATCGGCTTTGGTCCGTCAGCCATCGGCCGTCTCCGTGACGGCTACGTCCAGAACGAGGTCGCAACTGCTTCCTATAACCAACACATTAGAGCAGGTCGTCTGGCGACGTCGAAGGGCTACCGTCTCACTGAAGAAGATCGGCTGCGGGCTGCAATCATCGAGCGCCTGATGTGCGATTTGCAGGCCGACGTGCCGGCACTGTGTGCTGCCCACGGATTTGATCCGATCGCTTTTCTTGATTCAGCGGACCGCTTGGAAACGCTCACTGAGGACGGAATAGTAGAGATCCAGGACGGTTTCATCCGCGTCAAGCAGGAGCACCGTTTTGTCATCCGCGCTGTGGCTGCCGCATTCGATGCTTATCGCGACCGCACACCCTATTAGCAAAGCCACGCATGTGAGCAGATCCAAAGCATGGCGCTCCCTCGCTAACGAGTGATCGGAAGAAGCGCCGCGGGCAGCTCCGCCTGAAAGTGGAGATTCAAATTCGGTTCAAATGCCGAGAGATGCGGATCGGAAGAAAGAGTATCTGCTGATCAATCGAGCTCTCGATAGGGACTTGGCGCGCCGCAGCAGCTGGTGGAACTTTAAGATCCCCCGCGCAGCAGCCTGAGGCGTCAAGGGCCGCCCGTCCTCTGTCCTGCGATCACTGGCGCACCTCCGACGGAAACAGGCCCCTGTGGTTTGGACCTCTCGACGCGCTTCTTGGCCGGGCTCGAAGCAGCTTGTGCCGACGACGAAGAAATAGCGGAGGGAGCGGAAGGGACAGGTGCTGGAATCTGCAAGGACTCAATCCGCGAAGTCAGCACCGTGATCTGATCTAAGATCCCTTTAAGGTCCTTCCGCTGAGCATCGATGCGGCGGTTGAGTTCTGTAATATCCTCGCTCGCCTTCTGCTGCGCCCAACGTATCTCGGTCAGGGATGTCCTGTCCTCCGCTGACAGGCCCACCGCCGAATCGGCGAGGCCGGCTGCCGGCGTCTCGACAAACCCTGCGAGGCTCCCACCAAATTGGGCTGCTACCGAACACAAGCCGACGAGGACAGCCAGAAACATCAAACCCCAGCGAATGCGCCCTGACGAGCCGTATAATAGCGGCCGCAAGTCCGAAGCGGCCGCCTGATCAATCATCTCCATCGTTCCTTGCCCGACTTCCCCGTTTCGATAGGCTTGTTTTGCGAGAGCTCGCCGTACTCACGACTCCCGGCAAACCGCAAAGCAAACACTTTACGCGGGCTCCTGCATCATAGGGCTGGCGGCAAGCGATAGTTCTCGTCTTCGTCGGTCATAGTGCAGCATTTTTGCGTCATTCAGGAGAACCTTGCAGATTTTCCTACCCTGCCGCCGCCTGATTCGAACCGGCCGCCATTTCCCTTCAAGGTCTCAATCTCGTCTTTCCGTGCTGCCGAAACTGGCAACTTCACGGCCGGGCGCCGCGTAAGGCGCGCCAGCTGGGCGCTCGAGCCACCTTGCCATTGGAGCGGCAAGTGCTGGACATGGCCAACTACCAATCCTAGCAGGTTTGCCGATTCCGATGATCTCGCCCACCATTCCGATTTGATGTCGCCCGGGGCGCGAGGCGTTCTGGCTGTTTTGGTTTCTGGCATCGGTGAAGCCGCGGGGTCAACCTTGAATCGCGGCTTGAGGCCCTTCTTCGTCTGCTGTTGGTCTGCTGTTGGTCTGCTGTGGGCATGTGGGCAACGCTCTTTGCGTTGTCCAAGCGCAGCGGCATGTCCACAGCGCCACTGGCTCAGGCCTTTCGGTCGGGTTTGCGGGTTCGCCGCAGGCTCTCGCCGTTGAGATCGATCCGGTGGGCGTTGTGGACCAGGCGGTCGAGCACGGCATCGGCGTAGGTGGGATCGCCGAACACGTCAGAGTACCGCTATTCTTGAGCGGGTCGCGCCTCACGTCACGATCACGGACCCGCATCATTTTCTGTTTGGGTACCGCCTTGAGGTGCTGAAGGAGCGTTCGGGGCGCGGTCCCGCCTACGTCGTTGTCGCGGTGCCGGACGGCCGGCCGCGGGCGGTTCGGATCGCGTCGACGGATCTTGCCGAGACGCCGATCACTTCCCGCCCGAACGCCGCCGATCTGCCGCGCATCAGTGCACGTACGCTGATCCCATTGATGCAACTATAGCG
>NZ_JACMYO010000202.1 GCF_020889685.1 Bradyrhizobium oropedii
TCCAGCGAGCCCGGCGGCAGCGCCAACGCCGCCTCGCCGGCTCCCGGCGAGGGCGTCCGCACCACGGCGAGGCGCGAGGGCGACAATTGGGTGATCAACGGCCGCAAGAAATGGGTGTCCTCGGCCACCGGCTGGAATCGCGAGGGTGCCGACCTCCTGACCGTGGTGTGCCGGACCGATGCGGCGGCAGCGGCGGACTCCGCGATCTCGATCATTGCCGTGGAAGGGCCGGTGACCGGCCTGGTGTTCGAACGCGCGATCGACAGCCTCGGTCATCGGGCGCATCTCGTCCCGCAGTTTGGCCTTGTGAATGTCGCGGCCCCACACCACAATCTGCTCGGACAGCAAGGCGCGGGCCTCGCGCTGACGGCGGCGGCGTTCACCGGCACCGCGGCGCTGGTCGGCATCTTCGGCGTCGCGCTGATGCGGGCGGCCTTCTCGTTTGCGCTTGATTTTGCCCGCAGCGAGAAGCGCGGCGGCGTTCACCCGATCATCGAGCATCAGCAGTCGGATATGCGCTCGCCGACGCCAAGACCACGATCGAAGCCGCGCGTTATCTGAGCTGGCGCGCCTGCCATGCACTGGACACCCAGTCGCCGGCAGCCGAGGAGCTTTCGGTGCAGGCCAAGATCTTCGGCTCGGAGGCCGCGGTACGCGTCATCACCGACCTGATGCGGGTGGTCGGCATCGACAGTTATGACCACGAAGCGCCATTCGGTCGCCTGCTCCAGGACGCGCTCGCGCTGCCGATCTTCGACGGCGGCAATCTCGGCATCCGGCGGCGGCAACTGCACACCATGCTCAAGAGCAGCGACTACGATCCGCTGACGGCAAGCGGAGCGGCGTAAGCTGGACGCCAGGTCTTGAAAGGACGCAATCATGGGCACAGAGCGGAAAGTGGCCGTCGTCACCGGAGCATCGCAGGGCATCGGCGCCGGCATCGTTCAGGCATTCAGGGATCGAAACTTCCGCGTCGTAGCGACCTCGCGGTCGATCACGCCGGGTACCGATGGCGATCTTGTCAGGGTGCAAGGTGACGTCGGCGCGCCCGACACGGCGGAGACCGTGTTCAAGGCGGCGCTCGATCATTTCGGCCGCGTCGACACGCTGGTCAACAACGCCGGGATCTTCATGGCCAAGCCCTTCACCACCTATTCGCAGGACGACTACGCGAGCTACATCTCGACCAACGTGACCGGCTTCTTCCACATGACCCAACGTGCGCTGGAGCTGATGAGCAAGCAGGGCCACGGTCACGTCGTCACGATCACGACAAGTCTGGTCGACCAGCCGATGAGCAGCGTCCCCGCCGCCCTCGCCTCGCTCACCAAGGGAGGCTTGAACGCCGCAACCCGCGCGCTTGCCATCGAATATGCAAGGAGCGGAATTCGCGTCAACGCCGTATCGCCCGGAATCATCAAGACCCCGATGCACCCGAGCGAAGCGCATCCGGCGCTCGCAGCGCTTCACCCGGTCGGCAGGATGGGAGAGATCTCCGACATCGTCGACGCGGTGCTTTATCTCGATGGCGCAGGCTTCGTGACCGGAGAGGTGCTCCACGTCGACGGCGGACAGGCCGCCGGCCACCATATGCCGTAGCACCGAACAACATTCAGGGTTCGGCAAGTAGCCCGCATGAGCCAACGGGTCGCGCGAACGGCGTGCATGACTCGCAACCGCTCAACACACTCGGTGTCGTCCCGGGCAAGCGCAGCGCGACCCGGGACCCATAAACACGAATGCGAGTTGATTTGCGAAGCTGGAGCCACACCGCGTTTCAACAATAATGCCCTGTGGTTATGGGTCCCTGCCTTCGCAGGAACGACATCGAGTATGCATCACCTCACTCTCCGCGCCGGCAGCATCTCCGCGACATTGCGTCGCGAAACTCGTTGCGGCGCAACAATCAAAATGAGACTGCCCGTTAAGCTAACCCGTCCCGACGACATCCGCACCGCACCTGCCTTCGGCTAGCTTTGCCGCCAACAACAGGACGCCCATCGGCCTTCGCACGCCAGATGGACGCTGGCGACAACACAGAGGGAGGAAAGCGATGTTGAAGGGCAGTTTGGGACTGATTGCGCTAAGCAGCCTGTTGCTTTCGGGCACGGCGTTCGCCCAAGAGAAGATCAAGGTCGGCGTCACTGCAACGCTCGAGGGGACCTACACGGTGCTCGGCGAGGACGGCATGCGCGGCCACCAGACCGCGCTCAACGTGCTCGGCAAGAAGATCGGCGACAAGGAGCTCGAATTCGTCGTCGCCTCGACCGACGCGACGCCCGATTCCGCGGTGCGCGCGGTGCGCAAGCTGATCGAGCAGGACAAGGTGCAGATCCTGCTGTCGCCGCTGTCCGGCGACGAAGGCATCGCGGTGAAGAACTTTGCAAAAACCCATCCGGAGCTGACCTTCGTCAACGCCGCCTCCGGCGCGCAGGAGACGACCTATGTCGATCCGGCGCCGAATTTCTTCCGCTACAACATGGACGGCGCGCAGTGGCAGGTCGGCCTCGGCAAATACGCCTATGAGACCAAGGGTTATCGCAAGATCGCGACCGTCGGCGAGGATTACTCCTTCATCTACACCCAGGTGTTCGGCCTGGTGCTGGAGTTCTGCGCCGCCGGCGGCCAGGTCACCAACCGGCAATGGGTGCCGCTCGGCACCAAGGACTTCGCCTCCGTCATCGCCGCACTGCCCGACGATGTCGATGCGATCTATCTCGGCCTCGGCGGCGCCGACGCGGTCAACTTCCTCAACCAGTATCAGCAGGCCGGCGGCAAGGCGCATCTGATGGGCGGCTCGATCATGATCGACCAGACCATCCTGTCCTCGAAGGGCAGCGCCAAGAACGCGCTGGTCGGCACCATCGCCGCAAGCGGCCAGGCCGATACCTGGGAGGATCCGAATTGGCAGAAGTTCGTGAAGGCGTATCAGGACTCCTTCCCGGAGAGCAAACGCTTCCCGAGCCCGTCGCTGCTCGCCACCAACTACTATGGCTCGACCATGGCGTTGATCCTGGCGTTGCGGCAGGTCAATGGCGATCTCTCCAACAACCAGGCCAAGCTGAAGGACGCACTGGCCAAGATCGAGATCGACGCCCCGAACGGCAAGATCAAGCTCGATTCCAACCGCCAGGCGATCGGCACCAATTTCGTCACCGAGGTGGTCGATGACGGCAAGGGCGCGCTGTTCTCCAAGGTCGTGAAGGTGATCCCAAACGTCAACCAGACGCTAGGCTACGATCCGGCCGTGTTCGCCAAGATCGGCCTGCCGAGCCGCACGGTTCCGGAGTGCAAGAAGTACTGACATATTTGTTGCAGGTGCGAGCAAGCCAGCCGTGACGAAGGCGCGCGGTTGCATCAACAGCCCTGCTCGCCCTTGCTTTCCGCGGGCGGATGATGAACGCTTGTCGAAAAGACAAGAACATCCCGCGGGAGGGGAGGCATGAGCAGGGCGCTTGCCGTCTTCCACGGCCGGTTCGGTCGCGCGACGGTCTATCAGTTGAACCGGCCCTTCAACGTGCATGCGCACCGCGAAGGGCACCTGATTTTTCATGTCGGCGGCACGCCGGCGCAGATCGACGTCTCCGAGCAGCGCTGGCTTCTCAAGGACGACACCGTGGTCGCGGTCAACCCGTGGGAACCGCACAATTTTCTGCCGACCGACATGGACCATGGCGCGATCTTCTTCGTGCTCTATGTCAACGCCGAATGGTTCGCGCCGCAGGGGGCGAGCGCGCAGGGCCTGCGGTTCGGCCGCACCTTCTTTCCGCGCACCGAGGCGCTCGACCGGCTGATCCGCCGCACCGCAGCACTGGTGTGCGGCGCGCCGTCGCTGCGCAGCCTCGATAGCGAGCTCAGGCAGTTGATCGACTCCTGCTACGAGGAGAGCTGGCAGACGGCGCAGGATGCGCGCGCGGCCGCGGCGGTGACCGATTTCCGGGTCCGCAAATCGATCAAGCTGATGTCGGAAAGTCCCGGCGCAGAGATCGAGCTCGATGCGATCGCGCGCGAGGCGGGCCTGTCGCGGCCGCATTTCTACCGGCTGTTCCGGACGCAAACCGGCGTCACCCCTCACCTCTACATGAACACGCTGATCATGGAGCAGGCGCTGGATGCGCTGGTCGCGACCGAAGCGCCGATCGCCGATATCGGCTTCGACCTCGGCTTCTCCTCGCAGAGCGGCTTCACCCGCTTCTTCGCCGCCAATGTCGGCATGGCCCCGACCGACTATCGCCGCGCCGCCAAGGTGTTGCGGCCGTAAGCGAGTTCCACAGCGAACGATAAAAGATACTCTCGATCAAATCCGACGCTTTCGCCCTCGATAGGATGACGGGACACGCGGCCCGGCAGACGGTCGCGACGTCAGAGGGAACGCGACGGAGATGGCCAGGTTCATCGAACGCCATCCGGCTTGGGCGCTGATCGTGATCATCGCGGTCGCGGTACTCGCATGGATGGTGTTCGCGATCTGGCCGCCGGGGCTGGAAGCCGCGATCGGTCGCAAGCGCGTGTTCCTCAACGCTGTGCTGAACGGCATCACGCTCGGCGGGCTGTATTTCCTGGTGGCCAGCGGCTTCACGCTGATCTTCGGGCTGATGCGCAACGTCAACCTCGCGCACGGCTCGCTCTATTTGTTCGGCGGCTATATCGGCTATGCGGTCAGCACCTGGACCGGGTCGTGGATCCTCAGCTTCATCGTCGCCTTCATCGCGGTGGCGCTGGTCGGCGTGATCCTGCAGCTCGCAGTGTTCCGGCGCATGGAGGGTCAGGACCTCCGGCAGACCATGGTGACGATCGGGCTATCGATCGTGTTCGCCGATCTGATGCTGTGGGTGTTCGGCGGCGACTTCTACCAGGTCCAGACCCCGGCCTGGCTGATCGGCCCGGTGCAGCTGCCACTGCTGACGGCGATCAAATCATCCGGCGAGCCGGTCTATCTGCAATATCCGCTGGTACGGCTCGTGATTTTCTTAGCCTCCGTCGTGATCGGGGTCGCGATGTGGCTGGCCCTGAATCGGACGCGGATCGGCATGATCGTGCGCGCCGGGGTCGACGACCGCGACATCCTGGCCGCGACCGGGGTGCGGATCCAGCTGGTGTTCGTGCTGGTGTTCGCGCTCGGCGCCGGCCTCGCCGGCATTGCCGGCGTCGTCGGCGGCACCTTCCAGTCGCTGTCGCCGGGCGAGGACACCCGTTTCCTGCTCGCCTCGCTCGTTGTCGTGATCGTCGGCGGCATGGGCTCGATCCCGGGGGCTGCGCTGGGCGCCGTCATCATCGGCCTCGCCGAGCAGCTCGGCTCGGTCTACATCCCGACCTACGCCATCGTCGTCACCTTCCTGATCATGGTGCTGGTGCTGGCCGTCCGGCCGCAGGGCCTGCTCGCGAGGCGATGAGATGTCGTTGCTCCAGAGCACCCAGTTCCGCCCCGACCCGTCCGCCAACGCGACGCGCCGCGCCTGGATCCGCGCCTGGCCGGAATTGCAGAATCCGGCGGCCTGGCTCGTCGCGCTGATCCTCGTGATCATGCCGCTGATCGCCAACGGCTTCTTCCTGATCGAGATCTTCGCCACCACCCTGATCCTCGGCATCATCGCGCTCAGCCTGATGTTCCTCGCCGGCTATGGCGGCATGGTCAGCCTGATGCAGCTCACGATCGCGGGCTTCGCCGGCTATATGGTCGCGGTGTTCGGCATCAGCGGCAACGCCAATATCAGCCTCGGCTGGCCGTGGTGGCTTGCGACCCCGATGGCGCTGGCATTGGCAACGCTGTTCGGCACGCTCGGCGGCGCGCTCGCGGTGCGCACCGAGGGCATCTACACCATCATGATCACGCTGGCGATCGGCGCGGCGTTCTATTACTTCACCAACCAGAACTGGGCGATCTTCAACGGCCACACCGGCATCAACACCGTCGCGACGCCGCAGTTCTGGGGCGTCGACTGGCGCAGCGATATCGCCTTCTACTATGTGACGCTCGGCGTCGCCGCGATCTGCTACTTCGCCGTCCAGTATGTCTCCCGCGCGCCGTTCGGCCTCGCGCTGCAGGGCGTGCGCGACAATTCTCGCCGCATGGCGGCGCTCGGCTTCAATCCCAATGCGCACCGCATCGCCGCCTACGCCTTCGCAGCCTTCATCGCGGCGCTCGGCGGCGTGCTGCAGGTCTGGAACTACCGGCAGATCTCGCCCGGCTCGGTCAGCGTCGGCGCCTGCATCGACGTCTTGATCATCGCCGTGGTCGGCGGCATCACAAGACCGATCGGCCCGTTCATCGGCGCGTTGATCTTCGTCCTGCTCCGCACCTTCGCGCTCGACGTGTTGATCAAGTTCGGGCTCGACGGCAACCGCTTCCGCTTGCTGATCGGACTGGGCTTCCTCGCCATCGTGTTCTGGTCGTCCGACGGCGTGATCGGCCTGTGGGAACGCTGGCGGCGCAATGCATCCCCGACGCAACGCCCAGGCGGAGGCCGCCATGGATAGCGTCGCGCAGCGCCTGTCCGTGGTCGGCGCTGGTGCGGCGCTGGAGCTGCGCGGCGTGACGCGGCTGTTCGGCGCGCTGGCGGCGCTGACCGACGTCACCATCACCGTGCGACCAGGCGAGCGCCGCGCCGTGCTCGGCTCGAACGGTGCCGGCAAGACCACGCTGTTCAACTGCATCACCGGCGACTTCCCGCCCTCTTCCGGCACGATCCGCTTCTTCGGCGAGGACATCACCCAGTTCCCGCCCTATGAGCGCATCCGTCGGGGCTTGCGCCGCACCTATCAGATCTCGGCGTTGTTCCCCGGCCTCACGGTGCAGGACAACGTCTACCTCGCCTGCCGCGGCGTTTCGCGCGGACGGTTCTCATTGCTGCGGCCGGGGCAGAACGATGCGCTGATGCACGCGACCGAAACCCTGGTGCAGGCCGTGCACCTTGCCGGCGTCAAGGACCAGCGTGTCGCCGAGCTGGCGCATGGCCAGCAACGCCAACTCGAGATCGCGCTGGCGCTGGCCGGTGCGCCGCGCTTCATCCTGTTCGACGAGCCGGCGGCGGGATTATCGCCGACCGAGCGGCGCGAGCTGATCGAGATCCTGACCTCGCTGCCCGCCCATATCGGCTACATCATCATCGAGCACGACATGGACGTCGCGCTGCGCGTCGTCGAGAGCGTGACGATGATGCACAACGGCCGCATCTTCAAGGAAGGCCTGCCGCGCGAGATCGAGTCCGACCCCGAAGTGCAGGAACTCTATCTCGGAGGCGGCCATGAGTGACCGCCGCGCCCCGCCCGCACTCGAGGTCAAAGGCCTCGACGTCTATTACGGCCATTCGCATGCATTGCAGGGCGTCGATCTCACGCTGGACTCCAGCGTGTTCTCCGTGGTCGGCCGCAACGGCATGGGCAAGACCACGCTGTGCAAGGCCATCATGGGCCTGGTCCGCGCCAGCGGCGGCTCGATCCGGATTCGCGGCGAGGAGGTCACGCGGCTCAATCCGGCGCGGATCGCCCGGCTCGGCGTCGGCTATGTGCCGCAAGGCCGGCGGCTCTGGCGTTCACTGACGGTCGACGAACATCTTGCGCTCGCCGGCGGCCTGCGCCGCGGCGCCTGGACCATCGAACGGATCTACGACACATTCCCCCGCCTTGCCGAGCGCAAGAATAACGGCGGCAACCAACTCTCCGGCGGCGAGCAGCAGATGCTCGCGATCTCGCGCGCGCTGCTGACCAACCCGCAACTGCTGATCATGGACGAGCCGACCGAAGGCCTGGCGCCTGTGATCGTCGCGCAAGTCGAGGAAATGCTACTGCGCCTCGGCGACGAGGGCGACATCTCCGTGCTGGTCATCGAGCAGAATATCGGCGTGGCGACGGCGGTGTCGCGCAACGTCGCGATCATGGTCAACGGTCGGATCAACCGCATCATCGACTCCGCACGTCTTGCGACCGACCGCGAGCTGCAGCAGCGGCTGCTGGGCGTCGGCACCCACGGTGCTGATGAGACCGACGCCGAGACAGTCCCGGCCAGAGCTGAAGCGCCCGGCGTGCCGCAGCCGGAACGCAAGGGGCCACTCCGAATCTATGTCTCCAATCCCGTGTTGCCGACGCGCTGGTCGCAGCCGGTGCCGATCGCTCGCATCGAGGCCGCCGCCCGGACGCAGTCCGCAGGTGTCACGAGGCTCGAGGAGGCACCGCGCAGCCGGCGCGAGCCGGCAAAGTCGAAGACATCGGGGCCACCGGTCGTGCTGGTCGTCGGCACGCTCGACACCAAGGGCGCGGAGCTGCGCTTCATCCGCGACATCGTCGCGGGCAGCGGCCTGCGGAGCCGGCTGGTCGATGTCTCGACCAGCGGCAAGGCAGCGAGCTGCGACGTCACCGCGCAGGAGATCGCGCTGAACCACGGCCGCGGCGGCGCCGGTGTGTTCGGTTCCGATCGCGGCGCCTCGGTCACGGCGATGGCGGAGGCGTTCGAGCGCTGGCTGCGGCGCCAGGGCAATGTCGTCGGGATCATTTCCGCCGGCGGCTCGGGCGGTGCGTCGCTGGTCGCACCGGGCATGCGCGCGCTTCCGGTCGGCGTCCCCAAGCTCATCATCTCCTCGGTCGCGTCCGGCGATGTCGGTCCCTATGTCGGTCCGGCAGACATCACCATGATGTATTCGGTGACGGACGTGCAGGGCCTAAACTCGATCTCGCGCACGGTGCTCGGCAACGGCGCCCATGCGCTGGTCGGCATGGTCAAGGCGCGGCTCGACGAACAGGCCAGCAAGCAACGCGACACAGTCGCGCATCTCCCGGCGATCGGCATCACGATGTTCGGCGTCACCACGCCGGCCGTGCAGAAGATCGCGGCCGACCTGCGCGAGGATTTCGAGTGCCTGGTCTTCCACGCCACCGGCGTCGGCGGCCGCTCGATGGAGAAGCTGGTCGAATCCGGGCAACTTGCCGGCGTCATCGATCTTACCACGACGGAGGTCTGCGATCTCCTGATGGGCGGCGTGTTCCCAGCGATCGAAGATCGCTTCGGCGCCATCATCCGCAGCCGCGTGCCTTACGTCGGCTCGGTCGGTGCGCTGGACATGGTGAATTTCGGTGCGCCCGACACCATCCCGGAGCGCTACCGACAACGCAAATTCCACGTCCACAATCCGCAGGTCACCTTGATGCGGACCACGCCGGAAGAGAACGAGCGCATAGGCCGCTGGATCGGCGAACGCCTGAACCAGATGGATGGACCGGTGCGCTTCTTCCTGGCCGAGGGCGGCGTCTCCGCACTGGATGCTCCGGGTCAGCCGTTCTGGGACCCGGATGCTGACGCGGCGCTGTTCGGCGCGCTGGAGCGCACCGTGCGCCAGACCGGCAACCGGCAGATCATTCGCGTCAAGCGCAACATCAACGATCCCGAGTTTACCGCCGCCATCGTCAGCGCGTTCCGTCCGCTGCTCGGACGCGCCGGTGGACGGCGGAGAGTGGCGAGGTGACCCATGCCCAAGTTTGAACGCGCGGCACTGTTGAAGAAGTTTCACGCCATGATCGCACGCGGCGAGCCGATCGTCGGCGGCGGCGCCGGCACCGGGCTGTCGGCGAAATGCGAGGAGGCCGGCGGCGTCGACCTGATCGTGATCTACAATTCCGGCCGCTACCGCATGGCCGGCCGCGGCTCGCTCGCCGGACTGATGCCTTATGGCGATGCCAACGCCATCGTCGTCGAGATGGCCGGCGAGGTGTTGCCGGTCGTGACCAGCACGCCGGTGCTTGCCGGCGTCAACGGCACCGATCCGTTCCGCGACATGGATGTATTCCTCGACCAGCTCAAGGTGCTCGGCTTCGCCGGTGTGCAGAATTTTCCGACCGTTGGCCTGATCGACGGCGTCTTCCGCGCCAATCTCGAAGAGACCGGGATGTCCTACGCGCTCGAGATCGACATGATCGCGAAGGCGCATGACAAGAACATGCTGACCACGCCGTATGTGTTCAGCGAGCAGGAGGCGACCGCGATGGCGATCGCCGGCGCCGACATCATCGTCTGCCATATGGGGCTGACCACGGGCGGGACAATCGGCGCGCAGACCGCGCTGAAGCTCGCCGACTGTCCTGCCCGGATCGAGGCCTGGGCCGAGGCCGCGCTCAGCGTCAATTCGAACATCATCGTGCTCGCGCATGGCGGTCCGATCGCGGACCCCGCGGATGCCGATTTCATCATGAAGAAGACCCGCAACTGCCACGGCTTCTACGGCGCCTCCTCGATGGAGCGCTTGCCGGTGGAGCGGGCGCTGACGGATCAGGTTCGCAAGTTCAAGGCGATCGGCGCGCGCTAGCCGCCGTGACCAAGGGAGGAAGAGATGTCAGGGATGCTGGTCGGTGAATTGATCCTCTGGCTCATCGTCGCAATCGTCGCGATCGTCATCATCGTCTATGTGGTGAACTGGCTGTATCACCGCTCGTCGAAGGAAGTCTCCTTCGTCCGCACCGGTTTCATGGGCGAGCGGGTGGTGATCAATGGCGGCGCCTTTGTGCTGCCGTTCATCCACGACACCACGCCGGTCAACATGAACGTGCTGCCGATGGGGATCGTCCGCTCCCGGCAGGATGCCGTCATCACCCGCGACCGCATGCGCGTCGACATCGAAGCCGATTTCTACGTCCGGGTGCAGGCGACCCGCGAGGCCGTCTCGATCGCCGCCGCGACGCTCGGCCGCCGCACCATGGAACCCGAACAGCTGCACACCCTGCTCTCCGGCAAATTCATCTCCGCGATCCGCTCCGTTGCTTCCGAGATGACGATGGAGCAGATGCACGAGCAGCGCGGCGAATATGTCGCTCGCGTCAAGGCCAATGCCGCCGAAGCTTTGGCGCAGAACGGCCTCGAGCTCGAGTCGGTCGCGATCACTGATCTCGACCAGACCGACCTCGAATATTTCAATCCCTCGAACCGCTTCGACGCCGAAGGTCTCACGCGGCTGATGGAGGACATCGAGGCCAAGCGCAAGCTGCGCAACGACATCGAGCAGGACTCGATGATCAAGATCCGCTCCCGCAACTTAGAGGCCGAGCGGCAGGCGCTGGACATCGAGCGCGAGAGCGAGACCGCCCGCCTCGATCAGGAGCGCGACATCGAGATGCGCCGCGCCCTGCAGCGCACCGAAGTCGCCCGCGAGCGCGCGCTGCGCGAGACCGAGGCCGAGCAGGCCCAGATCACCGCGCGCGAAGCCATCGAAAAGGCGCGCATCGCCAATGAGCAGGCTATCACCGAGGCCCGGATCGCCTCCGAACGCGAGACCCGGCACCGGGAGATCGAACGCACCCGCGCGGTGGAAGAACGGGAGTTGCTGGCACGTGAGGAGATCGAGAAGGCCAGGATCGCCAACCAGCGCTCGGTCGACACCACCCGCATCGCCTCCGAACGTGAGGTACGCCAGCGCGAGATCGAGCGGATGCGCACGGTGGAAGAGGCAGAGATCGCCGCCCGCGAGTCGATCGAAAAGGCCCGCATCCAGCAGGACCGCGTCGTCACCGACGCCCGCATCGCCAATGAGGAAGAAACCCGCCGCCGCGAGATCGAGCGCACCCGCGCGGTTGAGGAAGCCGAGATCGCGGCCCGCGAGGCCACCGAGAAGGCACGCATCGCCCAGACTATGACGGTCAATGTCGAGCGGATCTCCTCCGACGAGCGCACCCGCGCGCTGGAGATCCAGCAGGTACGAACCATCCAGGAAGCCGAGATCGAGGCGCAGAAGTCGGTCGAGGCCGCCCGGATCATCAGAGAGAAGACGCTGGCGGCCGAGCGCATCGCCGCCGATCACACCACCCGCAAGCTCGAGATCGAGCGCAACCAGGCGATCGAGATCGCCGGGATTACCGCGCGCGACGCGACCGAGGCTTCGCGAATCGCGCAGGAAGAACATGTCCGGGCGCTCGAAATCGCACGCACCCGTGCGATCGAGGAAGCCGACATCGCCTCGCGCGAATCGATCGAGGCGGCGCGCATTTCGCAGGAGAAGTCGGTCGCTGCGCAGCGCATCCGTGCCGAACGCGAGACCCGCGCGCTCGAGATCGAGCGGACCGGGGCCCTCGAGGCCGCCGAGCTGAAGCGCCGCGACGCAGTCGAGCGGCAGCGGATCGATGTGGAGCTGGCGCTGGAGAGCGAGCGGATCACCTCCTCCAGGACCCGCGAGGTGCTCAACATCGACCAGAAGCGGGCGATCGAGCTTGCCGACGAGGAACGCGTGATCGCGCTCGCCGCCAAGCGCTCGGAGCGGATCGATGCCGACCGACAGGTCAAGCAGGCCGAGATCACGGCCCGCAAGGAGGTCGAGACCACCGACGTGACCCGCGAGCAGGCGCTGGAGGCGGCACGGATCGCACGGCGCCGTTCCATCGAGCAGCTCGAGGTCGCCCGCAATCAATCGCTGCAGGAGGCCGAGATCGCGGCGCGTGAAGAAGTCGAGCGCGCTCGCATCGCCTCCGACCGCGGTCTCGACGAGGCGAGGGTCGGCCGCGAACGCGAGCTGCGCAAGCTCGAGGTGAACCGCGAGAAGGACGTCGAAACCGCCTTGATGGACAAGGCGATCGCGCTGCACCAGAAGTCGCTGGAGGAATCCGCGGCGCGTGCCGCCGCCGAGGACGCGAGGGTCCACGCCACTGAGGCAGCCGAGCGCGTCGTCACCGCGCGCGAGAGCGAGATCGCCAAGCGGCGCAAGACCGTCGAGGTGCTGCTCGCCGAGAAGCAGGCCGAGGAAACCAGGATCGCGGCCGGGGCCGAACGGGTCCGTGCCACGGTCGAGGCCGAGGCGCAGCGCCTGCTCAACGAGGCCGAGAACGTGCTGACCGACCAGGCCCGCTACTCGCTGTTCCGCCGCAAGCTGCTCGACCGGATCGAGGGCATCGTGCGCGAGAGCGTCAAGCCGATGGAGAAGATCGAGGGCATCCGCATCCTCCAGGTCGACGGCCTCAATGGCAACGGAAATGGCGGCGGTTCCGGCCGCAGCGCCACCGACGAGGTGATCGATTCGGCGCTGCGCTACCGGGTGCAGGCGCCGCTGATCGATTCGATCCTGTCGGACATCGGCGTCGAGGGCGGCAGCCTCGCCAAGATGCCCGGCCTGATCCGCGAGGCGCGCGATATGCAGGGCATCAAGGATTCCGCACGCAAGGGCGGGGGCGAGGCCAAGCCGGCAGCGCCCGAGGGCGGCGAACCGGCGCGCCCCGAGCGCACGCCGCGCAAGAAGGACTGAGCACACGCCATGGCACGGGTTTACGTCTCCACCGTCGTCAATGCCCGCAATGACCGGGTCTGGGCCCGGGTCCGCGATTTCAACGGGCTGCCGAACTGGCACCCGGCGATCGCCGAAAGCCGGATCGAAGGCGGCGAGCCCTCCGACAAGATCGGCTGCGTCAGGGACTTCCGGCTGCGCAACGGCGATCGCATCCGCGAGAAGCTGCTCGGGCTGTCCGACTACGACACGTTCTGCACCTACTCGATCCTGGAATCGCCGATGGGCGTCGAGAACTACGTTGCGACGCTGCGGCTGACGCCGGTCACCGATGGCGACCAGACGTTCCTGGAATGGACCGCCGAATTCGACTGCGCGCCGGAGCGGGAGGTGGAGCTCGTCAACAATATCGGCGGCGGCGTGTTCCAGGGCGGCTTCGATGCGCTGAAGCGGGCGTTCGGGGGCTAGGCCGTGCCGCATATCGTCAAAAGCACGATCCTGGATGCACCGACCGATGCGGTGTGGGCCGTGCTGCGCGATTTCAACGGCCACGACCGCTGGCATCCGGCGGTAGCGACCAGCGGCATCGAACGCGCGCAGCCCTCCGACAAGATCGGCTGCGTCAGGCGCTTCAAGCTGAAGGACGGCGCCGAGCTGCGCGAGCAGCTGCTGGCACTTTCCGATCTTGAACAGAGCTTCAGCTATTGCCTGCTCGATACGCCGATCTCGATGTTCAACTACGTGGCGCATGTCCGCCTGCTGCCGGTCACCGACGGCGACCGCACTTTCTGGCACTGGGAATCGCGCTTCTCGACGCGGACCGAGGATAGGGACCGCATCACGCAGATGGTTTCAGAGGACATCTACCAGACCGGCTTCGACGCCATCCGCCGGCATCTGAAGGAGGCCGCGTAAGCGGGGAACGACATCATGCCAGTCACGGTGAAGACCTTCACCAACACCCATGACGCCGCGGCGGCGCTGTTATCGGATCGCAGCGCCCGCTACCTCGGCGGCGGCACGTTGGTGATGCGGGCGCTGAACGAGGGCGACGTCACGATCTCGACCGTCGTCCGCGCCAGCGATCATGCGATGACGAGGATCGACGCCACAGGCTCGCGGATCACGCTCGGCGCCGGCGTCACCTTCGCGCGCATCCTGGCCGAGCGCGATCTCAGCTTCCTGCATGCCCCTGCCCGCTCGATCGGCGGACCGGCGGTGCGCAATATGGGCACGGTCGGCGGCAATCTGTTTGCGCCGATGCCGTATGGCGATTTCACGGTCGCGATGCTCGCGCTCGATGCGGTCGTGTCGGTGCAGGGCGGGCTCGGCGGACGCGAGATCGGAATCGAAGAATTCCTGCAATCGCGCGACCGGCAGGCCGGCACGCTGGTGCTGGCGATTTCCTTTGCCAAGCCCGGCGGCACTGAGGCCTTCCGCTACCGCAAGATCGCGCGGATCAAGCCCAAAGGCGGCGCCGTGATCACGCTCGCGGCGCATCTGCCCCTCAACGGCGGCCGCATCGTCGGCGCCCGCGTCGCGCTCGGCTCGATGGCGCCGACGCC
>NZ_JACMYO010000203.1 GCF_020889685.1 Bradyrhizobium oropedii
CGGCGCCCGTGCGCAATTGCGCACTAGGCAGGGACGACGCCGAATGTGCGTTTACAGCGAGCGCCAGCCGCACCGGCTACTTTGCATGGGGTTGTTTTCGATATTTTGGCCGCCGCTTCAATGAACGGGCTACACGACCCCTACAGCATGCTCGGCAGCACGCGATCCGGCGGTTTGTGGGCGTCGAGGAAGGTTCGGATGTTGATGATCACCTTCTCGCCCATCTCGACACGGCCTTCGATGGTGGCCGAGCCCATATGCGGCAGCAGCGTCACCTTGCCGGCCCTGGCGAGCCGCACCAGCTTCGGGTTCACCGCGGGCTCATGCTCATAGACGTCGAGGGCGGCGCCGCCGATATCGCCGGCTTCGATCAGCTTGATCAGCGTGTCCTCGTCGATCACCTCGCCGCGCGCGGTGTTGACGACATACGCCTCTTTCCGGATCAGCTTGAGCCGCCGCGCCGAGAGCAGATGATAGGTCGCCGGCGTGTGCGGGCAGTTCACCGAGATGATGTCCATCCGCGCCAGCATCTGGTCGAGGCTTTCCCAATAGGTCGCCCCGAGCTCTTCGGCGATCATGGGCGCCACCGGGCGGCGGTTGTGATAGTGGATCTGCAGGCCGAAGGCGCGGGCACGGCGCGCGACCGCTTGGCCGATGCGGCCCATGCCGACGATGCCGAGGCGCTTGCCGCCGATGCGGTGGCCGAGCATCCAGGTCGGCGACCAGCCGGCCCAGTGCTGCTTGCCTTCGGTCAGGATCGAGGCGCCCTCGATCAGGCGCCGCGGCACCGCAAGGATCAGCGCCATGGTCATGTCGGCGGTGTCCTCGGTCAGCACCTTCGGCGTGTTGGTCACCGTGATGCCGCGGGCATGCGCGGCGGCGACGTCGATATTGTCGACGCCGTTGCCGAAATTGGCGATCATCTTCAGCTTGCAGTCGGGCTGATTGATCACGTCCTCGCGGACCATGTCGGTCACGGTCGGCACCAGCACGTCGGCGGTCCTCGCCGCCTCGGCGATCTGTTCCGGCGTCATCGGCGCGTCGTCGAGATTCAGTCTGGCGTCGAACAGCTCGCGCATCCGGGTCTCGATCGAGTCCGGCAGCTTGCGGGTGACGACGACGAGAGGCTTTTTCTTTACCGACATGTCCTGCTTTCATGGGGCGCGCGGCTCGCCAAAAACCGAGCCGTTCAGGCCTCATTAACCCGGTTGTTCGACACTGCTGAAAGCCGTGCTGTCCCGGCGTTTCCTTCGCGTTTCCTAGGGTTCCCCGATACTTGCCCCGGCTGTCGCCAAGCGGAGACAACGGGAAATTCGGGTGTTCTCGCTCTCAGGCGTTCCGTCCTCTCTAGCAGAAGGCCGGGCCAAGACAAGAACCCCTCGGATCCATGCGTGCAGGGGACGAATGGCGCAGGTGCAGGGGGGCCTTCGGGCAGGGGTTTGGATTTGGGTTTGGGTTGCAGCTCGCCGAATGCGGGTTGGGCATCTCGGCAGGAGACGAGTTGATGGTCTGGCGTTTTGGTTCATTGGTGGCGCTGGTCGGGAGCATGCTGAGTGCGTCGGTCATGCCCGGACATTCCGCCAAGGATTTGAGCCCCACCACCAGCGGCCTGCCGATTCCACGCTATGTCAGCCTGAAATCCGATCATGTGAACGTCCGCGCCGGCCCGACCAAGGACAACGACGTCGCCTGGGTCTACACGCGGTCGGGGCTGCCGGTCGAAATCACCGCCGAGTTCGAGAACTGGCGCCGGGTGCGCGATTCCGAAGGCGCCGAAGGCTGGGTCTATCATTCCCTGCTGTCCGGCCGCCGCACCGCGGTCGTCACCATGAAGAACAAGGACGATCTGGCCTCGCTCTACGATCGTCCCGACGCCACCAGCGCCATCGCGGCGCGCCTGCAGGCCGGCGTCGTCGCGCAGGTCAAGAAATGCGCCAATAACTGGTGCCGGGTCACCGGCAACGGGTTCGACGGCTGGATCGAGCAGCAGCGTCTCTGGGGCGTCTACGCCGACGAGAAGGTGGACTGAAGTTTGTTGTCGTCCCTGCCTGGTGCGCAATTGCGCACGGGAGCAGGGACCCCATACCGCGTGATTTATCGTTGGCGCGCGGTAGGAGACGCCTTTAGCAGCAACCAATATTTGTGGTTATGGGTCCCTGCTTTCGCAGGGACGACAGAACTCAGCGCTTCTTGCGCAGCCGCACGACCATGTCGACGCGGGAAATCTCGTAGCCTTCCGGCACATTGGGCATCTTCGACAGCACGAGGTTCGGGTCGGGAATGTCGACCAGCTCGTGATTGTGCTCGAGATAGAAGTGGTGATGTGTCGACACGTTGGTGTCGAAATAGGTCTTGGTGCCGTCGACGCTGACCTGGCGCAGCAGGCCGGCATCGGTCAGCTGGTTGAGCGTGTTGTAGACGGTCGCCAGCGACACCGGAACTTTGGCCAGCGTGGCTTCCTCGTACAGCATTTCAGCGGTCAGGTGGCGCGCACCCTTGCCGAACAGCAGCCAACCCAGCGCCATGCGCTGACGGGTCGGCCGGAGGCCGGCAGACTGCAGCATCTCGTTGACGTCATGCCACGGGCAGCCGGTCAGGGCAGGGTGGTGCCCAGCGCCTCGGGCAGCCGAGTGCACGGCATCGTCGTTCACAGCCGGTACTTCGTCGTTCATGTCCACTCTATGCACCCAACTCAGGCAATATTCCTCATAAATATAAAAAGGATGCCCATCAGATGCAAGTTTTTCGCAACTAGAACGAATCCAAGGTGCGGTAAAAACCTAAGGAGAGACCGCAATTTATCAATGGAATGCCGCTTTGCCGCCCAGTTAACCCTATGTTAGAGAGCGCGCGGACCACATATGCGCTTTCGGCAGAGATAACAGGCCGGTAGCGTACCCAGGTAGCGCCAAGATGCGGGACGGGATATTCCGGTTCCCGTGGGTAGATTAAGGTCCGACCAAGCAAAGCGCTTCATCGGGACATCAGAGGTGGGAAGAGGATGCTGGATCGGCGCGGCGGTTACGAATACGAGGATTTGCTGGCTTGCGGACGGGGCGAGCTTTTCGGTCCCGGCAACGCCCAGTTGCCGCTGCCACCGATGCTGATGTTCGATCGCATCAGTGAGATCTCGCAAACCGGCGGCGAGTACGGCAAGGGGCTGGTGCGCGCCGAGCTCGAAGTGAAACCGGATCTCTGGTTCTTCGGCTGCCATTTCAAGAACGATCCGGTGATGCCGGGCTGCCTCGGCCTCGATGCGATGTGGCAAATGGTCGGCTTTTACCTTGGCTGGATCGGAGGCGAAGGCCGCGGTCGCGCGCTCGGCCTCGGCGAGCTGAAGTTCTCCGGACAGGTGCTGCCGCACGCGCGCAAGGTTGTGTACAACATCGACATCAAGCGCGTGATGCGGTCAAAGCTCGTGCTTGGAATTGCCGACGGGTGGCTTTCCATGGACGACGAGATTATTTATCGCGCCAAGGACTTGAAGGTCGGATTGTTCAAGCAGGGCACGGCGCCATCTTGAGCAGGATGATCAGGCGGCAACATAAAGGCAGGGCGAGGCGAACATGAGGCGGGTTGTCATCACGGGGATGGGGATTGTCTCGTCCATCGGTAACAACACCCAGGAAGTGCTTGCGAGCCTCTACGAGGCGAAGTCGGGCATTTCGCGTGCGGAGAAGGCCGCGGAACTCGGCTTCCGGTCGCAGGTGCATGGCGCGCCGACACTCAATCCCGCCGAGGTGATCGATCGCCGCGCAATGCGCTTCCTTGCCGAAGGTGCCGCCTGGAATCACGTCGCCATGGAGCAGGCGATCCGCGACTCCGGTCTCGAGGAGAACGAAGTCTCCAACGTCCGCACCGGCATCATCATGGGATCTGGCGGACCGTCGACACGCACGCTGGTGGAGGCCGCCGACATCGCGCGCGCCAAGGGGCCGAAGCGTGTTGGTCCGTTTGCGGTGCCGAAGGGCATGTCGTCGACCGCGTCGGCGACGCTCGCGACCTGGTTCAAGATCAAGGGCGTGAACTACTCGATCTCCTCGGCCTGTGCGACGTCGAACCACTGCATCGGCAACGCCTATGAGACGATCCAGATCGGCAAGCAGGACATCATCTTCGCCGGCGGCTGCGAGGAACTCGACTGGACGCTGTCGGTGCTGTTCGACGCCATGGGCGCCATGTCCTCGAAGTACAACGACACGCCGGCGACCGCCTCGCGTCCCTACGACATCAGCCGCGACGGTTTCGTGATCGCCGGTGGCGCAGGCGTTGTGGTGCTGGAAGAGCTCGAGCATGCCAGGGCGCGCGGCGCGCGGATCTACGGTGAAGTCGTCGGCTACGGCGCGACCTCGGACGGTTACGACATGGTGGCGCCGTCGGGCGAGGGCGCCGAGCGCTGCATGCGCATGGCGATGTCGACGGTGAATACGCCGGTCGATTACATCAATCCGCACGCCACCTCGACGCCGGCCGGCGATCCGCCGGAGATCGAGGCGATCCGCAAGGTGTTCGGCACCGGCGACAAGTGCCCGCCGATCTCGGCGACCAAGGCGCTGACCGGCCACTCGCTCGGCGCGACCGGCGTGCAGGAAGCGATCTACTCGCTGCTGATGCTCAACAACGGCTTCGTCTGCGAGAGCGCGCATATCACCGAGCTTGATCCGGCATTCGCCGACATGCCGATCGTGCGCAAGCGGATCGACAACGCCAAGCTCACCACTGTGCTGTCGAACTCGTTCGGCTTCGGCGGCACCAACGCGACGCTGGTGTTCAGGCGGCTTGACGCGTGATTTCGCCTCTCTTCGCTTGCTGAAGGAGGTCCGCAGCCGGCGAATGGGGATATTGCAACGATCCGAAAATGGGGTGGGAATGATTATCGAACCGCGCGTGCGAGGCTTCATCTGCACGACGGCACATCCCGTCGGCTGCGCCACCAATGTCCGCGAACAGATCGCCTATGTCCTCAAGCAGGGCCCGGTCGCTGACTGCCCGAAGCGCGTCGCCGTGCTGGGCTGCTCGACGGGCTACGGCCTCGCGAGCCGCATCGTTGCGACCTTCGCCGGCGGCGCCGACACGATCGGCGTGTCGCTGGAGCGCGAGCCGTCGGAAAAGAGAAGCGCCAGCGCCGGCTGGTACAACAACCGCGCCTTCGAGATCGAGGCCGAGAGGATCGGGCGGTCTCCGCTCACGCTGGAGGGCGACGCCTTCTCCGACGAGCTGAAGAAAGCCTTCATCGAGCGCGTGCGCGAAAAATTCGGCCAGCTCGATCTGCTGGTCTACAGCATGGCTGCACCGGTCCGCACCGATCCGGACACGGGCAAGACCTATCGCTCGGTCATCAAGCCGCTCGGCGCGCCGGTCGAGATCAAGACGCTCGACACCGAGACTGGCGAGGTGTTCCAGACCACCCTCGAGCCTGCGAACGAGGAGCAAACCGCGGCCACGGTCGCGGTGATGGGCGGCGACGATTGGAAGCGCTGGATCGACCAGCTCGCCGACGCCGGCGTGCTGGCGCCGGGCTTCCGGACGCTCAACTACACCTATATCGGCAGCGAGCTGACCTGGCCGATCTACTGGAACGGTACGCTCGGCCGCGCCAAGGTCGATCTCGACAGCAAGGCGGAAGCGATCCGCGGCCGGCTAGGCGCGGACGCGGCCCGCGTCGTCGCACTGAAGGCCGTGGTCACCCAGGCGAGCTCGGCGATTCCGGTGGTGCCGCTCTATGGAACGGTGCTGTTCAAGGTGATGAAGCAGCTCGGCCTCCATGAAGGCTGCATCGAGCAGATCGACCGCCTGTTCCGCACCCGCCTCGGCAAGGACGTCGCGCTCGATGATGCGCAGCGCATCCGGGTCGACGACTGGGAGCTTTCGCCCGAAGTGCAGACGGAAGTGTCGCGGCGCTGGCCGCTGCTCACCAGCGAGACGCTCGGTGAATTGGCGGATCTCGGCGAATACAAGAGCCAGTTCCTCCGCCTGTTCGGCTTCGGCATCGACGGCGTCGACTACACGCAGGACGTCGATCCGCGCGTCGTCCCGGGTTAGGTCGTTCGGAACCCACTGCTTCGTAGCCCGGATTGCGCTTCGCTTCATCCGGGCTATGCGACTGTAATCTTACCCCGCCGCGATCTTCTCCGCGCGCTGGAACGCGGGCCGCGCCACGCAGCGGCCGATATAGGCCTCGAACGACGGCCGCGGCGGCACCATCTTGAAGATGCGCACGGCGAAGTTCAGCCCGGCGCCGATCGCGATGTCTGCGGCGGAGAACTGGTCGCCGAGGATCCACGGCCCCTTCTGCAGCTCGGCGTCGAGCACGTCGAACACCTGCGCCGCGCTGCCCCATGCCGCGGTGCTGGTCGGCACCTCGAGCTTGGTGAAGAGCTGGATCAGCGCCGGCTCGACACAGCTCGGCGAGAAGAACAGCCATTGCAGATAGCGTGCGCGCTTCGGATCCGTCGTCGCCGGTGCCAGCTTGGTCTCGGGATAGCGGTCGGCGATGTAGGCACAGATCGCCGCCGCCTCGGCGAGCTGGGCCTCGCCGTCGGTCAGTGCAGGTACCTTGCCCATCGGATTGATCTTGAGAAAATCGGGCGACTTCTGCGCGCCCGTGCTGATATCGGTCAGCACCCGTTCGTACGGCAGGCCGGATTCCTCCAGGAGCCAGATGGCGGAGAACGAGCGCGAGCGCGGCGACCAGTACAGCTTGATCATGGTGCTTGAGCCTTTCTTCGGCGTGGACGAACAGCGCCCGCTTCATCGCGCGTCTGGCGTGAATTGGCAACGGACGACGGCCAGCCGAGCGCGGCGGCTTCAAATCGATATGCTGGTCAACGGGATCATCTGCGGCAAATCAGCCGCGAACCCTCTTCCACCGGTAATACTTCATCATCAGCCCGTTCAGCGGGTTGATCTTCTCCTCTTCGTACAAGAAGCCTTCGCGTTCATACCAACGCCAGGCCTTTTCGTTTTCGTGCGCGCATTTCAGCCAGATCTCGTCGGGCATCCGCTCGCGTGTGAAGGCAAGCAGGTGGCGCCCGATGCTCCTGCCCTGATAGCCGGGTGCGACGAAGAGCTGATCGAGGTTACGGCCGGAGATGTGCAGCGCCAGCATGCCGGCGAGCGTACCGTTGTCGTCGGCGACGAACAGGCTCCAGCCTTGCGCGACCTCGTGGCGCACTCGCTCGCGCAGATTGGAGAGCAGGGCATCATTGGCCTCGGCGAGCCCGGTCGAGACCCAGCTCTCCATCCAGACGCGGGCGATCTCGTCGTACTCGTCCGGCCGGGCGGCGCGGATCACCGGTGGCGTCATCGTTGATCTCTCGGGCGGCGATGCGCCTCGCGTGAAATCGCGGAGCGCTATCGTGGCCCTCAGTCTACAGGACGATGACGCGGCCGGCGAGTTTCGTCGTCAGGCTCACACGCCGAGCGTGCCGGCTTTTGCTGCCGCATAGCGCTCCGCCACGGCCTTCCAGTTCACCGTGTTCCACCATGCCTTGAGGTAATCTGGCCGACGGTTCTGGTAGGTCAGGTAATAGGCGTGCTCCCAGACGTCATTGCCGAGCAGCGCGCGCTTGCCGTCCATGATCGGATTGTCCTGGTTCGGCCGCGTCTCGATCGCGAGCTTGCCGTCCCTGGTGACGGTGACGAACACCCAGCCGGAGCCGAACACGCGTCCGCCGGCGGCGTTGAAGTCGGTCTGGAATTTTTCCATGCCGCCGAGGTCGCGGTCGATTGCGGCGAGCACCTCGCCGTCGGGCTTGCCGCCGTTCGGCCCCATGATCTGCCAGAACATCGTGTGGTTGGCATGGCCGCCCATGTTGTTGCGCACACCGGTGCGGATCGCTTCCGGTACGTTACCGAGATTGGCGAGCACATCGGTGACCGGCTTCTCCGCGATCTGCGGATTGTCCTTGGCGAAGGTGTTGAGGTTGGTGACATAGGCCTGATGATGCCGGTCGTGATGGATCTCCATCGTCCTGGCGTCGATATGCGGCTCCAGCGCATTGGTTGGATAGGTCAACGGATCGATCTTGAATGGTCCGGCCGGGGCCTGCGTAGCAGCCTGGGCGAACACGAAGCGTGGCGCCCCTGCGACCGCGGCAGCCGTGGTTGCCGCAAGCACGAGATGACGGCGGGATATGGGTGACATCGATTCCTCCTGACCTGAAGCCCTGTTGTGCGACAGAGCATAGCGAGATACGCGCAAGCCACATTAAGCCGTTTCGAAGACGGTCATTGTGACGCTGCGTCGGAATCTCGCATCGTCCAGGCGGGCGGCTCGCGCGTTCAGGCATCGGACCAAACAAAAAGGGCGGCCTTTCGGCCGCCCTTCGTTGATTCGTTCCAAACAGGCTTACTCGCCGGCGGCTTCGCGCGGCGCCGGAGCGTCGCTCTTCTGCTTGGCCTCGAGGTCCTCGCCGGTCTCCTGGTCGACCGCCTTCATCGACAGGCGGGTCTTGCCGCGATCGTCGAAGCCGAGCAGCTTGACCTTGACCTTGTCGCCTTCCTTGACGACGTCGGAGGTCTTCTGCACGCGGCTGGCCGCGAGCTGGCTGATATGGACCAGACCGTCCTTGGCGCCGAAGAAGTTCACGAACGCGCCGAACTCCATCACCTTGACGACGGTGCCCTCGTAGATCTGGCCGATCTCCGGATCGGAGGCGATCGACTTGATCCACTTGATCGCAGCCTTCATCGCCTCGCCGTCATTGGACGCGACCTTCACGGTGCCGTCGTCCTCGATGTTGACCTTGGCGCCGGTCTTCTCGACGATCTCACGGATCACCTTGCCGCCGGTGCCGATCACTTCGCGGATCTTGTCGGTGGCGATCTTGAAGGTCTCGATGCGCGGTGCGTATTCGCCGAGCTCGGCGCGCGCCGCGGTCAGGGCCTTGGCCATCTCGCCGAGGATGTGGATGCGCCCGTCCTTGGCCTGGCCAAGGGCAACGCGCATGATTTCCTCGGTGATGCCCTCGATCTTGATGTCCATCTGGAGCGAGGTGATGCCCTGGTCGGTGCCGGCGACCTTGAAGTCCATGTCGCCGAGATGATCCTCGTCACCGAGGATGTCCGACAGCACCGCGAAGCGCTGACCCTCGAGGATCAGGCCCATGGCGATACCGGCGGTTGGCCGCTTCAGCGGCACGCCGGCGTCCATCAGCGACAGCGAGGCGCCGCACACCGAGGCCATCGAGGACGAGCCGTTCGACTCGGTGATCTCGGAGACCACGCGGATCGTGTACGGGAACTCGTGGTGCGGCGGCAGCACCGGGTGGATCGCGCGCCAGGCGAGCTTGCCGTGGCCGATCTCGCGGCGCTTGGTGCCGCCGAGGCGACCGGTTTCACCGACCGAGTAGGGCGGGAAGTTGTAGTGCAGCAGGAACGTTTCCTTGTACGTCCCCGACAGCGCATCGATGTACTGCTCGTCCTCGCCGGTGCCGAGCGTGGTCACGACCACCGCCTGGGTCTCACCGCGGGTGAACAGCGCCGAGCCGTGGGCGCGCGGCAGGATGCCGGCTTCAGCGATGATGTTGCGCACGGTCTTGGCATCACGGCCGTCGATGCGCTTGCCGGTGTCGAGGATGTTCCAGCGAACGATCTTGGCTTCCAGTTCCTTGAACACGCCGGCGACGCGGAGCTTGTCGTATTTCGGCTCCTGGCCTTCCGGGAAGAAGTGCGCGAGCACCTTCTCCTTGACGGCGCCGACCGCGGCATAGCGTTCCTGCTTGACCGGGATCGCATAGGCCTTGCGCAGCTCCTGCTCGGCGATGCCGAGCATCTCCTTCTCGATCTCCGAATTGTCGATCGTGGTGACTTCGCGCGGCTCCTTGGCGGCCTTCTCGGCGAGCTCGATGATCGCGTTGATCACCGGCTGGAAGTGGCGGTGGCCGAACATGACCGCGCCGAGCATCACGTCTTCGTTGAGCTCCTTGGCTTCCGATTCGACCATCAGCACGGCGTCGGCGGTGCCGGCGACGACGAGGTCGAGCTGGGTCTCGGTCATCTCGTCCAGCGTCGGGTTGAGGATGAATTCGTCATTGGCGAAGCCGACGCGCGCGGCGCCGATCGGGCCCTTGAACGGTGCGCCCGACAGCGTCAGGGCGGCGGAGGCGGCGACCAGCGAGACGATGTCCGGATCGTTCTCCATGTCGTGCGAAAGCACGGTGACGATCACCTGGGTCTCGTTGCGCCAGCCGTCGACGAACAGCGGACGGATCGGGCGGTCGATCAGGCGGGAGACCAGCGTCTCCTTCTCGGTCGGACGGCCTTCGCGCTTGAAATAGCCGCCGGGAATGCGGCCCGCAGCGTAGGTCTTCTCCTGGTAGTCGACCGTGAGCGGCAGGAAGTCGACGCCTTCGCGCGGCGCCTTCGCCGCGACGACGGTGGCGAGCACCACGGTCTCGCCGTAGGTCGCCATCACGGCGCCGTCGGCCTGGCGGGCGATCTTGCCGGTTTCAAGTTTGAGGGGACGTCCACCCCAGTCGATCTCGACGGAATGCGAATTGAACATTTCGGTTTCTTTCATGGTTTTACGAAAGCACGGCGCCCTGAAACACAAAGACCATGCCAAGACGGCGAGACACTGATGCGCTTGTTGCGATCAGCATCCGGCGATCCTGCCATGGTCCCTGGATTTCGGATGGCGTCCATCCTTTCGGTCATCTGGGCATCTTGCCCGGTCCAGCGGCCGGATTGCTGCTGAACGCTAGTTTGCATGGCGCGACTGCCATGCTGCGCATGATCATCTTTCGACAATTCGAAAGCCCGAGTTCACGGACGACCATGCGAAAACGCGCGCGATACTTCGCGCGCGTGCTTCTCAAATCAACGACGGATGTTGTGCTTTTCGAGCAGCGCCTTGTAGCGCGCCTCGTCCTTGCGCTTGATGTAGTCAAGCAGGGAGCGACGCGTCGACACGAGCTTCAGGAGGCCGCGGCGTGAATGGTTGTCCTTCACGTGGCTCTTGAAGTGCTCGGTGAGGTTGGTAATGCGTTCCGACAGGATCGCGACCTGAACCTCGGGCGAGCCGGTGTCGCCGGCCTTGTTGGCATTCGTCTTGATGACTTCCGCTTTGCGTTCGGCGGTAATCGACATCGTCAGTTACTTTCATTGTTGCGAGCCGGACCGGCAGTCAGTCCGTTCAGGTTGAACACGCGCTTAGGGATGAGTTCGCCATTGCCAATTTCGGCAAGCGCGAGAAGTCGGCCTGCCACCGTGACATAGACTGTGCCGCTGGTATTGGGCGCATCCCGTCCGCGCAACAAAACGGCCTGGCCCCGATGGAGCCTTGCCGCATCAGCCCGTGTGACGGCCAGTGCCGGGATGTCGTCCAGCGCGGTCTCAACGGGCAAAAGCGCGTCGGCGAGGCTTCCCTCGCCAGACGCGGCTCTATTGCATAAAGCCTCCAACTGTTCCAGCGGAATCATGTCCCGCTCGGTAAACGGACCGACAAGGGTCCGCCGCAGGGCGCAGATATGGCCGAAACAGCCCAGAATCCGGCCCATATCGCGGGCCAGGGCCCGGACATAGGTTCCCTTGCCGCACTCGGCCTCGAACACGGACTGGCCGTTATCTCCATGTTCTACAAGGTTTAATTCGTGAATTTCGACCGGGCGGGGCTTCAGTTCCACGGTCTCGCCGTCGCGCGCCAAATCATAGGCCCGTTCACCCTGCACCCTGATGGCCGAATATTGCGGCGGGATCTGCTCGATCACCCCGGTGAAGCGCGGCAGCAGCTGGCGGATCGAATCGGCGGTGGGCCGCTCGTCGCTGGTCCTGACCGGCCGTCCTTCGGTGTCGTCGGTGTCGCGCTCCTCGCCCCAGGCTACCGTGAAGCGGTAGCGCTTGCGGCCGTCCATCACGAACGGCACCGTCTTGGTGGCCTCGCCGAGCGCGATCGGCAGCCCGCCGGAGGCGAGCGGATCGAGGGTGCCGGCATGGCCGGCGCGCTTGGCCTGGAACAGGCGCTTGAGCACGGCGACCGCCTGCGTCGAGGTCATCCCGATCGGCTTGTCGAGCACCACCCAGCCATGGACGTCGCGCTTGTCGCGGCGCGGCTGCTGGTTCTGCTTGCCCTGCTTCTGGCGCGGGTCGTTGTTGGTGCGGCGCGCATCGTCGCTGCGCTGCCCGGCAAAAGCGCCCCGCTCAGCGTCGCGCGCGTCGGCATCCTTCGCGTCGATAACGCTGTTGGTCGTCATCACAGTCATTCCTCGTCGTCCGAATCGGGTGCAAGGTCTCGCTGCACCGCAGGTGTCCGCAGTAGTTTCTCGATGCGCGCCGCCTCGTCGAACCGCTCGTCGACGCGGAAGCGAATGTCGGGCGCAAATTTCAGGTTGACGCGATGTGCGATCTCGCCGCGCAGGAACTTCTTGTTGCGCTCGAGCGCGGATATCACCATGTCGGTGTCGCGGCCGCCGAGCGGCATCACATAGATCGTCGCGAGCTTCAGGTCCGGCGACATACGCACCTCGGGAACGGTGATGATGTGGCCTTCGAGATCGGGATCGTGGACGTCACCCTGCGACAGAATCTCGGCAACTGCATGGCGAACGGTTTCGCCGACGCGCAGCTGACGTTGTGATCCGCCGGGGCTGGAACTCTTCTTTTGACGGGGCATGACCTTTTTCCAAAACCGTCACGCCCGCAGGCCGTGGCCGCGGGCATCAATGTCTTAGCGTTGCTTTCAATCGGGCAATGCGCTGGTGGCCGGACTAAAGTCCGGCCACGTCGTCGCATTTTCAGTCAAGATCTGCGCTTCGTAAGATTTGGACTTACAGAGAGCGCTGGATCGTCTCGATGCGGTAACATTCGATCACGTCGCCGACACGCATGTCGCCGTAGTTCTCGAATGCCATGCCACACTCCTGGCCGGCGACCACTTCCTTCACTTCATCCTTGAAGCGCTTCAGCGTCGACAGCTTGCCTTCGTGCACCACGACGTTGTCGCGGATCAGGCGAACATTGGCGCCGCGTTCCACGGTGCCGTCGGTGACGCGGCAACCCGCGACCTTGCCGACCTTGGAAATGTTGAACACTTCCAGGATCTGCGCGTTGCCCAGCATGGTTTCGCGCAGCGTGGGCGCGAGCAGGCCGGACATCGCCTTTTTGATGTCATCCACGAGATCGTAGATGATGTTGTAGTAGCGGATCTCGATGCCGTTGCGCTTGGCCGCGGCCGCCGCTTCCTTGTTGGCGCGGACCGAGAAGCCGATGATCGCTGCGTTGAAGCCTTCCGCCAGCGTGACGTCGGACTCCGAGATGCCGCCGACGCCGGCATGCAGGATGCGGGCGGCGACTTCGTCGGTGCCGAGCTTCTCGAGCGAGCCCAGGATCGCTTCCAGCGAGCCCTGCACGTCGGCCTTGACGATCAGCGGGAACTCCTTGCGGCCCACGGTCTTGAGCTGCGACATCATCTGCTCGAGCGAGCCGCGCATGCCGGAGATCGAGGCCGCCGCGTTCTCGCGCTTCTGGTGCGCGCGGTAGCTCGTGACCTGGCGGGCGCGGGCTTCGTTCTCGACGACGGCGAGACGGTCGCCGGCTTCCGGCGGACCGTTGAAGCCCAGCACCTCGACCGGCACGGACGGGCCGGCCTCTTCGAGATTCTCGCCCTGGTCGGAGATCAAGGCGCGGACGCGACCCATCTCGGCGCCGGCCACGATGATGTCGCCGATCCGCAGCGTGCCGCGCTGCACCAGCACGGTCGCGACCGGACCGCGGCCGCGATCGAGCTTGGCTTCGATCACGGTGCCTTCCGCCGGACGCTCCGAATTGGTCTTCAGGTCGAGGATTTCGGCCTGCAGTGCGATCATCTCGAGCAGACGATCAAGATTGGTCTTGTTCTTGGCCGAGACCTCGACGTCGACGACGTCGCCGCCGAGCGATTCGACCTGCACTTCGTATTGCAGCAATTCGGTGCGCACGCGCTCGGGCCGCGCATCGGGCTTGTCGATCTTGTTGATCGCGACGATCATCGGCACCTTGGCCGCCTTGGCGTGATTGATCGCTTCGATCGTCTGCGGCATCACGCCGTCATCGGCTGCGACCACCAGAACGACGATGTCGGTGACCTTGGCGCCGCGGGCGCGCATCGCGGTGAATGCGGCGTGGCCCGGCGTGTCGATGAAGGTGATCTTGGTGCCGGTCTCGGGCGAGACCACCTGATAGGCGCCGATGTGCTGGGTGATACCGCCGGCTTCGCCCGACACCACGTTGGCGTGGCGCAGTGCGTCGAGCAGCGAGGTCTTGCCGTGGTCGACGTGTCCCATGACGGTGACCACCGGCGAGCGCGGCTCGGTGTCGGTGGAATCATCGACGACGTCGAACAGGCCTTCTTCCACGTCCGACGCGGCGACGCGCTTGACGCTGTGGCCGAGTTCTTCCGCGATCAGCTGGGCGGTGTCGGAATCGATCACGTCGGTGATCTTGTGCATCGCGCCCTGCTTCATCAGCATGCGGATGACGTCGACCGCGCGTTCCGACATGCGGTTCGCGAGTTCCTGGATCGTGATCGCTTCCGGAATGATGACTTCGCGGATCAGCTTTTCCTTCGGCTCGTTCGACGCATGCCCCTTCAGGCGCTGCGTGCGGCGACGGAATGAGGCGATCGAGCGCTCGCGTACGTCGTCGGCGTTGAGCGCGGTGACGACGGTCAGGCGGCCGCGCTGCTTCTGCGGGCCGGGCTTCTGGGTGGCCTTCGGCGCGACGACGGGGCGCACCGCGCCGCCGGGGC
>NZ_JACMYO010000204.1 GCF_020889685.1 Bradyrhizobium oropedii
CGGTCGGCGTGAAGCATTCCATGGCCAGATTATCTCCTATGCCGACGACTTCGTCATTCTCAGCCGCGGCCACGCGGAAGACGCATTGACGTGGACGAAAGCGGTGATGACCAAGCTTGGGTTGACACTCAACGAGACTAAAACCTCGGTGAAGAATGCCCGATTGGAAAGCTTTGACTTCCTTGGGTACACGCTCGGACCCCGCCGCTTCCGCAATGGCGGACGGTGGTATCTTGGCGCGGCTCCGTCCAAGAAAAGCGTGCTGCGGATCAAGAGGAAGGTCAGCGTACTGCTGACGCCGGGCAACAAGGGCGCTTGGCCCGAAGTACAAGCACGACTGAACCGCCTTCTGCGCGGCTGGTCCGCTTACTTCAGCTATGGCTCTCTTGCTACGGCTCATCAGGCCGTTGATCGACACGTCTTCGACCGCGTGCTCGCCTTTCTGCGCAGACGACATAAGACGCCAGGACGTGGCGTCAGACGGTTCTCTGATCAGATCTATGGGAACCCTGGCGTACTTGTGCTGAACCGCGTGCGCAAAGTGTCGCCGACGTGCGCCTTGTGACGAGACCTGTCGGAAAGCCGGATGCGGGAAAACTGCACGTCCGGTTTGATGAGCGGGGAGAGGAAACGGAACGCGCAACAAGCGCATCACCGCGCCTCTCCTCGACTCTACTTCCTCCCTTGGTCTTGCGCTGTGCGACCTTTTCCAGGGGCGCGCGTCAAGGCGCGACAGCCGCCGACATAACCGATGCCTCCTCGCCTGTTGCGATGGGCCGGCGTTCAGTAAGGAGCTGACAGGTGCCCACCGGTGAAGCGCATCACTTGGGTCTGTTCCCAGCGACCAATGAAAGCACCCGCGCCGCTTTCGTCTACGCCATGGAGCGCGTCATCGATCACGTGATGGAAAGTTGGGACGAGCAATCTGCTCCGACCAGCGGCATCAAGTTTGACCAGCTCAAGCACCTGCTGGCGTCGCTCGAAGTGTGCCCGGCCGCCGGCCGCGGTCTCGATGCCGTCATGCTGGAGGTGCGCGAGCGGATCATGCCGCACTTCGTCTCAGTCTCGCATCCTCACTATGTCGCGCATATGCATTCCGCGCCGATATTGCCGTCGTTGGTTGCGGAGTTTCTGATCAGCGCGAGCAACCAGTCGCTGGATTCGTTCGACCAAGGCCCATCTGCAACGGCGTTGGAATGCCATGTAGTGCGCTGGTTGAGCGATCTCGTGGGGTTCGGCGCGGCCGGTGATGGCGTGTTCACGAGTGGAGGAACGCAGGCTAATCTCATGGGGCTGATGCTGGCTCGCGATCACGCCCAGGCGAGCGAACAGAATACTGTGAGGATATCCGGCTTGCCGGCCGAGGCACGGGGTGGCGCATTCTGTGCTCGGAGCTTGCGCACTTCTCAGTCGCCAGAAGTGCCCACATCCTGGATCTCGGCGAATCCGCAGTCGTGCCGATCGAGGCCGAGCGCGATGGCAAGTTGAGCGCGGACCGGCTCGACCGGGCGATACGGTCCGAGGCCAATCGAGGTCATCGTCCGATCGCGCTGGTGCTGACGGCCGGCACCACCGAATGCGGCTCAATCGATCGAATCGAGGAATGCGCGCGTGTGGCCCAAGGCGCGAACGTGTGGGTCCACCTGGATGCCGCCGCCGCCGGCGCGCTGCTGCTGAGCGATCACGCGCCACTTTTGCGCGGTGTCGAACTCACCGATTCCGTCTCAATCGACTTCCACAAAATGCTGTTCCAGTCGATCAGCTGCGGAGTCTTCATGGTTCGCAGGCGTGCGACGCTGCGACCGGTCGATTGCTTACCTCAGCCCGAGCGATAAGGCCGATAGTCTCGGACCGAATCTGGTCGGGAAGTCATTGCAAACGACGCGCCGGTTCGATGCCTTGAAGGTGTTCATGTCGCTGCGGGCGCTCGGCAGGGAACATGTGGGCGAACTGCTCGACCTGATGCTTGCCCAAGCGCAATTTGCCGCGAAGGAGATGAGAAATCGACGGAGCTCGAATCGCTGGTCCGGCCCGAAACCAATATCGTATTGTTCCGATGACGACCCGCTGGGCAGAGCCTGCCGGACGCGCTCATCAACGAGGTCAATCGGCAGCTTCCTGGCCGCTCTGGAATGATCGAATCGCGGTCATCGGGAAGACAGTTTACCGGGGTCTCGCAGCTCTGAAGCTGACCCTGCTGCATCCCGAATGTGCGAAAGAGCGGGTCATCCCAGTGCTGGCCGCGATCGAAGCCAGCGCGGGCAAGCTCGGCGCAGAGTTGTGGTCCGGCGCTGATCGTCTGGACGAAATGCTATTGGTCGGAGCAGGCAAGTGGCGCATCATGACGGTCTTCTTGTCGAGCGGGTAAATTGGGGCGACCCCCGATATGAGCATGCACGCCGGGCGGAGCTCGAAATTTTCGGTATCCCCAACCGGTTTTCGACCCCGGACGACATAGCTGCGGGAGAAATGCTCACCTATCGTCAGTTCGAGCGAACAAGCGAATTCTACCTGGCCCGAACGGCGGAGAACGCTGGTGGAGATATCTTCGGCGTCGGGCGCCTCATCCGCCACGATCCGGCGCTGGGAGTTGCGAGCTTCAGCACGATGCGGGACGCGCGCAGCTACGCCCCACCGGGTGGAGGAGAGCCTACATGCCATTTGGCCGCTGAATGGGCGAGTTTTTTCGATCAAGTCGCCGCGCAAGATAGGCGCCACGAAGCGATATGGCGACGAGGACGTCTGGGACTTCACCTTCAATTCCGGCAGGGCCGAGGTCGAGTATGTCCATGTTCGAGACTTCGAAGAAAAGATAACCTGTGCCGGGTGGGTTGAGGCGTTCTCTGAAACCGAAAAGCAGCGAGAACTGCGGCTCCGTGACGTGATCGTCTACGATTTCGAGGGAGCGGTTTTATTCGAAGCGCCGCGCGTGTACCCTGCACGGAAGATGGACAATATCGATGTAGAGTTCCCATACAGGCCAGGACAAGCAAATGACGAACCCGCCACGTCCCCCGGTTGGACCCCTTACCGAAGGCTACGTCGTGAAAGGCGGCCACAACCCAGGCACGTCTCAAACTCAGACGCGTCCAGCAGCGCCAACGCCAATCCTCGCGCCGAGAACGCCGCCAGCCCCAAATGCGCCGCCGTCGGGAGGACGCAGCAATGACCAATAAGCACAGGACAAATGACGGCTACGCGATGGACGGCAAAATCATGAGCCGTCAGGACTCGTACGAAATCAAGACCTCACAGGTTAAGCAGAGGCCGCCTGCGCCTGCACCGATGGTGAAGGCTCAAGCTCCAACACCGCCACCGCCCAAGCCTACGAAGGAGTAGGGCTGTCGCCGCGAGTGACAATCCACTGGAGGACGCCAAGTAGCCAAGCAATTGCGCTAAGCTGCTTGGCCTACCTTCAAATTGTCCTCGTCGCTCATACGCACCGTCCAGGTTTTGGGCGCTCCCGACGACCTAGGCAGAGATACTGCGTAGCCAAGCGTCTTCCCAGCCGGTGAGGATACGCGCGCGGTTATCTCAGACGGAAACTCGAGCAGCGCGAATATCGACAACCGAGTAAGCCTGAAACGCATTCAGACCCTGGTGGGTCATGAAGACATCAAGACCACGCTCAACGTTTACGGCATCTCATCGAGCGCGTCGAGGCGCAAATGTCTGCGACCCATCCAACTATGAAACTTCAATTGGAGACTCGCGCTTGTGAATGTGGCTGGCATTTACTTTCCGCAAACGGTTCGACCATTGAATCGCCGCAAAGTTGCACTACGTTTCTGGCTGAAATACGTGCAGTGTGTTGGGGGCGACCAGAGCACGCAACGAACAGTCCCCGGCCTACTGGCCCAATGTATGAAGGCACGTACCGAAAGGGACCCTCGTACAGGAGATGGAGATACACCATGACGGTGTTGCTCACTCTCGAAGCCAGCCAGCCCTGCGGTAAGACCTACCGTCTTGGTTTCGGGTGCAATGTGCATCTGGCTTCGATGTTAGCCTTGCTCAGCAGGCTGTTCTAACAACGAGGGCGCCTCTCACGGGGTGCCCTTTTTGCTGCCTAGCTCGCCTCTTTGAACTCGATTTTGCCGTCAGCTCGTATTGCTCGCCGTCATCGAATGCCGACTTCATGGTTCGCTGTGTGCCTTTCGGTAAAGGCGCTCCCTTCCGCGTCGGCTTCGCCAGAAAATTCCTCTGCCAGTCGGTTTGGCGGTGCTGCCGCACCAAGCCGCCCGTGCTGGATCCCGGAAAACAGCCGGAACAGATCGGCGTCCGAGGAATCTTCGCGCACCGGCTTCCGGCCCAGCTCGTCCCAGACCCCGCCGCGCGTGATGCCCGCGGAATTGTAGATGGCGCCGACGATCGCGAAATGCAGCTCGGAGTAGTCCTTGATCCATTGCAGGAACAGTTTCACCACGTCATCACTCGCCAGCGTTCAGGCGGCCGCATTGCTCAGGAGGTTGCGGACAAGCACCCGCTTTTCATCACTTTCCGCTGCCCAGTCGCGGAAAGCCTTGCGCAGCAGCGATCGATATTCCTCGCTTCGTATCCGCTCCGCCGTCTTTTCGTCTTGCATGTCGATCCGGGCGGTCAGCTCCATAATCGTCTGCGTCTTTTCCTTCATCTTGGCGGCAAGCATGTCGGCGAGATGTTTCAGGAAATCATTGATCCGCGCTTGCTCCCGCTCCGACCATGCACCCGCACCTGCCGCTAAAATCCCGCCGACGAACGGAATCGCACCGCCCGCGGTGTTCAGCATAAACCGGGCGGCACCACTGGCCTTACTGCCTTTCGGGAGTTCAGGCAGACCACCTGCGGCGTCATTGTCGGACACGAACCGCCCCTTAGTTTGTCACGCGGGCGCTGCGACTCTTATCGCGCGCATCCTCGGCTTCGATTTGGGCCTTTCGCTGAGAAGCGGCCTGCTGGATCGCTTGCTCAAGCTGTGGCTTGTTACGCTCGTATTCTGCGCGCAACGTTTGCAGATTACCCTCGACCATCTGTTTGAAGTTCTGCAAGACGGCTTCGGTCCGGTCATCGTCCACCACGCTGATTGTCAGCGTATTGCGTTCAATCGTTGCTCGGCGATCCAACAGCGTCATGGACGAGGGCCCAATCCTCAGTGTCTCCGCCTTGCCCACGAAGGGGATGCTGACGTCGAGCCATGTCGTTTCATCATCCGATAGTCGCCCCAGCCATCCTGGCGCTGCCGTTCTTCTGTTCGCCTTTCGGCGGTCATCTGGCCTTGGAAACGGACCACCTCGATGTTGTATTTTTCTGAGATCGACTGGAGGACGCCTCCGAGCGACGGGTATTTGAACAGCTTCCCATCAAGTTTCTGCACGTCGGCCACAGCGGCCTGCATCTGAAGCTGCCAGACCTGATAGAACGACTTCTGAAACAAAACCTCTTCCATCTTTTGCTCCGTAGCCTGGTGCCGGCGGATCCTCGACCACAACCGGTGATCCTACCTTGATCCAGATACTGCCAGATTTTCTTACGGCAAGCTTCCGACGCCGACCGAGGTGGCCCCGGAGACCTTATCGGGGCCGGCGGACGACAAATCCGGCGAGGCGGCCGCCGGACAAGCGGGATCAGTTTGGCTCGGCCTGGACAAGACTTACAGAGCTTGGAAATCGGCATGCCGAAGTCGGCGACGTGCATGCATTATATATAGCGAGGGCCGCGCAGTCGCTAACGTGAGTCCGTACTTTCTCGGCAGTATCGTCCTGGTCAAGAATCGCTGGCGGCTCAAACCGACGTGGTCGACGGCCAGCAGCGCCTTACGACCATAACGATCCTCCTTTGCGTCCTCCGGGACCTGGCGGATGCGAAAATCGGGCAGGCGATCCATAACTAAATCTGCCAGACCGGCGACCCGATCATGGAAACTGCCGACGTCTTTCGCTTGACGCCCAGGGAGCGCGATGCTGAGTTCTTCCGCTCGACGATCCAGATCGCATCGCAAACGCGGAGCCTGCCCGATCCCCGGCTGCTTGTGAGGGTCACATCCTGGCTGAACCATTATAGATGCGTCGGTTTTACGTGCTTCGAACGAAAGCTGATGTCGTGGAAAGTCATACCCTGCGCACAGTCGGTCTGGATCAAGCGCGTGGTTTGATAGCGGACGGCATGGATTGTCGCCGCAGCAATTGTTTCTTGGCGACGTCAGTTGAAAACCGCAGGCGGTCATTCCGAAACAGAATTGCAATTTGTGCCGGCCGTCATGGATAGCGGGGGGCCGGCGCCCCCGCTTTCGATGCCAGCACACTCGCCAGCCGGCACGCAGCCGGCTATCCGCCGCAGATTTGGCCCCCGACGCCGCGACCGCCGGCCGACGTATCCGTGCCTTCACAGAAGGCGCCAATCACCACCGGCATGAAGGCCCAACTCACTGCATCCTTTGCGTCGTGATTGTCGATAAATGCTGCCCGTTGGGATTCCTGTAACGATTGGCGAGGCTTTGTAACAATGAAGCCATCCGGTCCGGATCTGATCGAACAGTAAATTCTCCATAGTTAGGGTCGAAAACCGTGGTCCTTCCATTCGAGGCCGACGTCGCGATCGTGTGTGCGCCGCCTTCGGCAAAATACAAGCTGAGCAAATGGTTCGATCCATCTTCGTTGATTTCGTTCACCATGCGCATGACGTTCGAAGACTTGCCGAATTCGAATCTCTTCACTTCTCCAGCCGGTTCCAAGCCTGCGTCCTCCAAAATGGTATTTTGTGCCTGAAGGTCGGCCTGAGAAGATCCTGCTCCCCTGCTCCGCAACTGATCCTTGAGATTTTGATATTGCTGCTGCCGTTCAGCCGCTGAGGCGTGCGTTTGCGATCCGGGTGTGAGCGCACTCATTCGGGTTGATGGGCTGTTGTTAAGATTGCGGAACCACTCCGCAGTCAGCCCAACGCAGATGCCGTCCACATTCGCATCACGCAGGTCGCCCGTTCTGTATTCAAACAAGGAGGTGGCCGGACTCTCTGGAGAGGATGTACTGGGGTCGGAGGCGCTAGAAGTTTGAACGTTTGCATCCGAGGTATGTGGCTTGCTGCAGCAGGCCCCCATCTTGTCAGGCAACTCCCCCGGTTGTGAGCTCCACTGAGGCGCGAGACCTGCAAGTGTTTCCGTAAAGCCGCCGCTATCCACCGACTGACTCGGTTCGTCAGCTTGTCTAGTGCATGTGGATGAGCCACTGATTCGATCATACATGACGATTCACCTTTCTGTGCTGCGCTAGTCTCTACGCATCAATTCGGGCTGCTTAGTCCTGCTGCGAGGATACCCAGACAAGCTGATGGCGAGCTGACGGGCAGCTGTTGTCCAGCTTAGAAAGCGTTCCTTTGTCGGACTTCTCACAATGTCTGATGCGGCGCGGCGTAGCGCTGTGTCAGAGCCTCCCGCGCGTCGGCTGCCGGATTCCGGAACGACTTTGACAGGCTATCGCTGCGATACCCTCGCGGCGCGCCGCCGAGCGCCCACGGGGCGTTCTGCAAGCCCTCGGCCAGAGCGACGAAGCTTTCGCCGCCGAGCACGACATGGGCATGCTCGAAGCTGGAGAACGCCAGCCGGAAGTGACAGAGCCGGTGATCGAGCGCCTCATACGCGCATGCTGCACCGGGTAATGGCGGAAGAACACTTTCCCGCGCCGTGGGGCCGTGATCTAGGCCTTGGCGGCCATCCGCGCGCAGTACTACCAGACCTCGACCAGGCGCTACCGCAGCGACGCTGCGGGGGAGGCCAGCGTGCGCCGGCCTGAACGCGCGGGAGGCAGCGGCGTGCGCGCGCTGCCGTCGGTCCGATCCGATGCAACGCCGCAGCCCGATGCGACGGATGAAGCGAGCATGAGCGACGCCGCCCTGAGCCGGCGCAAGGACGACCATCTGGACATCGTGCCGGTCGGCGACGGAACCATCGCCGATGGCGGCATAATCGCTTAATGGGTTTGGATAATCGTTGGCGGCTTCGGCGCGAATGGGTTGATGTCGTGGCTGGTGTCATCTTCCATCGGAGGTCGCGAGCGCCTCATGATGATTTCCAGATCGGCGCCGCAGTGAGTGCGGACAAACCGCCACCGGCGGATTGGCTGTCAATCGGCGTCGGACGGGGTCTCGGCGTCGACGCGAAGTTCGCTGGTCGACAGGGCGACGACGGCCGTGATCTTCCTGGCGTCGAACAAGACGGGCGCCCCAGTGGTCGGCGTCAATTGGACGAGAGCACCCCTGCGAAGGCGGGAAGGGTTAGCAGCTATGTTGCGCGAATAATCTTTTCATTGCGTGAACTTCCAAATCATTACCTTGCCGGTTGCCGGCGAAAAACGGCCTACTTCAAAGCGGTCTCGATCAAATTGGCCAGCCTGGCTCCCGCCAGGGCGGCCCGCGCTCGGGCCACGTTCTTGGCGTCGGTCTCGTACTCGCGCGTCAGGAGGGGCGGGTTCTCTTGAGCCCAGACGGCGGGATCGACGATCTGCGCCTGCGCTGGGCTGACGCCGACGCCCGACAATCCGTCCTTGTCGTCCGCGTCGAAGATCACGCGATATGGCGAGGCGTAACCGCCAAAGGCGGCATCCCAGTCCCACGGCCAGCGCCTTCGATGGCGTCGGACGCAAGGCTCCGCTAACTGATGCGGCCTTGCTCCATTTACTCGCTGGCGCTAACGCTAGCCCTTCTGTCGGCGTAGGGGGGCACGGTGAGCAACGCTCGCGAGTTTATCGATTTCTGGATCGAGAACAGCGTTCACGCTGTCGAGCAGTATCGGACGGTTGGCGCGTCGCAGGACGTGGCCGAACTCACCCGGCGCCTTGTCGAGGCTGCCGAAGGGCAGGGTATTTCGGAAGCCGAGTTGCGGGCTCAGATCGGCGACATTTCCGACTACATCGAAGGCCGGCTCAAGGCTGCGAATAGGGCTGAGAACGAGCGGCGTAAGCCTGCCTAAGCAACCTACAACTTGGCGGGGAAAGCCTTTGCTATCCAGAGTGGCCCTCCGGAAACAGGCCGCGCTCGCTACTCAGCCACTTTGTAAACGTCGCAGGGTTCGAGCTTAAGTTCTTCGAACGTTCGCTGCTGCTCAACGGTCAGCGCGACGTCCAACACCAACCGCTACCATCTAAGTGGATGGAACATACTCTGGTGTGCTCTGGAACTACCTGACTTGGTAGCTGCCCATGCCACGTAGCCGGTGTTAAGTAGGCTTGAGCGAGGGGGCCGATCGAACCCCGTGGATGCTGTGCAGAGCCTCCAGTTCGGTCCGAGGTCGTCCGCTTGTCCTTCACGCTCTCTAAGGCGGCCGGGGCAGCTTGGCAGATGGAATGGATATGCAACAGCGGAGCCCGCTCCCGAATGGTGATCGATCGGCCGGCCATTTTCGGAACACCGCTTACGAGCTCAATAAGAGCAGTCCCTATTTCGATGCAGCTCACGCGGCCTGCCTCATGGTCGAGGGACGTTCCACGACAGGCGGGCCTTTGTTTTGGACCCCGGTCCACTGTTCGACTTCGAAGGCATCTCAGAATCGCTAAGGCGAACGTCTTCGGCGCGTCCGCACGGTAGGATGAATATTTCTGGAGAGCGCACTAATGCCCGACTGGGATATGCACTCATTGTCGGCCAGCGCACCCAGAAAAATGCTTCAACCTCGGTACGACGGCTTGGCAATTTCGTCCACCAGGATGGTGTCGCCGCCCGAACCCGCGGGCTTCATCAGGCGCCGGCCCGGATCGCCGCGCAGCATCGAAGCGCTGGTCCCTAACGAGCTATCCGTCTTGGAATCCAAAACCAATCAAACAAAACCTCCGTATCGAGGTACTGGGACAAAATTGAGGGGAAATAATGTCTGACGCTGCGTTAGATCGCACACCGAATGTCACGGGAACCAAGACCCTTAGCATAAACTACGGATTGTTCGCGTTCGCGATCGTTGCGCTGACGATCCTCTACATCTGCGCGCGGCTGTATCAGCAGGCTTTTGGTTTCTCCATGGGGCTCGATGCAAGTTCACCAGAATTTGGCGAATACTGGATGACGCTCTTCAGGATCGAATTACCGGTCTTGTATGGCGCAGGCGCGCTCTGCTGGACCTATCTCTTCCTGACGCGTGACAAGAACATTGAGGCCATCACGCCCGAGGTCGAGTTGCGCAGTTACTTTTATCTGACCATGTGGCTCGTCGTGTACAGTTTCTGCATCTTCTGGACAGGCAGCTTCTTCGCCGATGGAGATGGAGTCTGGCATCAGACGACCCTCAGAGACACGCCGTTTACTCCCAGTCACATAATTCTGTTCTATGCGACCATTCCAATCTATCTCTTCTTTGGCGTAGGCAGCTTTGTTTACGCAATGACCCGCATTCCGGCTTTCTGCAGGGGGATCTCGCTCATGCATGTCTTCGCCGTAGTGGGGCCTTTCCTCATTTTGCCGAATCTCGGTTTCAACGAATGGGGGCATGCTTACTGGCTCACCGAGGAAATCTTCTCCCATCCGCTGCATTGGGGTTTCGTGGTTCTTGGATGGTGCGCACTCGCGCTGGCGGGCGTCCTGATGCAGATCGTCGGACGATTTAGAGAACTCGTTCCAATTGTATTCAAGCAGGAAGCAGCGAGCGCGTGACGAACGCACGTCTGCTACGCGTTGGAAAAATCGCGGTGCGGGAAGCCGTGCGACAACAATACAAGCCATCAGCTATTCCCGGACAGCGATCGCAGTTCGGCAAGAGCAGGTAAACCCTGGGGAGAGAGGAGTGACCTCAATTACCGACATCGATGCAGTGGCGATTCCGAAAAGGAAAGCTGGCCCCAAAGGTGAGACGGTCATTTCTGTCTCCGGTCTAACCCCCGGGGCAGCAAGATACTCCCGCATGTTCGACTTCTTGGTCGTGGCGGCGGTGGTGCCCCTCTTTGCGGGAGCATTCCATCTGCACGTGATGCTCACGGTCGGTGATTGGGACATGTATGTCGACTGGAAAGACCGGCAATATTGGCCCCTTGTCACGCCCATCTCCATGATCATGTTTCCTGCTGCTCTGCAGGCGATCTTCTGGGTCAACTTCCGTTTGCCCATCGGCGCGACGGTGGGCGCAACAGTATTGCTGATTACCACGTGGCTCGGACGTTACGCGAATTGGTGGATATGGACAGGCTTCCCGTTCACGGAAGGTGTGCCCTCACAGGTGATCGCGGGCGCATTGTTGATGGATATGGCGTTAATCGTCCTTCGCAATAGCCTGTTCACATCCATCTTCGCGGGCTTTGCGTTCGGATTCGTATTCTGGCCATCGAATTATTCCGCTTTGGCTCCGTTCTATCTCCCGGTCGAGCACCAAGGAATGGTCGCATCGTTGGCCGACATGATCGGTTACACATTTCCGCGTTCGAACATGCCTGAGTATCTGCGTATCATTGAGCGCGGTACGCTCCGGACTTTCGGTAGCTCGGTCAGTTGGGTGTCGGCGGCGTTCGCGGGCTTCATCTGCATATTCATGCACCAACTTTGGTGGCAGCTTGGGCGTTTTGCGTCCCAGACGACGTTCCTCAAGAACGGCGATGTCGTCAAATCCTTCATGGGTATGAAAAGCAGGCCAGCGTCCTAAGCGAATAAGCACAGGGAACACGGGTATGTTGGCGAAACTTATAAAACTCGCTGCAGGTTGGGTTGTCGCCTTCACTGTCGGAGTGTCTAGCGCAGCCGCTCATGGCGAACGTGCTCAGGAGCCATACTTGAGGACCAGGACGGTACAATTCTACGATGTCCACTTTTCCAAAACTGACGTGAAGGTGAACGAGCGATTCGAGCTAACGGGAAAATTCAGGCTGATGGAGGACTGGCCGGACGCAGTTACTCCGCCGGATATTGTTTTCGTATCGAGCGTATCGCCGGGGCCGACAATTGCCAGGGTGGAAACATACCTCAACGGTGAGCCAGCGAGGCAGTCTTTCGCAAAGCTGGAACTTGGCCGCGACTACGATTTTCGAATGGTTCTTGAGGGGCGCACATCGGGCAGCAGCCACATCCATCCCTCGATCTCGATCAAGGGATCTGGCCCTCTGGTGGGGCCGGGGCAGTGGATAAACATCTCGGGTGATGCGCATTCGTTCGCGTTTCCGATCAAGACTATGACTGGTCTGCAGATCGACGACTTGCAGACGTTCGGGCTGACTAACGCGATCGGATGGCATGTGGCCTGGCTGGCCGTGGCTGCGGCATGGTTGTTGTTCTGGTTGGTTCGTCCACTGTTTTTGCCTCGATGGCTTGTTCTGCAGAAGGGCAGGGAGGATTTGTTGGTTTCGTTGAGAGACACCGGGGTCGGGATCATAGTGGCGGCGATCGTTCTCGTCATGGTCTTCGGCGGCTATGTCCGAGCCAATCAGGAATATCCATATAATGTGCCCCTCCAGAGCGGGTTGAATAAGGTCGCGCCGCGCCCGGCAAGCCCTGCTGACGCAGAGGTCAAGGTCATATCGGCCACCTATGACGTGCCGGGCCGTTCGATGAGATTAGCGACCAGGATAACGAACAAAGGATCAGAACCTCTTTCAATCGGCGAGCTTACGACCGCAAACATCCGCTTTCTCAATCAGGGGCTCCCGGCAGCAATAGCCAATGTAGATCCGACCTACCCAAGGGATCTCGTTGCACGCACAGGGCTTGAGCTCAGTAGTGATACGCCGATAAATCCCGGTGAGACGAGAGAGGTGCTCGTCGAGGCAACGGACGCCGTGTGGGAATTGGAGCGCCTTGTCAGCTTCCTCACCGACGTCGACTCCAAGTTCGGCGGGTTGTTGCTCCTCTACACTCCGAATGGGAAACGCGTCATAGCGGAGATGGGCGGACCAATCGTGCCCGTATTCACCGAACTTAAGTAAGCTTGGGTGCGCGAATGTTGCGACGAGGTCAGTGGTGGACGACCGCGAGCGGAAGAGGGGCGTTCCCGGCCGTCCTTGTGATGGCGCTCGGCGCTCTCTTTGTTCTTGCCGCCGTCCGCGAAGGTCATGCGCACGGAGCTGTGTCCATGGAGGCTGACCAATGCAAGCTGAAGGTGGACAGCTACTTCATGCATTTTACTGGCTATCAGCCGCAGAGCTCGAGAGCCGAATTTTGTGAGGACATACCGGAGGTCGGGCGAACGATCATTGTTCTCGATTTCGTCGACGAGTCCCTGCGAGACATCCCGGTAAGCGTGAACCTGGCTAGAGATGACGGCGTACAAAGGATGGAAATGACGAACACACCATCCAGCATACTCTACATTCCACCAAGGAAGTATCCGAACGGAACGATCAAGATCGACGTCAATTTCGAGAAAGCCGGCAGATACGTCGGCATGGTGGCGATCGAGCATCGCGGGCAAAGCGTGGCAAACTTTCCATTCGACGTGGGGCGAGGCTGGAGTCTGATACGTCTTCTGGCGTGGTGCCTGGTCATAGTGTCAGGCGCCGTGGGAACGTTTCTGTGGGCACGGCGACGATACTCGATCGGGCGGGAGCTATCCTGGGCGAACCACAGATAAAGGAGAGTTGTTTCGATGAGAAGGTTCGTGCTCGTCATGATGGCCGTGCTGATCGGGATGCCAGGCGCGGTACTCGCTCACGCGCATCTCATTCGATCGACGCCGCAAGATGGCAGCGAAATTTCAGCTCCGATCGACCCGATGGTCCTGTACTTCACTGAAGCGCTCGAACAGGGGCTCATCAATGTCGCCCTTTCTCGCGATGATAAAGCCGTATCAGGGCTTTCGCAGCCCGTGCTAAGCGGCAATGGGCGAATCGTGAATGTTTCATTGCCTCATCTATCTGCCGGGCTCTATACCGTCAGTTGGAGCGTTGTCTCGATTGACGGGCATCGCACGGAAGGCAAGTTTAAATTTCTCTACCGAGGACCTTGATGGAAACGGTCCTCTCACTTGCGCGAGGGACTGCTTTCGCCTCCACGGCAGCTTTCGGCGGATTCTGCTGGGGTTTGGCACTGTGGCGCGAGGGTCTTGAAAGCGGCACTCGGTCGCGCTTCACGACGATAGCTTCCATCGCTGCGTCCGTAGCACTGGTCCTCAGTCTCTTGTATTTGACGGTTCGGATCGGCGCCGTCCTTGGCAAGCCGGTCTTGGCGGTCAGCTCCAGCGACGTGCTCTTCATCATTTTGGACACGCGGTTCGGGAGAGCTCAGGTCGCGGCGCTTGGGTTTGTGCTAGTCGGAGTTGCGAGCTTGCGACTTCTTCACAAGCCAGGTCTTGCCGCGAGTTTCAGCGGACTATCGCTGCTGGTGGGATTGTCCTCGAGCCACTCGGCGGCTGGCGGCACTATAGCAGGCTTCGCGATCAATATGATCCATGTTGCTGCGGCGGCGCTCTGGTTCGGAGGACTGTCAACCCTCGTTGTCGCGATGGCTCGACAGGCAGCGGAGAGGCCCGAAAGTAAATCCAGGCTCCTGAGCGGCTTTTCGACGGTCGCGCTGCCGCTCATGTTGCTCGTGGTCGCAACCGGAGTAGCTCTAGCAATCGAAAACGTGGGGACCTGGCCGGGTTTGGTGGCGACCGAATATGGCTGGCTCCTGACGGGAAAGTTCGCCTGCATCGGCCCGGTCCTGATCTGCGCTGCGTTTATCAGACAAAGGCTATTGCCGTTGCTAAAGACCGAAGGGGCAACTCAGCCACTCGGGATGGTCTTGAAGATCGAGCTAGCCTTCGCATTTCTGGTCACGTTACTTGCTGGCTGCCTGTCTCAGG
>NZ_JACMYO010000205.1 GCF_020889685.1 Bradyrhizobium oropedii
GGCGCCGTTTCGAGTACTCGGTGAAGTTCCCCCCGAGACATCTGCGCGGGATCTAACGCGACGTGCTCCTGGACAAAAACCGATGGGGCGGGTTGATCATCCCGCAGTAACCGCATCTCCTCGGGCCGACTGCCAGCTTCTTGCCACGCGCTGTGCTGCGCAGCGGCGTCCTCGACGCGCCTCGGCTCCATCAGCACCGCGCCTTCGGGATTGATGAGGACCACGTCCTGGGGGTGAGGATTGCGCTTGGCGCGGCGGTGTGCGATCGGCACGCCTGTCGACCGGAAGGTCCGAAGATGGTCTATTGCCTTAAGGAGGCTCTGGGGATTACCCTTTCCGATGAACTCGGACACGTCACCCTTCAACGACTTACTGTCGAGCCGAGCAACAATGCTCGGTTTGTTTTTTGCGAAGAGCCAACGGCTAAAGCTACGAAGAGAACCTGCATGGTTGGTGGAGGTTTTTGCCATCCCGGCCTTGATGAAGGCGGGCCTCCTGGAGCCTCGAGATATCGCGAGCATCCTCAAAATAAAGAGGCCGCATGTCCGCCCCCGTCACAACAATCCCCCTTGACTGAGCTGGCTGCAGCGCCGAGCACGCGCTGTGCTGCGCAGCGGCGATGTCGAGGCGCCTAGTCCCCGCCTTGACGAGGGCCTCCTCAAGCCCCAGCACCACGGGAGCATCCTCGGAATAAACAGGCCGCATGTCGTGCCCTCTCGCTATCCCCGTCGACTGAGCCGGCTGCGGCGCCGAGCCCGCGCTATGCCGCGCAGCGGCGATGTCGACGCATCCCGGCTCCATCAGTACTGCGTCTTCGGGATCGACGGGGGCGACGTTCGGGGGGGGGGGAGGATCGAACTTTGCGTTGCGGCGTATGATCGGCATGCCCGTCGACCGGAAGGTTCGCAAATGGTCCAGGGCGCAAAGGAGTTTTTCGGGATTACGCTTTCCGGTGAACTCGAACACCTCACCGTCACCGCTCAGCGACTTACTGTCGAGCCGATCAACAATGCCCGGCTTGTTTTTTTGCGAAGAGCCGACAGCTAAAGCCACGAAGAGAAGTCGCATACTTCTTGGCGGAGCCTTCCGTCATCCCGACCTCGACGACGGCCTCCTCAAGCCGCGAGATAACGGGAGCATCCTCGGAATAAAGAGGCCGCATGTCGTGCCCTATCACAACCCCCGTCGACTGAGCCGGCTGCAGCGCCGTGGCGGCCGGCACTGCTCGACCACCTCCACCTGAACTGGCGGTCTCGCTCAGCTGCCGCTCAATGGCAACGCCTTGCGGATTGTGTAGAGTCCTCGGTCTCTTCCCTTGTCTTACCTCAGCTGTGTCATGCTCATCGTTGACGAGGACCTCCTCGCTTGGCAGGAGGTGGCTCCTGGCAAGTGCCCCCATCAACTCGTCCGGGGACTGCTGGCTGTCGCTAGCCACATTGTGAGGGGGGCTACGGCGCGGCCTCAGGTCGGGCATCGCCGTATCGGCCAGGCGCGCCGCTTCCATTTGCTGCTCAAAGGCTTCTTGCCCCGCCGGGTCCGCTTGCTGACCTTCCACGGGCGCGTGCTGCACCTCTGACGATACTGCTACACTGGAAGGGTCAAGATTGTGCTGAGCAATCTACTCGGGCACCCTTTCGAGAAGCTGACGAGGCCCTGGCCTGTGAAGCAACGGATCTCCCAAATCACAACAGCGAGGATGCCCCGCCGCCCTTGATGGGTCACGGGGGCTTTTTTTTGCGTTCGCGCCGTCAGGCGCTTTTGCAGGTTCGCCGCGGAGTCCCTGTCGAACCCGTGGTGGACTTTCCCAGCATAGTTCAGTTCATTGCCTTTGCGCCGACCAAGCTAGGTGCCGGTCCCATTTTCCTTAGTCTAGGGTAGCGCCGGTGATGGTCAGCGTCTCCCGCCGGGCACAGGGCTTCTTCAGCCGAATGCTGCCACGGCCCGAGACATAGGGGCTGTCGGCGACCTTCGAGACGACGCCCTTATCATCCGATCTTGCAAGCGTGCTCGAACATTGCGCGTCGACCTCGCCACTTTCGCTGAACTGAATGTCAGTGTCTGCGATGAGTTTCTTTGACTCGGCTTGCGTAGCCGTCGCGTCGGAGTGCGGGCGGATGCTTTGGTCAGGTTGTGGTCAGCTAGGTTGTATATCCTCGCCGCAGAGCTTGCGCGGCACGAGCTCAATCGCGTGCAATTCTGCCGATAGGAGAGTCTGATGTATGGCAGAATCGTTGGCTCATCCAGCCAGTCCACAAGCGCTAGCCAAGCTGATGAACCGGGAGAAGCGGGAGATAGCCCCCGCTTTGCGGAAACGGTTGCAGGCATGGAGCCGGGTGGGTCGTCGTCCGGGACAACGGGGCCGTACTCTCTGGCTTCCGAACCGCCCATTATAGAGATCGACCGTTCGTCCTTCATGGAAGGAGTGAGGAGATTCCTGGGCAGTGACATCAGGCACATTGCCGGTAACCCACAAGAGTACTCGGATTTCGTGTCCGAGAAAGCTGAGCGCGCAGCAACGGTTGCTGGAGGTTATGCCAACACCTTCGATGATCCAGACAAGCCGGCACGATTTTACAGCTATCAGTTAGGCGACGAAACTGTTGGGCTTTTAAGAGCAGGAGGCCCGGCTCGGATTAAAGGAGACCATTTTCAGCAACAGTTCGGGCGCAACCATATCACGTCCGTGGTAGATCTTCGGGTTACTCATCCGCTGGTCGAGAACGCGGGCGATATCCTGCTGGAACATCAACTGCGAATGGACGGCGATCATCCGTTGGTCTTGTCACGTCCTGCCGGTGAAGCCATGGAACCTCGTCTGGCGGAAATGGGCTTTGTTCACGTGGGCCGTAATCACTGGGTGCTTGATCCTAACCAGCATCCCGAAGTGTGGACGAAGAACGAGAACGACGAGTGGCAGCGGGTAGACAGGCCTACGAAGTATCTTTCAAAAGTCGAGGATAGCGATAGCGATACTCAAGAGAGCTTCGAGACGGAGTCCTCCGACGATGATCCTTCATTTTACCTGGCGCGCGCTTTTAGGGGGTTGCGCGTGGAGTAGTAGCTGCGATAGCAGCACGCGGCGGGAAATGACGGGCATTTCGCCGTTGCGCGCGTGAGCGCAAAAGTCTTGGCCAAAGGGGGGCGCACGCTCGCAGCGTGAGCCCCCTTTCCGTCTGCCTGGTCACCTAGATGGGCTGAGAACGCTGCAAAGCGTCGACGCCGGGCGGCTTCGTGATCGTTCGCCTATCGCTTGGGATTGTGGACCTCGTTCTCGTTGGAGTCCTATAGCGGCGTTTCAGCGCCGAAAGCCGGCCAAGCTGGCAACGAGGCTCTTGTTCGGGGTTGATCGAAGCGGCTCTGGCGCGTGCCGACTGGCGCCAGATGGATTTACGCAATCAAGTTCGACGGCTATCGCGGGCAGGTTCACAACGAACGAAGCCATCAAGATCTTCATCCGCCGGGCCTCGGGCGCACCGGTTCCGCAATCGCCAGCGAAGCCTGGCACGTTTCCGCCGGAAGCCCGATCTTCGGCGACGAGGGGAGTGCCGGCGGCTGATGGTACGACGGATTGTTCGAGCTCAAGGGGCGGTCGAGGAAGATCGTCCTGGTCGCGTTCGACCTGCTCTATCTCAACGGCTACGCGTTCGGAAGCTGCGCTCCACGCACAAATCCGCGCGCGAATCACAAACACTCGCCGGTCACCATCTGCAATCGTAGGCTGACGGCGTAATATCGCCGGCGCTTGATCCATCAAGGTCGTGACGCCTGACGGCACAGATTTACACCACCGCCCTCCCATCGGACCTTGGCCCGCCATTGAGATACCCGGTTTGACCATGCAGCCGTGTGTCGAGGAGCGGCGGCTTGCGTGCTGCATTTCCGCCCGGTGCTTTTGCCGTGTGCCATCCGGGTTACCAATGGAGAAGTGCGCAGGAGGCACAGCTACCGCCGTCACATCCGCTTCAACGCGATCGGCCGTGATAGGGCAGACAATTGTCCATAGCCCGGCCCACCGCGGCCGACGTACGCTCCTGCAACCGGGTACGCCACAGGATAAAGGGGCACCATTTGCTCCGCAGCAGCGGCCACTTCGGAAACCAGCAATTCGCAATCTGTGACGACCACGAAGGCAACTTGATCATCCGCCGGGCCCGCGCAAGGGCCAGGACGCCTTTCGCGAAAACTTGGACCTTGCGATAGGAGAACGATTCGCGAGCGGAGCGCCACTCAATCGGTGCGGCCTGCCTCAAGGACCAAGCAGCCTATGCGCCGATATCTCCGCTCGTTCCGTCTTGCTGCTCGGTGAACGATCGAGGCCTTTCAAGCCCGCCAGCCCCGTCTCCATTGCGGATTCGCCTGATCAACAATCGGTCTTCCTCGCATATATTCCGCCTGCTGCGAGAGAGCCAGCCTTCGCTCACGCGGCTTCCGCTGCGGCTGAAGCGTGGGTCTGGCAGTTAGCCGGGCAAACCCTGGCGCAAGCGGCGCAGCCGATGCAGGCGCCCTGATCGTTCAGCACCATGATTTTCTTCTCGATCTCATCATCCTCGTCATCGTCGAGGTCGACAAGCTCGCCCTCCTCGTTGATTCCTTTCAACGTCATGACGTCTCGGCCGCACACCTTGAAACAGCGGCCACAGCCGATGCACTTCTTGCCATCGATCGAGACCAGGTAGTCTGGCGTCCAGTCGCGGCCATCGCGCGTTGCAAATGACATGAGTCGGGCCCCTTTAAGTGTTTTCCAGCGCCTTCAAATCATGGCTCTTGCGCTCGAGTTCGGCATAGGCATCGTGCGCCTTCTGCGCCACCGCCATGATCGAGGTCCAGTTGACGGGCACTTCTTCCGAAAGGTCGTGCAGATCCATCTTGGCTTGTATCGCCCTGGCAGACAGTTTCTTTAGTTCTGCTTTAAGTGTTTCACGATCGCTCATGAGTGCCCTCAATAGTTCGCCACGTCCGGAATTTTCCGAATCAGGTCGATTCCGTCGCTGACATATTTGTCACCTTCCTGCGAGAGCTTTGCGAAACTATCGAAGCCGAAGCGATGCACATCGCGCAGCTGCTTGTTCACGGCGATCAGCCGGCCTCCGATCAGCACCACGCGGCCGAAGCCTTCATGATGCAGCTTCACAATCGGTTGGATCATCACGCCGGTCACCCTCTCGATCGAGAGCGCGACCGCGTCGAAGAACAGCTCAAGCCGCCACACCGTATCGGGATCGGGATCGCCGACAATCGGCGATGCGCGCCGTTTCTCCTTGTCCAAGATATAGGGTTCGAGCAAGTCGAGATCGCTCTTCGCCTCCCAGACTCCGTTGGTGTCCTGAGCGCGCCAAATCTTGACCAGCTCCATGAGGATCGGCGCATCGACGGTGCTGCCCTTCTGCTCTATTTTTGCGCTCATATCACCTCATTCGTCTAACTCGAACGTACGCCGTTGGTCCTTTGCCAATGCCTTGCGTAGCCAGGGAGGCGGCGTGCCCTTCAGGGCGTGTTCGAGTTTTTCGAGCAGCACCAGAATGCTTTCTGGCTTGTTCACCTTGATAGGATGGATCTTGTTGGTCACCACCCGCGCGGCCCCGGCGCCGCCGATGGCGGCGACGTAAAGGATTGCGCAATCCTTGATCGCCTCGATCTTCGGCGCCAACTTGTCGTCGTTGCCGTCTTCCTTAAGATCGCCCTCAAACTCAACCGCTTTGAGAAACACGTGCCCGCCTGGCGCGACATCTTAGATAGCGATATTCTTTGCCCAACCGAAATGAGCATCGACGCGTCTCAAGTCTTGAGTGGCGAATGCGACCTTCATGCAATCGACCTCTCAGCTGCGCCGGCGGAGCTGCGATACCCCGAGCATCGTGGCAGTCCGGACGCAGTCCGCCAGCTATCGGGCGTAGGCTGATGGCTCTCCTCGCGGTGCGCGATCACGAGATTTGCGATATCGAAGATCAGATTGCGGGTACCACGATAGCCCACGGATAGTTGGTGTCCTGCGCCAAGTCGATCGAACATCGGAAAACCCGTACGATAGAACGGGATTTTCAACCGAGCCGCCGCTTGCCTGCCATGCGAATGCGTGATCAGCAGGTCGCAATGCCGTGTTTTGGCAAGGTCCTCCAGATCCTCGAGATCGCCAATGAGTACCTCCTTGGTCTTGGTCCGCTCGATCACCACCGACTGGGTGGTCGTCACGGCCGCGGTCACCTGCGCGCCCATGTCATGCAGCATGCCGGAGAGGTCGAACAGGAGGTCCGGCTCAGCGCCGATCGCAAGTTTGCGACCGCCAATATGGAAGTGCGCGTCCAGCATTGCATCGGCGAGCTGACCGCGCTGGCGCCGATATTTCAATGGTATGGGGCGGCCGCTGATCTCACTCAAAACGTCATGAACTCGTCGTTAGGACCGAGACCACACAGCCGCTCGAAGATGCGAAAAGCCACGCCGGTTTTGACCTGCATGACCTCTGCCGCTCGCCGCATCTGCGCGCCGATCGCAATCGTCCACCCGGCGCGGCCCATGCTCGTAATTTCATCGACGCCGATGCTGCCGATGGTCGTTGGCGTAAACTCATCAGGGATATGCCCATCGAGCGACCCCGCCAGGTCAGGGAGGAACGACGGGCGCAACCCGAAATCCTCCAGTATGACACGGAGTTCATCAAGATCGCCGGGCGTCAGGTGACACCCCGGCAGAACATTCACCTTCGACGGATCCCGCAGGCCATTGGCGTTGGGCCCTTCCACCAGCACCTCCGCAATGCGTGCCACAGCTTTCTCCCGGCCGTCCTGAAACGCGCCCTTGAAATCAGGTGTCGAGACATAGACCAGCGGCAACTTTGCGAGCTGCGGATGCTTGCTCCGGATTAGCTTGAGGTAGGCATCCACATCGTCGCCGTTGGTTTCGGTGACGCCGGTGGAGCAGATTCCGATGATCTTTGGCTTGGTACGGTTGTAGATGTTCAGTATCGCCTGCTCGAGGTTCTCATAGCCGCCGAGGACGGTCGCGACCTCACTCATCGCGGTGGTTTGCAGCGGTACTGCCTCCTTGAAATGCCGGACAAAGAGCGTGAGCCCGAAGGATGTGCATCCCTGGGAGCCGTGCAGCAGCGGCATCGCCCCACGCAGCCCCATGAAGGCGAATGCGCCGCCGATCGGCTGGCTCATCTTCAGCGGGTTGACAGCGCAGGCCTTTGTCGGCGCCGTGACGATGGCCATGACGCCTCCCTATTCTACCGCCTGTCGCGTGACGGATGGCTCGGACACCAATATACCTTCGATGCGTCTTTGGCAGCAGCCACCGACCGCCTTGGTATGCTCTGTGACCGCTGCGACGGTCGTCAGACCATGCGCGTAGATCGCATCCTCGATCGTGCCGAGATCGACGGTGTTACAGAAGCAGATCTTCCTCGCGCGGCGCGCGGCTTCGGCGAGCGCCGGGTCGCGGGCGATCGCGACCACCGGCGATTGCAGCCGCTCCATCGCCTTGGCCAAGGCCTCCCATGGTGCCGGTCGACGTAGCTGTCCCCACATCGGATTGGAGAGCGACTCGTCGATCTCCTCCACCAGCTTGACCATTCCGACTTAGCCCATAAAGGCGTGGCAACGCTCCTGGTTGATATCGAGCCAGGGCATCGCCGCTTTCGGCGCGACGAACTGCGACTTGCCGCCCGATAGCATGATGTCCGCTTTTGCGTCCTTCAACATCCTGTACATTTCGCGCGGCGTCTGTCCTCGATCATGTGGGCATCCTGCCCCAGGAGCTCCTTGATGCGCTCCTTGTCTTCCCTGGTTGATTTCTTCACGCTGGTTCCGACTAACTCGAGCCCGGCTTGCTGGAGCGCCGCAACGACCGACCATGACTTGACGCCGCCGGTAATCAACAAGGCCTTCTTGCCTTCGAATCGTGGCTTGTACGGCTCGATCGCAGCCCAGGCCCACGCTTTCTCGCGCGCGATCACCGCTTGGGTGCGCCCGAGAAGATCTTTCGGCGCGCCGCGCTCAACCAACAAGCGGGCAATCTGGCGCAGCGATTCGCTCGAATCTTGAATACCGTAGAACGACCCCTCGAAGAACGGGATCCCGTAGCGTTGGTCCATCTTGCGTGCGACGTTGATCATGGACTTTGAACACACCAACATCGCCGCCCGGGCGCGATGAGAGGAAGCGACTTGGCTATATTTACCATCGCCGGAGATGCAGGAGAGAATCCGCACTCCAAGCTCGTCTAACAGTGGCTTCACCTGCCAGAGCTCTCCCGAAAGGTTGTATTCCCCGATCAGGTTGATATCGTACGGCGTGGTGTAGTCGGGCTCTTGCGTTCCGATCACATAGTCGAGTAAGGCCTCGCCGGCGGGCTTGTTACCGAGGTTCTTGGAGCCGACGAAGCCCGGGGAATTAATCGGGATCACCGGCTTTCCGAACCTTTGAGATGCTGCCTTACAGACCGCGTTGACGTCGTCGCCGATCATCGCCGGAATGCAGGTTTGATCGACGAAGATGGCGGGCGGGTCACACTTGTCGATGATTTCCTTGATCGCTTCGCAGAGCCGCTTCTCGCCTCCGAACACGATATCGGTTTCGCTCAAATCGGTCGTGAATGCAGTGCGCCACAGATTCGAACCGGAAGACGCCGCGCCGCGATTGTCCCAGGAATTACCTTCGCAGGCGATCGGACCATGCACCAAGTGAGCGACGTCCGTGAACGGCTGCAGCGCAATCTTGGCGCCGTCGAAAGCACAGCCGCCGGCAGCGCTACCCGGCTGCAGCTGCTTGGTGCAGCCCTTCTTGCGCTCAGCCTCCGACTTTCTGCCATTCTTGGCGCAGCCCGGCTCGTTGAAGATATTCTGGACCGTGGCCGCTAGCGAACTCATCCGTTTCTCCTCTCCGCGGAAGCTAATTGCAAGGTCAACCATCGTGCGCTTGTGCCATCGTCGAGTGTTCTCGGCGATGGCACGCGCACTGTCCGTCATCAACGAATGATGTCGAAGCTGTAGTCAGTTTTGCCAAGAACGTTGGTCTTCTTGTCGATCTCGTCGAAGATCTTGTCGAGGATCTTCACCGGCACATTCAGGCCGCCCTGATAGCCCCATACAGGGGAGCGGTGATGGTGATGCCGATCAAAAACCGGAAAGCCTATGCGGATCAGTGGCGACTTCCCACCAGGATACGAACACGGCGGCGATGCCATTGCCGGTGATGTTGGTAAGGGCAGTCTCTTGGCGGCGAAAGGATTGCCCCATTTTGCCAAAAATGTTATAGTTCTCCCGCCGGAGAAAAGGCCACCCGCGCCAGGAGGGCTCGTCTTGTCCACGCTTCCGGCTGGCGGGCAGAACGCAGACGGGACATTCGATGTGCTCGTGCATGCGCTTATCAAGGCGAGGCAGCTATTCTCGTGATTCGGCGAGCCGGCCATGGCTAGGTGGTGAGGCACCTTGCGCTGAGCTGAGGAGGATGATGACGTCATGCACTCTGCAGCATCGTCATCGCAGAAGGTGAGCACCTATAGGTCTCGGCAAGCATCGATAGTACTCGCAGGCCTGTGTCGGCCAGCTCGGCCTTGCAGTCGGTTTTCCTTGTTACGGTCGCCTTCGGTGAGCGTGATCGCAGCGTACTGCGATCACGGAAACGCTCGAGAATCGGGCAGGGCAATTCCACGCATAGTGTGAGCTTGATCCTCAGGGCCAGATATACCGCTTCGAATTTCTTGCTCCGACGGAATGGAAAATTCCGTGGTGCGAGTATAACTTCTTCGGACCTTCACCGGTGACTTCATACCCCCCTTGCCCGCGATGACGTGGGACAGGGTCGATTTACCGGATCCGTTGGGCCCCATGATCGCGTGCACCTCACCCGCATCGACGTTAAGATCGAGGCCGCGAATAATTTCTCGGCCCTGGACACCAACATGCAAATCTCGGACTTCGAGTAGCGTCATTCTGATCTGATCCCTGAAATGCGTCATCGGGAATGGCGAGCCGAATTCGGGAGGCTCACGGGACGTTTGGTTATCCGACAGATCCCTCGAGCGAGATCGAAATCAGCTTCTGCGCCTCCACTGCGGACTCCATCGGCAGCTTTTGCAGAACGTCTTTCGCAAAGGCGTTGACGACGAGGCCAACGGCCTGTCCGCGGCTGACTTTTGGGTCCGTCTCCTTGCTCTCTCAGTCGCTGGCCCGGGTTGGCCATGACTCCACCTAGCGCGCGAATGTCGAGCTTCTAACAATCCTTATAATTCTTTGATGACGGGTAGGAACTGGGAGGACTGCGGTGGCACGTGCGACCCAAACCGGATGAGCCGCTGCTGCGCTCGATCTAAGGGAGAAACTGGACCGCTAATCCGAGGCAATCGTCCCAGGGTGGAAGCGCATGTTCAACTTGCCAGACGTGGCGCGGATGCTGGCAGTTGGGAAAGTAGGTTGTCGCGCGTATACGCTGCCACTGAATTAGCCGCGGCGGAGCGGCTCGAAGCTGTCTGCACCGAGTTGCTCGTCGGCAAGTTACGAGATTAGTTAGAGGGTATCGTTTCGCCGCTCAGCGGAGGACGAGCGGCTGACGACAGCATTGCCTGAGGTCGTGCAACCATGCGGCAGCTACGAACAACTTCGGATACAGCAAATTGAGAACTTGTCCGGTTCCGTCATCCACAAAACCGACGCGACCAAACGCAAGCCCAACGGCTCGACGCCGAGGCGTCGATGTACCGATGCTAACGCTGCGGCCTCACTCGACAGTCACCGATTTCGCGAGATTACGCGGCTGATCCACGTCCGCGCCCCTTACGAGGGCGGTATGGTAAGCCAACAGCTGCACTGGAATGGCATAGACTATCGGCGTAAAGCTTGCGGCCATCTCCGGCAGTACAATGGTCATGAGTGTGTCCACCGTCGCTTCCAAAGCCCCCTTCGCATCGGTGATCAGGATGATCTTGCCGCTCCGAGCCGCAACTTCTTGCATGTTCGAGACGGTCTTCTCGAAGACCTCGTCGTAAGGCGCAATCACCACCACAGGCACGGCCTCATCGATCAACGCGATCGGTCCGTGCTTGAGCTCGCCGGCGGCATAACCTTCTGAATGAATATAGGAAATTTCCTTCAGCTTGAGTGCGCCCTCCATCGCCAGCGGAGCCGATGTGCCACGACCGAGATAGAGCACGTCCCTCGATTCGGCGATATCACGCGAGAGCTTCTCGATCTGCGGCTCGGTCAACAGCGCCGCGGCAATCAACCGCGGCACTTCGATAAGCTCGCGCACGAGTTTCGATTCGTCGATTTCAGACAGCTTACCGCGCCCTTTGCCTGCCGCGACGGCAAGCGCCGCCAACACCATCAGCTGGCAGATGAATGCTTTCGTGGAAGCGACGCCGATTTCTGGTCCAGCTAGCGTCGGCAGAACGGATTCGCTCTCGCGCGCGATCGTCGACGTCGGGACGTTGACCACGGATATCGTGTGCAGGCCCTGGCTCTTGGCGTATCGCAACGCGGCTAGCGTGTCAGCGGTTTCGCCCGACTGCGAGATGACGATCGCGAGATCGCCTTGGCGCAAAGGCGCCTCCCTGTAGCGAAACTCAGACGCCACGTCGATCTCGACAGGCAAGCGCGCCAGCCGCTCGAACCAATATTTGGCAATGTGCCCGGCATAGCTTGCCGTGCCGCATGCCGTAATCGATATGCGCTGAATGGAATTAAAGTCAAACGGCAACGTGAGCGGCAGGGCGACGCGCTTGGCCGCCATATCGAGATAATGCGCCAATGTCTTGCCGGCCACCGTCGGCTGCTCGTGGATTTCCTTGGCCATGAAGTGGCGATAATTCGCTTTGTCCACCAGGAGTGACGATACGCCAGACCTCGATGTTTCCCGCTGGACGACGGCGCCGTCTGCGCTATAGATCACGCAGATCGCGCGCGTAAGCACGGCCCAGTCGCCGTCTTCAAGATAGGTAATGGTGTCGGTCAAGGGCGCGAGCGCGATCGCGTCCGATCCTAGATACACCTCGCCGTTACCATGTCCGATCGCAAGGGGCGATCCCTTGCGCGCGCCGATCAAAAGATCGTCGTGGGCCTTGAAAAGGAAAGCCAGCGCGAAGGCTCCGCGCAGCCGCGGCAGCGACGCTTGTACCGCGTCCTGCGGCGAGTAGCCGTTCATGAGATAAGATTCGACGAGATGCGCCACCACCTCGGTGTCCGTCTCTGAGTTAAAATGGGCTCCATCCCGCTCCAGTTCGGCTCGCAATTCGCGATAATTCTCAATGATCCCGTTATGAACAACCGCGACATTTTCCGTCGCATGCGGATGAGCATTGCTCTCGGTCGGCTTTCCATGAGTCGCCCAGCGGGTGTGACCGATACCGGCATGACCCGAAGGCGGATAATAGCGCAGGCGCTCCTCAAGGTTTCTCAGCTTACCCGCAGCACGCCGGCGCTCGATACGGAGACCTTCGAGCGTCGCCAGGCCTGCGGAGTCGTAGCCACGATATTCCAATCGCTTGAGCGAAGCGACCAACTGCCCAACGACCGGACCACGCCCCAAGATGCCGACAATTCCACACATATCGATCAACGCAGCCCAAGTTCAAGGAGCCTGACGTTGCCCCACAGGAATCCCGTCGTGAAATTAACTTGCCCGATGGTAACAGGTGTCAAGTTCGGGATTTCTCGCGGTTACCTGTATCGCCGCCGCATTCACAAGAGTGAGTTAGATCTCTTTCAGCCATCATCGCTTCGCCCGCCTACTTTCGCTTTTGGCTACCCGAGGTACAAACTGCGATGCGGCTGCGAATAGCGTGATCGCTTTGTGCGGTATCGAATTCCGATCCGTGCAGACTCGCTAGGTTGCAACGATACCTGTCGTCGTCGCAACAATCCGCTGCGGACATATCGCGCAAATAGTCTGCTCCATAGATTGAGGACATTCGAACCAGACGGTAGGCGTGAATTGTCCTATGTTACTGGAAACAATCTGTCGCGCGAATTTAAGAGGCTCCTCATACTCGAACCGAGGCAACGTTGTGCTTGTCGGGATGACGCTAAACGATTGGCATCGAAGCTCTATTGTACGAACGTAAGGTTTCGATATAGAAACGTTCGAGGATCTATACCAACGTTTGCTACTCTTTCTCACTGTGTCTTGCGTCGATCGTCCACTACGTGCCGCGAGTTGGATATTGGTAAAGGCGCTGATCATGGTTGATGAGTCGGCTGCCCAGACTGAGCATTCTGTTCGGAAGTTAAATGTACCGACGCTTTGCAGACTACGAATTGATGCACAGGCTTGACTGTATGCTGGCTTGTATGCCGTCATTCCGACAAATGCATTGACGACTGCGGCCTCAGCACGTCACTCTCCCGCTCATACGGAGACCACGCGAATGCATACATGCGCCTGAGGAACACAGACCTTCGGCTGCTATTTCATTGGAATTATCGCCTGGCGCAAGTGCGCCCGGCCGCGGGTAACCAGTGTTTTCCGTTCATCTCGCCTGCCTAGGATCATCGCGGTATCAGGCAGGTTGCGAGGGCTAGTTGACTTCATTTTTTGAAACTTAATGGAGGTGGCTCGCTCCAGTCCAATATAAATCAATGTATATAGTGTGCATTGCTGCGTGATCTGTATGACTGGAGCTGACGATCGCTCTCCTCTAATTGCGGGTAGAGCGCTTGCGCATCTGGATTTCTCGAGAAACGGCTTCGCAAATAGCGCTTCAAGGACAGGCTGTCTTTCCGGCGCAACTAAGAGAGACCATGGCGGCTCAGGACTCAAAGCGGCGCGTAGCGCTGATCACCGGCATCACCGGGCAGGATGGCGCGTATCTCGCCGAATATCTGCTCGGGCTCGGCTACACCGTGCACGGGGTCAAGCGTCGCTCGTCCTCGTTCAACACCGCGCGCGTCGACCATCTCTACCAGGATCCGCACGCCGGCGATGTACCGTTTCTGATGCACTACGGCGACATGACCGATTCGACCAATCTGATCCGCCTGACGCAGCAGATCCGGCCGACCGAGATCTACAATCTGGCCGCCCAGAGCCATGTCCAGGTCAGTTTCGAGAGCCCGGAATACACCGCCAATGCCGATGCCATCGGCGTACTGCGCCTTTTGGAGGCAATCCGCATCCTCGGCATGGAAAAGGAGACGCGGTTCTATCAGGCGTCGACCTCGGAGCTTTACGGGCTCGTGCAGGAGGTACCGCAGAAGGAGACCACGCCGTTCTATCCGCGCTCGCCCTATGGCGTCGCCAAGCTCTATGGCTACTGGATCACGGTGAACTACCGTGAGGCCTATGGCATGTTCGCCAGCAACGGTATCCTGTTCAACCATGAGAGCCCGATCCGCGGCGAGACCTTCGTGACGCGCAAGATCACGCGCGCCGTCGCCCGCATCGAGGTCGGCCTGGAGAACAAGCTCTACCTCGGCAATCTCGATGCCAAGCGCGACTGGGGCCATGCCCGCGACTATGTCGAGGGCATGCACCGAATCCTGCAGGCGGACGAGCCTGGCGATTTCGTGCTCGCGACCGGCGAGACGCGTTCGGTCCGCGAATTCGTCGAGCTGGCATTTGCGGAGGTCGGCCGCAGCATCGAATGGCGCGGCAAGGGCGTCGAGGAGATCGGTGTCGACAAGGCGTCCGGCAACACCCTGGTGCAGATCGACCCGACCTATTTCCGCCC
>NZ_JACMYO010000206.1 GCF_020889685.1 Bradyrhizobium oropedii
TTCGGCGCTGATGCGCCGGCTGGCGCGCGAAGGGGCCGATCTGCTGACGGTATCGCGCAGCGAGGTCGACCTGCGCGACCAGGCCGCGGTCAACGCCTGGTTTGCCGCGAAGCGGCCACAGGCCGTGTTCCTCGCCGCCGGCAAGGTCGGCGGCATCGTCGCCAACAACACGCTGCGGGCGGAATTCCTCTACGACAATCTGGCGATCTCGACCAATGTGATCCAGGCGGCCCATGCCAATGGGTGCGAGAAGCTGATGTTCTTCGGCTCGTCCTGCATCTACCCGCGATTGGCGCCGCAGCCGCTGCGCGAGGATTCGATGCTGACCGGCCCGCTGGAGCCGACCAACGAGCCCTATGCCATCGCCAAGATCGCCGGCATCAAGATGGTGGAGGCCTATCGCAGCCAGTATGGCGCCGATTACATCAGCGTGATGCCGACCAATCTCTACGGTCCCGGCGACAATTATCATCCCGAATACAGCCACGTCGTCGCGGCGCTGATCCGCCGCTTTCACGAGGCGAAGGTCTCGGGCACCGGCAATGTCGTGGTGTGGGGCACCGGCACGCCGCGCCGCGAATTCCTCTATGTCGACGATCTCGCCGACGCCTGCATCCATCTGATGAAGACCTATTCCTCGCCGGAGCTGGTCAATATCGGCACCGGCGAGGACATCACCATCGCCGAGTTCGCACTCGTGGTCGCGGCCGCCGTCGGTTTTCGCGGTGAGATTAGCTTCGACGCGTCGCGCCCGGACGGCACGCCGCGCAAGCTGCTCGATGTCGGCCGGCTGGCCAGGCTCGGCTGGCGCGCCCAGACCTCACTAGAGGACGGCATTCAGCTGGCTTACCTGGCGTATCTCGCCGACAGCGATGGGCGGCACCGGAGTGATCTGCTTGTTCCTGATAAGGGGCCGGTGCTACGATCAATCGGCGGTGGATGTCCCAGCCTCGCGCACTCGCCGCTCACGTAACGATCAATTTGCCTCGCAGTTGACAAACGTTCTTTGTCAACACCGCACTCAGTTGGACACCAAAACCCGAGTGACGCGGTGTATCCTAGCCACGACGCAGCCAGCCCATTTGCAGTAAACGGAGAATGGTCATGATCGAGACGTGCTGCCATCAAGCTGGGAGCACATCGATTCTAAGCCTCTAACGCCGACCGGCGGCCGATCATTAGTTGAAAATGTGATGGTATCCCTTTCCTCTCGATCAGCGGCCTAGCGATGGTCTGTCATCATCATCCGCGCCGACAGCGTAGCGATACACATAAGCGCGCCTAACATCCCGAACGCCAAGGGCAAGCCAACCATGTGCGCGACGAACCCGATGCTGGCGGGACCGACGAGTATACCGGCATAGCCGGCTGTCGTGATGACCGCGATCGCAAGCCCTACTGGCATCACCTTCTGTTTGCCGGCGCGTCGACACAGTACGGGTACAACGTTTGAAATACCCAATCCGATAAGCAGGAAACCCGCCATAGCAATCAACGCAACCGGCGCGGCCACCACAGCAAAAAAGCCTGCCACGATCGGCAGAGTCTCGAGCATCAATGTGGCGCGCTCGCCGATTCGTGCCACCACGGCATATCCGCAGAGACGTCCTGCCGTCATTGCGATTGAAAAGAGCATACAACCGAGGCCCCCATGCTCCTCCGGGAGAAGATCCCGCCCAACAAGAAGCAAAGCGCTCCGATCGAGCATTGCACCTTCGACAAGAAAGGTGATAGCCGCGAGCACAGCTACCAGCAATACGCTGCGATGGGGCAAGACAAACAACGGGCCCTGTTGCCTCGAACCCGTCGCAAGCAACCCCGGCCAGGCCGACACAATCGCGATCGTCATTAACGCCGAACAGACCAACGTCGAACAAAGCGGGCCAAGCTGCAGCGAGAGGAACGAGGTCACGGCGGCAGAGCCGGTGAATTCCCCAATGCTGTACCGGGCGTGGAAGCTGGACATCAGGGGACGGCCGGTGGCGCGCTCCAATTCAATTGCATGAATGTTCATGGCCACATCGATCGAGCCGAGCGCAACGCCGACAGGGTAGCACCGAGCCTGAGAGGTGTGTCGGCAATTGCAAGCCACGGCAGGATGAGCGCGAGTCCAAGTCCACCCGCAAGGATGATGGGCTTGCTGCCGTTCCGCGCACTCGACACGCTGGTAAAAAGCATGGCGATGACGGATTCCGTTCCGAGACAGAGCAGCAGAAGACCAAGCATGCGATCATCCACCGCGAGCCGTTCCTTGGCGAGCGGGACCAATGGCGCCCAGGCCGCGAGGCCGAAGCCGGCCACAAGAAATGCGAGCCGCGTCCCAAGCAGGCCTGCTGACCAATTGGCAAATGGTATCACGCGCACTCCTGAGAGAACGGGCTCGCGAGCGCGGCGTCCCCATCCTGCGTGCGTCGCCTGCAAACGGCCCGCGGCTCGACGATGCCGGCCTCAAGTTGATATTCTTCATCCCTGCAAATGCGATGCCGTCACAAAGACTGGAGCGTCACAGGGCGAGCGATAAATTGGAATGATCGTCGAGCACGCTAGATGCGGGGTTCGGCTAATCTTTCCCGGATAAGCTAGCCATTGAGCGGTGACAGTTTTTGCTGGTCTGCGACAGCCGGGGCGCGGCTCACCATGGCTCTGTCGTAAAGTCTACAAAGCCGATGGCGCGCGACACCTCTTTGTACTTGGCGCGAACACGGCGTAAGTTTTCCGACAACTTTCGGAAGCTGCCATCACGAGCAACCGCGCTGAGTCGCGAGATCAATACAACGAACATCATCAGGACCGCAATTAGGCGCAAGCCGTCAATGTCGGTCCGTATTTTTGATATCCGATTATTCCCGGTTTCAGGCAGCCAGGTGGTTCCCCGCGCCCCACTTGATGTGTTGTATCTCGAGTGACCGATTGTTCGGTACCAGCGCTCGCCGCCGACGACCATAGCCACTTCGAGTGGTACTGCCATCATCGTCGCCGCCTAAGCGGCGGCGTCGGTCAGGTCAGGGGCGCGCGCGCAGACGTGACCATGGGTCATCAAGGTTGCGGCAGATTCTGACCACTCGCTTAGCAGTTCCGGTCGTCTTCACCATGGCCGCCGCCGTGGTCAAGCGCAGAGGTTCAGCAGTTGCTCTTGTTCTCGACTCCGGTCGTATAACAGAAGCCGGCCTGCACTTCCCAGCACCCGACTACGGTCACTCAGCCGATACGTGCAGTTTGTTTTCGGTTTGTCGATTGATGGTCTTCGTGTCGAAAGCCGGTAAGTGCGTCGCTCATGGATGCGGGGGCTCCTGACGACCGTTCCCGGCCCTTTCGCCCACGAAACTGAACTGTATCAACCAATCCTAAGGCGGTTCAAACCAGCGTTCATTCCTTTCAACAAGCAACGCAAGCGTCAGACGGAAGCAAATAATTCTCCTTCGGCGAGCTCGAGCTTGGGCCTTGCGCTGGCCGTGAATGTCCGGCAATTCGCCTTGGCGGAGCAGGAGCGGATCACTGATGTGTTCTCGCCGAGCACCTATGCGTGAAGATCTCAATGCGGAACGGAACGTGAAGGCGGGTCCAGGCCGCTTCGCTCACCACACCGGCGCGTGAAGCGGTCGTATTTCTTGACGATATGTCCTTCATCGCGGACGAACGATAGGTCGTGCGAAGCAGCAGCCCGGGATTATCCGTCGGTCTCGTCACAAGCTAAAGCCCATCAGATTCACGCGGTCGGCGCGCAATGCCCCCATCTAGAATAGCATCGAGCGAACCTAGATAGATCTTGTCGTCATTGCTTAGCCACCTGATCATCTGCAGCGCCGATGAGGTCGAGCTCAACGCCGTTTTTCGCGTGGCCGGAGCTCGCATCGGCGCGGTGATCAGACGCGATCGTAACATAGACCGCCGGCAGCACGAAGATCGTGAACAGGGTGCCGATGGACATGCCTGCGACGAGCACGAGCCCAATCGAGAAGCGGCTCGCGGCACCAGCCCCCGTCGCGGTCAGAAGGGCAAAAGACCCGCGACCATTGCCGCCGTGGTCATCAAGATTGGACGAAGTCGGACGCGCGGCGCCATCTCTATAGCCGAACGACGGTCGAGTCTCTCCTTGAGCTGCAACTCATTGGCGAACTCAACCATCAGGATGCCGTGCTTGGAAATTAACCCCGCCAGTGTCAACAGCCCGACTTGGGTATAGATGTTCATCGTCGCCGAGCCAAAGAATAGTGGGATCAAGGCGCCGACTATTGCCATCGGCACGCTGATCATGATGATTAAGGGATCGCGCAGACTTTCGAACTGCGCCGCAAGCACCAAGAATATGATGATGAGTGCAAATGCAAAGGTGACGGGCAGCTGGTTACCCTCGCGCACATACTGGCGAGCGTCAGCGAGGAAGTCGTGGCTGACGCCTGCGGGCAGTTTCTTTGCCTCCGCTTCCAGGAAGTCCACAGCCTGACCGATCGTGACGCCGGGCATCGGCACGGCCTGAAAGGTCTCGCAGTTGAGCTGGTTTTAGTGGGTGAGCGCGTTCGGATCGGTCGCAGTCTCGATGGAAACTACGCTAGACAGCGGGAGCATCGAGCCCGTCGCGGTCTTCACATAATAGCTCCCGATTGCTTCCGGCGCCAAGCGTTTCTCGCGCGGCACCTGCGGATCACCTGGTAGGAGCGGCCCTGCAAATTGAAGCGGTTGATGTAGTTTCCGCCGAGCAAGGTTGGCGAGCGCGTTACCGATGTTCTGCATGGTGACGCCAAGATCGTTGGCCTTTGATCGATCGATCTTGATTCGTACCGCTGGCTGATTAAACTCGAGGTCGGAGTCGCTCACCAAGAACAGACCGCTCTTGCGCGCCGCATCCTTCAGCTTCGACATCTGCTCATAGACGGATTGGAAGCCTAGCGTCGAATTGATCAATTGATCACCATCTGCACTGGTAGGCCACCCGAACCGCCCGGAAGCGGCGGCAAGCTAAAGGCAAACGCGTTAATGCCTTCAATTTTAGATAGCTCGGTCTGGACAAGGGACTTTAGCGCGATCGATGACCGCTTGCGCTCGTCCCATGGCTTGAGCAACGTGCCGGCCATGCCACCCTGAGAGCCGCTAACCCCGTTGAGTACGAAGCTCAAATCGGTCTCGGAAAACTTCTGAAAGACTTTTTCGAGCTTGGCGCCGTAATAGTCAAGGTAGTCGATATTGGCGTATTTCGGCGCCTTGGTTAGTGCGAATACGATACCTTGATCCTCGTCGGGTGCGAATTCTTTGGAAGTATGCATATAGAGAAAGCCGACGAGGCCCAACATGGTCACCGCAAACAGACCAGTAATCGGCCGATAGTCGAGCGAGCGATTGAGCTTGCGGCCGTACCAGCGTGTCATGGCGCCGAATCCGTGGTTCACAAATCTTGCAAACTGCCCCTCCTCAGCACTCCTCAAGAAGAGCGAGCACATCATCGGCGACAGCGTCAAAGCGATCACGCCCGATACGATCACCGCTCCTGCCAGCGTAAACGCGAACTCGCGGAACAGCGCACCGGTGGGGCCGCCGAGAAATCCAATTGGGGCGTATACGGCGGCCAACGTAATCGTCATGGAGACAACTGGGCCAACAATCTCACGCGCGCCCCTTGTCGCTGCCTGCAGGGGCGGCGCCCCCTCTTCTAAATGGCGATGAATGTTTTCCACCACGACGATCGCGTCGTCGACCACGAGACCGATCGCGAGCACCATCGCAAGGAGGGTCAGGAGATTGAATGAAAACCCCAGCGCCAGCATCAAGCTGCAGACACCGACGAGCGACAACGGAATGGTGACGACAGGAATGATGACCGACCGCAGCGACGCCAGGAACAGGAAGATCACCACCACAACGATCACGACGGACTCAATGAGGGTCTTTTTTACTTCGTCGATCGACGATTGAATGAATTTGGTGGAGTCGTAGGCCACTTTCATATTTATCGACGGTGGCAGGTTGCGCTCCATTTCCGGAAACAGCGCCCGAACGCCTCGCACTATCAGCGGATTGCCTTGCGGGCTCGCCTGCACGCCGATGAAGACCGCGTGCTCGCCGTTCATGGCCACACTGACGTCTGTTGTCTGCGCGGCAAGCTCAACTGTCGCAATGTCCTCGATGCGTACAAAGCCGCCGTCATTGGCTTTGACGATCAAGCGCTTGAAGTCATCGACACTCCGAAGATCGGTGTTTGCCGTGACGTCGGAGATGGTAAAAAAGCCCTTGGTCTGGCCGGCCGCGGCCTGGAAGTTGTTGGCGGTGATCGCGGCCGAAACATCAGCCGGCGACACGCCGTGCCCCGCCATTTTCGCAGCATCGAGCCATAGCCGCATCGCGAAACTCTGTCCGCCAAGGACGTCTGCCGCTGCGACGCCATCGACGGTTGACATAACCGGTTGCACGACACGTGAGAGATAGTCCGAGATCGCGCTGGACGTCAGTTCCTTGCTGGAGAATGCGATATACATGACGGCGGTGGTTTGACCGGTTGATTTGGTGACGACCGGATCGTTTGATTCCTTCGGGATTAAATATTTGACTGAGTTGACCTTGGAGAGCACTTCGGTGAGCGCCTCGTTGGGATCGAAATTGAGCTTGATGTAGACTTGAATCGTCGAGATACCAAGCACCGATGAGGATGTGATGTAGTCGACGCCCTCGGCGGACGCGACTGCCTGCTCCAGCGGAGTGGTGATGAACCCCTGGATCATGTCGGCGGAGGCGCCAGGGTAGGAGGTCGCGATACTGACGACCGTATTAGACAGCTTGGGATACTGCCGGATCGGTAGAACGGTGGCCGCACGAAGACCAATAAGCAGGATCAGGAGACTGACGACGATAGATAACACCGGACGTCTTATGAAAAGCTCGGTAGATCCCATCTCGGCTCGCATTCGAGAGGGTAATGCTAATTCGCTGGCAATCGCTTCAGCTACTGCAGCTACCGCGGCTGACGTCCGTAGCATGAGGGAAGCGGGATCGGCTGTTAGAAGCCACACACGTTCCTAGGCAGAGAGACCTCACTCCTCCTCTTCTCCATGTTGTTGCCTAGATGAATTCTGGTCGCGATCTCGGATCGCGGCAGGATTTTCTTAAGATGAAGACCCGTCTCGTTTTCCGGAGCAATCGGCCAGAGGTCACTCAGGGTGCGGAGGCGGGCTCACATACCCATTTATTTTTCTTGCTCACGCCTGAATGGACCGCAGGGACTTCCAGCAAGCAGTCAAGTCAGCTTGCGGCCTCGCGCCGACCCGTATATCGAAGGATCCAGTTTCGACATCGAAAGTACAGACGACCCGACGGGGGGCTCACTCTACAAAGGTAAGCAGGCAATATAGAATGAGCTGCAAAACTTATACCAAGGTTTGTGAAACGGAAACGCTGGGTCGCAGCGGTGCGAGACTTGTGACGTTGTACGAAGCACAAAGTTCTCGGTCGGTTTTGACTCGCATGCGCGGACCATAACTCGGCGGAGTGGCCGAAGCGCTGACGACTCAACCATGTGATCCGAGGTGTGTCGCCTCGACGGCGCAATCCGACGAAAGCTTGGGCGCGCAAAGCCGATCTAAAGCGCGCGATCTGCAGTTATTTCCAGCGTTGGGGAGCGTCACGACGCTTCGCCGGTCTTTGACAAGGCCACACAAAGGCAGATGTGGCGGCAAGTTTGTCATCGCGGGTCACAGCTCGACGAAGTTTTACTGAAGCAATTCGTCGCGGGCACGCCCGAATGGAATCAAAAGTCGGTGCACCGCGCGAAGCGCAGGCTGCGAGCAAGCCCCTATTCGCTTGAAACGATGGGATTGCCGAATTGCTAGCCAACCTGTAAACGGTCTTGGCCCGGCGGCGCGGCCGCCTTATGGCGGTGGGGGCCCGTAGCTCAACGGTTAGAGCCGGCCGCTCATAACGGTCTGGTTGCAGGTTCGAGTCCTGCCGGGCCCACCAATATTTTCAGTGTGTGGTAGGTCCGCTTTAAGAACGACTCGTTCGGGAGGAACGACTCGATACCGATCTCCAGGCATGACTCGATTTTCATAAGTCATTGCCAGATCATGTCAAATCGGGAGAAAATCTCGAACCCAAACATTAACGCTGCGCTGATTTCACCGTGAGTACGGTAGGCGATTTCGCTGTGATCGCAACTATGGTCAGCGGCCGCTGGGCCGTCGGCTAGTCCGACGGCGCTGATCGCGATGCGAAGATGGAATTGCCGCTGCTGCTGGTAGTGCCGGAGATGATGATGCCGGTGACGATGGCCGGGACGATCATCATCGACATGCCGACGAGCAGCAGCCCATGCTGATCATGTGGCGCCGATGATCGGCACCGGCTAAGCGGCCTCTCTGGGTCCCCTTCGCACATGCCGACGATGATGACCATCGTCGGGTCGCTGGCATTTCCGGCGCCTACTCTCGAGCAGCATCCAACTCGGCCAGCCGCTCCAACGCCTGGTCTAGCGACCGGTCGTCCGTCTCGGTCTGCGCCCGCAAGACGTCGCGGTCCAGTTGGTAGACCAAGTCCGCAAGATTCCGGTCGTTCAACGAGGGAACCAGGTCGAAGGCCTCGTTCGAACACCAGAAGCGAGACACCGTCTTCACCGTAAAGCTTGAACGCCTCGGTCGTCTGCTTCGGCAGCTACCGTTCGTAGTCCCGCAATGGACCCGGAACGCACCGTCGTATTTCCTGAGAGCTAGGCGGTTGCTGAATAGACCTTGATAGTCCTCGTCCCGTTGAGCTCGAGATCGCACCTGACGGGCCCGTTCGTAAACTGCACGTCTGACTGCTTGAAGAGCGTCCAACTCCGCCGCGGCGGCGTTGCCGGCGAACGCTAGCCCGCCGCCTTTCGCGGTTCGCGCTAGAAAGCCTCGCTTCTCGGATAGGCGGCCCTTGTAGACCTTTTGAACGTGCAAGCCTGCCAAACATCTACGACCGTGCGCGAGCCGGTCGTCGAAGAAGCTGGGCCGGCACCTTCTTCAGGCTCGGCGGATGATAAGCCAAAACTGAATGCAACCCGGTGTCGTATGCTGTGGCCAGCTAGTTCCGATGGCGCCAAGCTCAGCGGGTAGCCAGCGAAGACTTCGGAACGTGGCCGGGATCTAGAACCGGGCTCATCTCCTCGATCTTGGCATCGATCTTACTGAGAACAGCGGCCGGCACGACATCCCGCTCTGGGAGTTGCCACCAATGGTCGTTCACCAACGATACGACCTCCTCGACGGCCGAGATGACCGCCGGCTCGGGTAGCCGCGCGCGATTGGCGAACTTTCGCCAGCGGTCCGGAGTAAGCGCTTTGAAGGATTTCTCTCCTCCCAAAGAGAGGGCCATATCGTCCTTCGGAAAATAGGCGGTGATCGATAGGACGTCGTACACGGGGGCGATGACCGGAGTGCAACCATCACCTGGGTATATTGTGGACCAATTCTTCAAGTGCATGTCGCCGTTGCCGACGAGCGCGGCAAGTGCCAGTCGGCGAACGAATTCGAGTGCGGCGTCGGTCGAAACCGCCACGTTCAGCGCGGAGGCGATGTCGTGGTATGATGCATCATCGTATTTTTTGGATGGCTGCCGGCCAAAGATCTGAGCGAAGTCTTCGACGTGAATTCGGGTACCTTTGGGGCCACGGTCGAAACGCTTCACCAGCAAGACCTTGCCAGTCGACAGTGTATTGAATTCTTCGGGAATTCCCTGGAAATCGGATTTCTCGACAAGCTCGCGTTCCGGCACATCCATTCCGAGGATTTCGGACAGCGCCAAAATGGCGAACTCGTTTTCCGACAAGCCGACAAGATTGGTCGAGGGGAATTTTGCGATGTACTGACCTTGCTCGTCGCCGATGGGCAAAGTCAGTCCGCCACCCTTGCCCGTATTTTTCATCACGGAGAGCTTCATCTGAACTCCCGCCAAGGAAAACCGCGCTTTGATCTCACGTGGATTGTCTTGCACGGCTATCGTGGTGCTGCCGTCGCTCGGCACGACGCGCACTGCACCTGGCAGGTCTTCGCCAAGCGCCGCGAGGAGGTCGAAATCGTTTCCTTGCCTCACTGCTCCCGCGTGGTGCTTTACCATCGCCTCGCGAAGCTTGTCTTCGGGCAACATATTCGCGAAGAACGCGGGCAGCATGTGTGCTGCGGGCTTCGGATCCTTACGAAGGCCACCATCGGCGGAGCGGAATGAAAGGCTCAATATCGGGGGTCGCGCCATGGCTCGATAGGCCGGATCAAGACTGAAGGCGTTGAAATCGCCCGGCGTACGCACGAGCGTTCCGACCTTGAGGTCTTTGAGAAACACGTCCAGCGACTGGATGGTGTTAGGAGCGCGGACGTGGCTACTCATCATCATCGTCATCCGTATCGGTGGTGAACGCTGGTCGGTCTTCGTCTTCGGACGGCCGAAGCAGTGCGTTGACGCCTGGTACGATGGCCTGTGGGATCAGCATTAGCTCCATGCCGAGCGCGCGCGCGACGTTAATCAGCGTGTTCGCCCGCGCAGCGGCGATGCCTTGCTCGATATCGCGGTAACGCGGCCGAGAAATGCCTGCGCGTTCGGCCACCTGCTCTTGAGTTAGGCCCGTTTGCTTTCTTGCATCCCGGAGGAGGCGTCCTAGCTGTTGGGTTGCTTCTGAGCTTCGTTCCATGATGCGTTTACGTACCTTTTTTCTTCAAAAGATACGGTAAGGTATCATCTATTGCCACCCAGTCAAAGGCTTGGATCTGTTCACGCATCACGGAACAGTAAAATGATCCGCAAACGTATCTCTATGGCGAGGCGGTTCTCCAACGCCTAAAGCAATCTCGACCAGCGCGGGGCGAACCACCGCGTCCGCATGAGCTTCCACGGTACGCATACGACGAAGACCGCCTGATTGACGCATGCGCGCGGGCACAGTGAGATCTATGATCGGTTGGGTGATGGTCAGGCGGCCTGCTGACCGACGGGCTTATCGGCCTGGCGCAGGAGCTTCCATTCCCAGGGCAGCAGTTCGTGCAGGCGCGACGCGGGAAGATCGGCGATCCGGGCGAGGACCTCGGCGAGCCAGGCCTTGGGATCGACGTCGTTGAGGCGACAGGTCGTGATCATCGTCAGCATGATGGCGGCACGGTCGGCGCCACGCTGGCTACCAGCGAAGGTCCAGTTGCGCCGTCCCAAGGCGATGCCTCTCAATGCGCGCTCAGCGCAATTGTTGGTCAAGCAGATCCGGCCATCGTCGAGGAAGCGGGCGAAGTCATCCCAGCGCCTGAGCATGTAGTTGATCGGCTTCAGGACCTCGGAGGAGCGCGACAGGGTTTCGCGCTCACGCAGCAACCAGGCGTGCATATCCTCGAGAAGCGGCTTGCTCTTCTCCTGGCGAGCGGCGCGCCGCTCGTCGGCGCTGCGGCCGTTGATGGCGCGCTCGATCTCAAACAACGCATCGAGGCGTCTGACCGCCTCCAGCGCGATCGGAGAGACCGGTTTGCCCTTCTTACCTTCCCGGGCATTTTTCTCGATGTCAGCCAGCTCGAAGAAGCCCCGCCGCGCATGGGCAAAGCAAAACGCCGGCGTCATCGGCAGCTCTTTCCGCTGCGGGTCGAACAGCGGCTCGAAGCCGCTGTAACAGTCGCACTGCAGGATACCGGCGAAGGCGGCCAGATGCTTCTGGGGATGCTCGCCTCGTCGGTCGCTCGAGGCGTAATAGACCGCCGCCGGCGGCGCAGGCCCGGCGAAGGGCCGGTCATCCCGCACATAAGTCCAGATTCGCCCCGTCGTGCACTTGCCCTTCGCCAGGATGCGGATGGTGGTGTCGTCGCCATGAAGGCGCTCGGCCGCAAGCACATGACGCTCGATCAGCTGGAACAGCGGCATGACGGCGAAGGTTCCGTGGCCGACCTGGTCGGCCAGCGTCGATAGCGGCAAATCGATCCTCTCGGCCTTAAAGCGCACGCTCTGGCGATTGAGCGGGATATGCATGCCGAACTTGTCGAACAGGATCGTCGCCAGCAGTTGCGGACCAATGAAGCCGCGCGGCGTGGCATGGAACGGTGCCGGCGGCTGGCTGATCTTCTCGCAATCGCGGCAGGTGAACTTCTCGCGTACCGTCTCGATCAGCTTGAAGCGCCGCGGGATCTCCTCCAGCGTCCCGGTCACATCCTCGCCCAGCTTCGCCAGGCGCGATCCACCACAGCAGGCGCAGGTCGCTGGAGCCTCAATGACGACGCGCTCGCGTTCGATGTCGTCCGGCCACGGCTTGCGCACCGGCCGCTTGCGCATGAAGGGGCGGACGTTCTGCGTCTTCGCCGCTGCGGACTGCGCGGCAAGCTCATCCTCGCTCGCTGTGGTGACGAGCTCTTCCAGCTCCAGCTCCAGCTGCTCGAGCAGCCGTGCCGTGCGTTCGGAGCGTTGCCCGTACAATTCGCGTTTGAGCTTCTCGATCCGCAACTCGAGATGCGCGATCAGCGCCTCGGTATCCGACAGTTGCGCCTGCGCATTCGCGGCTTGTGCCTGCCAGTTGGCAGCCACCGCCTCAGCTCGCAGCCGTGCCTCACGCTCGGCCTGCAGCGCCGCCAGGGCACTGACGAGGTCCGATGGAAGATCGTCCGGCTTCGATACCATGAAGCCATTGAATCAGATCAAGCAGCAGATTCAAACCGTAAAAGCGGCTATCCGACCCGCGTCGGCCGATGGGTTTCTTGAGGGTTACGCCAATCGATCCCGGACAGCAGATAGCTCAACTGCGCCGGCGAGATCGTTACCGATTCACCGGCAACCGATGGCCAGATGAACTTTCCTCTCTCGAGTCGTTTGGTAAACAGGCAGGCTCCCTGGCCATCGTGCCAGATCGCCTTCACAAGATCGCTGCGGCGACCGCGGAAGACGAACAGATGACCGCTGAGCGGGTCTTTGTGCAGCACCTCCTGCACTTGGAGTGCCAGCGACGGAAAGCCTCTGCGCATATCCGTGTAGCCTGTCGCGAGCCACACTCGCACATTCCCCGGTATCGCAATCATCGGCGTCCAAGCACATCGAGGACCCGCGCCAGCGCCTCCGGATCGACGTGCGCATCCACCCGGATGCACCGTCGGTTGCCGAGATCGATCTCTATCAATCCAGTACGCGCGGCTGCCACGGAGCGAACTCGGCCATCAACCGTAGGCAAAAGCTTCGGAGTTTCCTCAGCCGATGCCGCTACGGCCGCGATCTGCACCGGCGTAAAAGATGGTACAACTTGTTCCGATGTCCGTGCTTGTCGACGCCAGGTAAACACCAGGCTGGCCGCTACTCCGTTGCGACGCGCAACCTCAGTCACCTTCGCGCCCGGCGCCAATGTCTCCTCGACAATCCGTGCCTTGTCGTCCTGCGACCAGCGCCGCCGCCGCTCCAGCCCGCCCAAAACCTCGACCCGCATCGCCTGATGACCTTAAAGCTAGACTTAAGGCCACACGCTTCGCGAATTACCACCCGTCACGCAAGACGGCCCCCGTCGGATGCGTACCTTCCACGGCTCCCGCCGCCCAGCCAAAACGGCCGTCGAGGAAGTCTTCGACGGCGTCGGCAACACACCAAGTTCAAGGATTTTTTCATATTTTTTCAAGTGCAGGCAATCGGTCCGCCGCGGGCGGTTTTGCCCCAGAGCAGATCCGCGCTGGTTACCTATGCCGGTAACTTAACTTCGGTCAGCCTGCCCAATTTATCGATGAGTTCATCCTGAAAGCTCGGATCGGTCGCCTCATTGGCCGGCTCCTGCTGCTGGAGGCGATGCCAATAGCGGCCGCTAACTAGCGCGGCTGGATCGTCGCTCACGGCCAGCCAGGATTGCGTCTTCTGACCCGTTTCGACATCTACCGGGGCGCCCGTGCCACCCATCTTCGTGCGCGCCCAGCCTGGATCGACCGCGTTGCTTAGGACGCTTGGCCAGCGTCGCGCCAGCGCGACGAGGTGAAGCTTGCTCTCGGCGTAGGCCCTGGCCGAATCCCAAGACCTTTTCGTCCAATCAAGGTCATCCAACGAGCCTTCCCCGCCACGATGCAGCCCACTGCTAAGATAGACCAGTCTAGCGGGGCGCTCGATCAGTGCCGTCAGCAAGTAGGGTGCAAGAGTATCGATCGCCAACGTCCCGGCATGGCCTTCAGGAGTCGAGCCACGACTCCGCTGTGTGTAGACGCCAGCGTTATGGATGATCGCATCCATGCGCCCGATCGCGTTCACCTGGTCCGCGATGCCTTTGGTCTCGGCGCCGCTCTGCAGGTCCCGACCACAACTCGTTCGGAGCGCAACGCGAGCTCTCCGACGGCTGCGGCGCGATCTGCCGTTTGCGCGTGCAGCACCACTCGATGCCCCTTATCGAGAAGCGACTGCGCCGCCGCCCGGCCGAGACCATCCGTACTGCCGGTAATGAATACGATCGCCATGCGCTGCCCCCCCGGATGTTTCGGAACGCACTCTACAGCACC
>NZ_JACMYO010000207.1 GCF_020889685.1 Bradyrhizobium oropedii
CTGCGGCGGCGTGGCGTCGGCTGTCGCCGTCTCGGGTGCGGCCGCCGGCTGCTGCTGCTGCGCAGCGGCGGTCTTGGCAACTACCTTGTTCTTGGCGTCACCGAGGTACCAGCACTTCTTCTGGGTGCTGCGGTCGAGGTGATAGAACCAATGGCTTCCCGCTGGCGCGGTTCCCTTCGGCGCCGGCTGGCAAGTGTCGGCCGTCTTGGCATCGGCCGTGTTGGTTGCCGCCGGAGTGGCGGCGTTCTGGGCCACGGCGCCGAAGTTGGCGCCGGCCAACATGCTGGCGGCGAGCGCCGCAGCGAATTTCGCTGAACGATTTGACATACACGTCCCCGGTATTTCTTTTTTTACGCAAACGCTGGTGATGCCAATCTCGGTAAAGAGTTGGGTCGCAATGCGCCGCAAATCCGGAATGGGTAGGGCTTAATTGAGGCTCGCGGCGTGCCGCAATTGCGGCAAGCCCGTGGCTGAGGAACCGACTGCCTGGTTGCGCAGCGGCACGCCGGATTCCAAAGCGCGCGACGACACCAGGTTCCAGCAACAGGTTCGGCCGACGCCGGTTCGTCCAAGCACGTTAGTTGCTTTCGAGCACGTCGCTGAACAGCACGTAGCGCTCGCCGTTGAAGCGGACCAGACGCATTTGCTTGATCGGCCGCAGGTCGGTCGGCGAGGTCCGCAAGCGGATGCCGGGCAGCAGCAACGGCAGCTCCATGTCGAGATGGGAGGCCTGCTTCATGACGTTCTCGCGCGTCAGGTCGTTACCGCACTGCTTGAGGATCTGCACCACCGCGTAGCCGATGTTGTAGCCGTAGGGTGCGTAGTAGTCGCTCTTGTCGACATGCGGGTTGTACTTGTCCATCCAGACGTTCCAGGCCTGCATGGCTGGATCGTTCTTCCACTGCGGATCGGCTGGGTCTTTCTGATAGGCCGCGGAGATCACGCCCTTGGCGGCCTGGAAGCCCGCGGGGCGGATGGCACCAGCGATCGAGGAGCCGACGCTGGAGAGGAATTCCTGCGGGTGCCAGTCGATATCGTAGGCCTTGCGGATCGCTTGCGCTGCGAATTTCGGCACCGCGGCGATGAACAGCACGTTGGCGCCTGCGGCCTTCAGCGACACGATCTGCGAATCCACGGTGGGGTCGCTGGTGTTGTAGGCCTGCTGCGACACGATCATCGTCGCAGCCTTGTCGCCAAGCCCGCGCTTGAAGCCGAGTATGTAGTCGCGGCCCAGATCGTCGTTCTGCGCGAGGATGCCGATCCTGGCCTCCGGTAGCGTCGACAGGATGTACCTGGCGTAAATCTCGCCTTCGGACGCGTAATGCGGCGTCCAACTCATCGTCCACGGATAATGCTCGGGATCGTTGAAGATCGTCGCGCCGGATCCGACGAAGAGATGCGGCACCCGCTTCTGGTTGATGTATTTCACCACCGCCATGTTGGGTGCCGTGCCGACCGGGTTGACGAGGAACAGCACCTCGTCGCTCTCGATCAGGCGGCGGATCTGCTCGACCGTCTTGGGCGGGCTGTAGGCATCGTCGAGGCTGACGAAGTTGATCTTGCGGCCGTTGACGCCGCCCTGATCGTTGATCATCGCGAAATAGGCGGTGATCGAGATCGCGCCGGCCGAATAGGCCGATGCCGGACCGCTATAGGGCGTCGTGGTGCCGATCTTGATGTCGCGGTCGGTGACGCCGGGCCCGGAGTGCTTTTGCGCAAGGGCCGGCGTCACGGCGAGGGCGAGCGCGAGCGCCGCCCATGCCTGGATCGTCGAACGTCTCCTCCTCATTCGCGTCCTCCCCCATTTTTGGTCGGGCGAGGTCGGCGGGACGTCGGCTAAAGCGCGATGAGGGAAAACCGCTACACACTTTTCCGGATCATGCTTTAGTTCTTCAGTACGATGCGTCCCACGACCTTGCCGGCGCGCAGCTCCTCGATCCATTTCTGGACGTCGGCCATCGGCTCTTCCTTCATCGGCGTCGGCTTGATCTTGCCGGCCCGCGCGAGCGCCATCAACTCCTGGCCCTCGGCGAGCGTGCCCACCATGAAGCCTTCGATTGTCATGCGCTTGTAGACCCACTGCACCATCGGCAGCGTGAACTGGCCGCCCATCAGGCCGGACACCACGATCTTGCCGCCGCGTGCCACCGTCGACACCGCAAATGCCATCGACTTTTCGTTGCCGGCAAAGTCGACCACGCCGTCGAAGCCGCCGTCGCTCTCCTTCAGCATGCGCTTGACGACATCGGGCTCCGCCGGGTCGTAGGCTGCCGCCGCGCCGTTCCTCAGTGCGGTCTCGCGTGCCGCGGGGCTGAGATCGGCAACCGTGATCGGCTGCTTGAACATCGCCTGCGCGAACGACAGGCCCATCATGCCGACGCCGCCGAGACCGATCAGCAAGAGATTGCGCTGGCGCGGACGATCGACCAGGCGCTTCAGCGCGCCGTAGGCGGTGACGCCGGAGCACATCAACGTGGCAGCTTGATTGACCGGCAGCGGATCGTAGTCGAGCAGGTATTTTGCGTCGGGCACAAGCACATGGGTGGCGAAGCCGCCGTCGATCGAGACGCCGAGGAAGCGCTGCTTGACGCAGAGGTTCTCGTCGCCGGCGAGACAGTCGCGGCACTGGCCGCAGCCGATCCAGGGGAAGACCGCCTTCTTCGTGCCGACCAGATCCTTCGGCGCGTCGGGGCCGACCTCGTCGACGATACCCGCGATCTCATGGCCGAGCGTGAAGGGCAGGGTCATGCCGCGGGTGGTGTCGAGCTTCTTGCCGCCGCCGAGATCGGCGTAACCGTCCTGGATGTGGAGATCGGAATGGCACAGGCCGCAGCGCTCGATGCGCACGAGCACTTCGCGTCCCTGGGGCTTCGGCGTGTCGACGATGGTTTCGCACAGCGGTGCATCGAATTTGACGAGGGATTGGCGAACCATGCGCGCCATTACGTTTTCTCCTGTTGTTCTATTTTGTGGACCGTATATCGGCCAATTCCCTCGCCATGGCAACAAAGCCGGCGACCGGAATGGTTTCCGCGCGTCGCGTCGCGTCGACATCGGCTGCGGCAGCAAGCCGCGCCGGATCTACCGACAGCGATTTCAGGCTTTGGCGCAGCATCTTGCGGCGCTGGCCGAAGGCGGCAGCCGCGACCTGCTCGAGCATGCGGCGGTCGCACGGCTCGGGCGCAGCGCGCGGTATCAATCGTACCACCGAGGAGGTGACCTTCGGCTGCGGCACGAACGCAGCGGGCGAGATGTCGAACAGGATTTTGGTCTCGGCGCGCCAGTTGGCGAGCACCGCGAGCCGGCCATACGCCTCCTCGTCTTCATGGGCGACGATGCGCTCGGCGACCTCGCGCTGGAACATCAGGACCATGGTGTCGTACCAGGGCGGCCACGGCTCGATCGACAGCCAGTCGACCAGGAGCTGCGTTGCGATGTTGTAGGGCAGGTTGGCGACGATCTTGGCCTTGCCGCCGTCAAGCAAGGGACGTGGATCGAAGCTCTGCGCATCGCCATGCACGATCTCGATGCGGCCGGGGTAGCGCTTGACGACATAGTCCAGTGCGTCGATCGCACGCTCGTCGCGCTCGATCGCGATCACACGCTTGGCGCCGAGCGCCAGCAATGCACGCGTCAGTCCGCCGGGGCCGGGCCCGACCTCGATCACGGTGGAATCTTCCAGCGGACCCGCGGCGCGGGCGATGCGTGCGGTGAGATTGAGATCGAGCAGAAAATTCTGGCCGAGCGATTTGCGTGCCGACAGCGAGTGCTCGCGGATGATGTCGCGCAGCGGCGGCAGATCGTCGATCGCGCTCACTTAGCTTGATGCCGCGGCCATGCGCGCGGCGAGCCGGAGCGCGGCGATCAGGCTCGAGGGATTGGCCTTGCCGGTGCCGGCGATGTCGAACGCGGTGCCGTGATCGGGCGAGGTCCGGATGAACGGCAGTCCCAGCGTGACGTTGACGGCGTCCTCGAACGCGACGGTCTTGATCGGGATCAGGGCCTGGTCGTGATACATGCAGAGCGCGCAATCATAGGTCTTGCGCGCGGCAGCGTGGAACATGGTGTCGGCCGGCAGCGGGCCCCGGGCAACGATGCCTTCGCGGCGCAGGATCTCGACCGCGGGCGCGACGATCTCGACGTCTTCCATGCCGAGCGTACCGTCTTCGCCGGCATGCGGGTTGAGGCCGGCGATGGCGAGCCGCGGTGCCGCCATGCCGAACCGCGCCTTCATGTCCGCAACCACGATCCGCGCGGTCGACACGATCAGGTCGGTCGTCAATTGCGCCAATGCCTGGCGGACCGACACATGGATCGTCACTGGAACGACGGCGAGTGCCGGCGACCACAGCATCATCACCGGCTGCGGCGCGTGGCCGCCGCGGGCGGCAAGCTCGGCGAGGAATTCGGTGTGACCGGGATGACGGAAGCCGGCGCGGTACAGCACGTTCTTGGCGATCGGATTGGTGACGACGGCGCTGGCCTTGCCCGATGCGACATCGGCGACGGCCTGACGGATCGACGCCAGCGCCGCCTCTGCGCTCGTCCCGTCGGGCTTGCCCGGTTGCGCCGTCGCCGCCTTGCCGGTTGGAACGACGGGGAGGGCGCGTGCAAACGCCGCGGCGGCCTCCTCGGCGCTGACCTCGGCTAACTCGACGGCAAGGCCGAGCGTCCTGGCGCGTTCGGCAAGGGACGTGCGGTCGCCGAGCAGATAGAACGGCGGGAGATCGAGTTCGCGGCGCCGCAGCCATGCTGCGAGCGTGATATCGGGGCCGATGCCTGCGGGCTCGCCGGAGGTCAGTGCGAGAGGTTGAGCCATGCGTCAACGATAGTCGATCATCGCCCGCCTGGATATTCGATCATCGCGGCTTTTCGGACTTCCTGCAGGTAGGTTTTCGACTTCGCCTCGTACTTCTGCACGTACATCTTGTCCCGCATCTCACGCTTCTTCGGCGTGTCCACGGTGGTTGCCTTCCTGCCGCAGAGCGCGACCATTTCGATGCCCTGCTTGGTGACCTCGGGAGGGGTGAGGTGGCCGACCGGGGTCTTGTCCAGGATGTCGCGCAGCGACTGCGGCAGGTCGGCCGATGTCTTCACGACGATTTCGCGGATCGCTGCGTTGCGCATCGCCTTGAAGGAGGAGTTGGCCTCCTCGCAACTGGTCACGCGCTCGCGCAGCGAGTCGGCTTCCTTGCGGCGGCCCTCGAATTCCGACTGCGGAGCGCCGCGGGGCACGATCAGAACGACCGGCTGCATCCTGTATTCGAAGGCTTCGGCGTCGGGGGCGTCACCGGTTTCCTTGACCGCGGTCGCCACGTCCTTTTCTCCGACTTGCAGGCTTTCCTTGAAACGACCACGGACGAGGCTGGTCCAGACCATGTCGGCCCTGATGCGTTGCTTGAGCGTTTCCGGGCGGATGCCCTTGCCCTCCAGCACCTTGGTCAGTTGGTCGCCCGAAAGCCGCATCCGCTGCGCCATGCCGCCAAAGGACTGATCGATATCGTTGGCGGTCGGATCCACGCCAAATTTCTTGGCTTCCTTGATCTTCAGCTTCTCGTCGATCAGATCCTGTAGGATGACCTTCCGATCGGGGGCCTTGCCGCCGGTCAGGGCATTCAGCTTCGCGCGCTGCTCGATGTCGAAATTGGTGATGGGTTCGCCATTGACCATCACGGCGATGGTCTGGGCATGCAGCCGCGCACCGCTCCCCAACACGAGGAAAAGAGCCAGCAGGGAACTCAACACTAGCGAATGGCGGCGCCTTGGCGGGCTAGCGGTCGTCATTATTGTCATGTCAGCCGTTTAAACCAATTCAAGCCGGGGCCACAGGCCCGCGGGCAATACAAGCCCTCGCTCTTTACTGCACGCCAGCCGAACTGCTGGTCGTGGAGGTTTGGGCGATCGTCCGCAGCCCGATCTGGAACATGAACGCGTGGCTGAGGACGGGCGGCTGCGAACCGGCCTGATAGGTATAGGAGGTGATGTAGTTGGCAGCCAGCACGAAGCAGTCGTCCACATAGCCTGCGCCGACGGCATACTGGTTGATCTTGTTCGCTTCAAGGTCCCAGCGCGCCGCACCCTGAACCACCCAGTTCGAGGCCACCTTGACCGATCCGCTGGTGAGGATGCCCTCGCGGCGCGTCAAATACCCGAGTTCCGGCTGCGCCGCATAGTCGCCATACGTCACCGCGATCGACCAGCGGTCGAAATTCGCGGCCGCCGTGGCTTCGAACCGGTTGATGTTCCAGGTCGCCTCATCCATCCGCGACCGGACGCTGAAGGTGTAGGTGCGGTTGGGCGAATAGGCGAGGCTCGCGACATAGTCCGAGCGCGGGTTCTGCAAGCCGGAGTCGATGCCGGTGTTGGTGACGTCGGCGACCGCGAACGAGTTCATCCCGAACATCTGGTAGGACTGTCCGAACATTCCCTTGATGCTGCCACCGTGGTCGAACTGCGTGGTGGCCTGCACACCGACATTGGCGCGGCTGCCGCCTTCGACACGGTCGTAGCCGGAGAACTTGTCGACCGCGAACAGGTTGCTGGTGTCGAACACCAGGCTCTGTGCGTCCTCGTTCGGAAGCTTGCCGGCATTGGGTTCGTTGGGCCGGATGATGACCTGCGCGATCGGCTCGACGGTGGTCGTGCCCCACGGCTGCACATTGATGAACGGATAGCGGTATTCGAGGCCGACGGTCGGCATCAGGCGGACCGTCTGGGTATCGCCGACCGGCAGGAAGTTGGAAACGCCCGGCTGGTTCGAGATGTCGGCGTTGATCGCATCGGCGCGGACGCTGGCGAACGGCGTCCAGATCTGGCCGAGCGGGTCGGTGTAGGACTTGCGCCACTGCGCCTCGGCGGTCAGCCTGGTGTAGGTGCCCGGCATGCCGCGCAGCAGGCACTGCGAGGGCAACCGCGCCATCGGATCGGCGGACGCGGTCGTGCACAGGCTGTTGGTGTTGGCGGTCGTCGTGATCGGATCGAACACCGCGGTTTCGCGGGTCAGGTTGACGAAGTTCACCTTGTAGCTGAACTCGCCACCCAGGATGTTGTTGTTGATCACGTTGTTGTAGTCGATGACCGGCGCGACCACGGGGACCTGATTCTGGTTGCCCGAGTAGCTGAGATAGTAGATCGCGCGCGCGTCGAAGAAGCTGCGGTTGCCGACGCCGGTCAGATAGAGCTGCGAGATCGCTTCCGTCGGCAGCGACAGGAACGATCCGAACGGATCCTTGTACTGGGCGAGCCGGTAGTCGGACATGAAGAAGTAGTCGGACAGCAAGACGCCGTCCCAACCCCAGACCCATTTGTCGTTCAGCGCGAACTGACCCTTGGTGTCGACGCCCCAGCGGAACTCGCGATCACCGGGCTGGCCCTTGAAGGCGCCCTGATCGAGTTGGTCGATGCCGTAGAGCCGGATCTGATAGGAGCCGTCCGCAAAGCGCTGGCGGAATTCGGTCTGCAGCAGCACACCCTGTTTAGACGTGATGCGCGGACTGAAGGTCGCGTCCATGTCAGGCGCGATCGCCCAATAATAGGGAATTTCGACGCCGTAGCCGAACGCTGTGTAGCTGGTGAAGCCCGGCATCAGGAAGCCGCTCTTCCGCTTCACGGTCGGATCGGGCGTCGAGAAGTAGGGCAGGTACGCCAACGGAACGCCGAAGAATTCGAGCTGGGCGTTCTCGAAATAGAGCATCTTCTCGGTCTGGTTATGGATGATGCGCGCGCCCTTGACCTGCCAGAGCGGCGGCTTCTTCGGATCATCCTTACAGGGCGCGCAGGCGGTATAAACGCCATTGTCGAACACCGTGTAATTGCCGCTCGACCGATCGGCGCGTGTCGCCGCCATCCGGGTCTGGTCTTCGGTATCGACGCGCAGCGAATCGACGAAACCGTCGCGGTAGTCGTCGCTGAGATCCATGATGTTGGCGTAGGTGATCTTGCCTTCCGCATCGGTCATGCGGATGTTGCCTTCGGCATGAAGACGCTTGGTCTTCTGGTCGTAGATGACCTTGTCGGCCTCGACGCTGGTGCCGTTGTAGAACATCTGGACGTTGCCGACGGCCGAGATGCGCGAGTTGTTGTAGTCGTAATCGACCTCGGTCGCCTGAACGAGCATCTGCCCGTCATTCTTGGCCGGCGCGCGGGGCGGCTTCGGCGGGCGCGGATTGTAGGTGAACGCCTGCGCGGCGGCCGGCGTCGACGCGACAACGTCGAGCGCGCTGACCACGACGAGCGCGGCGAGGAGAGCAGAGATAGAAACGCCAAACGCGGCCATGCGGCTCCGTTGACGGCGCAGGGCACTGCGCCGCCCGAATGCAGGCGACATCAACTGGCGGGCGGCGACACTAGCCACTACCCGTCCTCCTGGTACAGCAAGGCTAAGAAACCGGTGAGGCTACCCACGACGACGGGCAACCACGCCGCAGCGATGGGATGCATCAACTCAGCCTTGCTCAAATCTTCAGTTACTTTCGACAGCACGTAGAGCAGAAAGCCTGCGCCCACGCCACTCAAAACCATCTTCTGCACGCCGCCCATCCGAAAGAAGCGGAGGCTCACAGAAGCCGCCAACATCACCATCGCAGCCAGCAAAAACGGCTGTGCGATGAGCTTGTGATACTGCAACCGATAGCCGGCCGTCGCGAACCCTGAACTCTCCGACGAACGGATGTAGTTCGGCAGTTGCCAAAAGGACACAGTTTCAGGGGTAGAGAAGCTGTTACGCACCTGTGCCGGGGTGAGGGTGGTGGTCAGGTAGAAGGTGTCCTGGTCCACCGGAGGCTTATCGAGGGTGTATCGGCGTACTCCCTGGAAGACCCAGCGGCCCTCTTCGAGCGCCGCTTCGCGCGCTTCGATTCGCTCCTTGAACTGCAACGCCGTATCGAATCGGAACACCGTAAGGCCGGTCAGCCGGACGCCCTGCTGTTCGCTGCGGGCGGCGTTGATGATCGCCTGACCTTCGTCGTTGATCTGGTTGAGCCAGAAGCCCGAGGCGTCCTGGATGCCGCCGCCCGGCGCGGAGCCGAACAGCTCGGCCTCCATCCGCTTGGAGAGCTCGCGCAGATTGGCCGATACCGGATTGTAGGCCGTGGTCGCGAAGATGCCGAGCACGATCGCACTGGCCAGCGCCGGCGAGATGAACTGCCAGGCCGAGACGCCGGCGGCACGCGCCACGACGAGCTCCAGCCGCCGCGACAAAGCGAGATAGCAGGTCATCGCGCCGATCAGCACGCAGAACGGCATCAGCTTCTCGAGCAGTTGCGGCACGCGGAATAGCGAGGTTTCCGCGACAGTGATCGCGGACGCCCCGATGAGGCCCGACGTCTTGCGCACCATCTCGATGTAGTCGACCAGCACGAGCAGCACGAAGATGCCCGCGAACACGCCCACTGCCGCGACCACGAAGCGGCCGGCGAAATAACGCCCGAGCGTGTTTGTGACCATGCTCATGCGGTTGCCGGCCTCCGGAAGAGGCGCGCGATGCGTTCGTTGTTCCGGTTGATCGCTTCCATCAGCGCCGCCGGCGGTTCGACGACCACGCCGCCGACGATCATCCAGATGCCGATGCCGATGCTGCCGAACAGCATCAGATATTGCACGAGCGCCGCGATCGGGGTCTTCACCGCCATCACCGAGCAGGCGAATCCGACCATGCGCAGGCCGAACACCGCGAACACCGAGCCGCCGATCGAGAAATTGCGGCTTTGGCGCGTGGTGCGCGGCGCGCCGAGGAAGGCAAAGGTGAGGGCCGCGAACGCGAACGGATAGATCGGCGCCATGAAGCGATCATGCAACTCGGCGAAGAACTGGCCTGACAGCTGCTGATAGGTCTGATCGTTCTCGTCCGGCCACATCAGCTCCCAGAGGTAGCGCTCGCGAATCCCGAGGGTGACGTCGCGGCCCTGCGAGAATTTCGACATGTCGAAGCCGTAGCGCTGAAACACCACCAGCGCCGGATCGCGCTTGCCGGTCTCGAAGCGTTGGAGATTGCCGTCGTAGAGCACCAGGAACGAACCGCGCTCGGTCTTCTGCACGGTGCCGTGGTCGGCGATGATGGTGACCCGCTCCTGCGGATCGCGGCGATCGTCGACGAAGACGCCGCCGAGCACGCCGCCGGGCAGGCGCTCGCGGATGCGAATCGTCAGGTTCTGGTCGAGCTGGGCGAAGCGGCCGGGCTGCAGGATGTTGGTCAGGACGTCGGCGGTGATCTCGGCATCCCACTGCTTGATTCGGCGCATGCCGTCGGGGGCCAGGTAGGCGCCGATGAAGGCGACCAGTGCGGCCACCACGCAAGTGGCGAAGAAGAATGGCCGGAACAGCCGGAACGGCGAGAAGCCGGCCGCGTTCATCACGATGATCTCGGAATCGGTCGCGAGCTTGTTCAGCGTGTGCGAGATCGCGATCATCAGTGCAATCGGCGCGATGATCAGAACCAGGGCCGGAATCACCAGGCCGGTGATGCCGAGGAATGTCAGGATGGTCTGACCCTGGCTGGTCATCAGGTCGATGCCGCGCAACGCCTGGGTAATCCAGATCACCCCGGTGAGGCTGACCAGGACAAGCGCAAACGACGCCAGCGTCGTTTTAAAGATGTACTTGTCGATCGACCCCATCGCTACCGCACGACCCCCGAGACCCCCTGCACGCAGCCAAACGCGCGGCTTTCGACCAATCCCGTCAACCCGGGTTCCCCTATGGTCGAGCCGCGGACTCGTCCGGCTCACTCTCTGTCCACTCTCTCAGTACCATCCCTTTGATCCGTCAACAAAATGGCCGGGCCAAGGCGCGCTTAATTTATGGTTAATTAATCGCTTTTGTGGCCTTCCGGCCACTCCGGCGCTTGGCAGCGGCGCAGCCGACAGGTCATAGTGTGTGACAAGCCCGGTCCGGGGCGTTCCGGACCGCCATCCCAATGCTCACGCCGAGTGCCGGAAGGACCGCCTCAGGTCCGAGCAACACCCTGAGTTCTGGAGGATTTTCCTATGTCCGACGCCGTCAAGGTCGGCTTTGTCCCATTCTCCGCGTCCGCTCGCGGCATCCTGGTCGCCTTTTGCGACGAGCAATTGAAGCTGGGAGCGGCCACAAGGAAGGCGCTGGGAGCCGCCGCCGAGACGGTCAAGCGGGCCGCCGCCGCCAACCAGTTCAAGGGCAAGAGTGGGGCAGCTCTCGACATCCTGGCGCCGGAGGGAATCAAGGTCGACCGCCTGATCGTGATCGGCACCGGCAAGGTGGCCGACCTCAAGGAGAAGGATTTTCTCAAATTCGGCGGCGTTCTGGCCGGCAAACTGAACGCCGGCAGCGGTTCGATGACTGTCATTGCAGAACTGCCCGATGCCGCGATGGGGGCCGGCCAGGCTGCCGCGATCGCCACCGGCATTCGCCTGCGCGCCTACAAGTTCGATCGCTACAAGACCAAGAAGAAAGACGGCGAGAACGGCGCCGTGCGGGCCGACGTCTCGATCGCCGTCGACGACGTCGCTGCTGCCAAGAAGGCGTTCGCGCCCGAATCGTCCATCGTCGACGGCGTCAATCTGGCGCGTGAGCTCGTCAACGAGCCGCCGAACGTGCTGTACCCCGAAGAGTTCGCCCGCCGCGCAAGCCAGCTCCGCAAGCTCGGCGTTACCATCGAGGTCCTCGACGTCAAGGCGATGACCAAGCTCGGCATGGGCGCGCTGCTCGGTGTTGGACAGGGCTCGGCGCGGCCAAGTCGTACCGTGATCATGCACTGGAACGGCGGCAAGAAGAGCGAGGCGCCGGTAGCCTTTGTCGGCAAGGGCGTCTGCTTCGACACCGGCGGTATTTCGATCAAGTCGGCCGGCGGCATGGAGGATATGAAGGGTGACATGGGCGGTGCGGCCTGCGTGGTCGGGCTGATGCACGCGCTCGCCGCGCGCAAGGCCCGCGTCAACGCCATCGGCGCCATCGGACTCGTCGAGAACATGCCCGACGGCAACGCGCAGCGTCCCGGCGACATCGTCACCTCGATGTCCGGCCAGACCATCGAAATCATCAACACCGACGCCGAGGGGCGGCTCGTGCTCGCCGACGTGCTCTGGTACGTGGCCAAGAAGTTCAAGCCGAAATTCATGGTCGATCTGGCGACGCTGACCGGCGCGATCATGGTCGCGCTCGGCACCGATCACGCCGGCCTGTTCTCCAACAATGACGAACTCGCCGAGCGCCTCGCCAAGGTCGGCCTCGAGACCGGCGAGAAAGTGTGGCGCATGCCGCTCGGTCCGGAATACGACAAGCAGATCGACTCGCAATTCGCCGACATGAAGAACACCGGCGGGCGCAATGGCGGCTCGATCACCGCGGCGCAGTTCCTGCAGCGTTTCGTCGATGGCACGCCGTGGGCCCATCTCGACATCGCCGGCACCGCGATGGGCGCGCCGAAGACCGAGATCAATCAGAGCTGGGGCTCAGGCTACGGCGTCCGGCTGCTCGAACGGCTGGTCTCCGATTACTACGAAGCCAAGAAGTAAAGTGTCAGCCGACGCATGACCGAGGTTCTGTTCTACCATTTGCAGAACATGACGCTGGAAAGCGTGCTGCCGCCGTTGCTCGAGAAGTCACTCGAGCGCGGCTGGCGCGTGGTCGTGCAATCGACGTCGCAGGAGCGCGCCGAGACGCTCGACGCGCATTTGTGGACTTACACCGACGATTCGTTCCTGCCGCACGCGAGCTCGCGCGTGGCCGACGCACAGGATCAGCCGATCATCCTGTCGATCGAGGAGGGCAATCCGAACCGGGCCAACGTCCGCTTCCTGGTCGACAATGCAGCGCTGCCCGCCGACTGCGACAGCTACGAGCGGGTGGTCCTCGTGTTCAACGGCGACGATCCCGATGCGGTCGCGTCGGCGAGGGAGAGTTGGACGGCGTGCAAGGCGCGCGGCTTCGAGGTCACCTATTGGCAGACCGACGAGCGGGGACGTTGGCAGCGGCGCCAATAGCGATATCTACTAATTAATGATAATTCGACGTTTCCGGGGGCGGGTCACGGTCATGCCGCAAAGTGATGTTCGGACAAGCCCTTAGGTAGAGGGATCAGGAGCCTTGTCGATCGTGCGAGATGGAACATTCAGTCGGAAGTCGCTGCTGGCGTTGCTGGTGCTTGCGCCGGGCCTTGCCGGCTGCTCGGGCGCATCCGACGTGTTTTCGCGCGATGCGGACTGGTTCTCGCGCCCTGGGCGCGTGTTCATCCGCAACATCTCGATCGAATCGCCGCCGCTGACGCCGGACAAACCGGTGACCAACGACGATCTCGTCAGTGCCGACGGAAGCTGTCCGGGCATGGCACCGCCGGCCGGCGCCACGGACGCGAACGCGCAGGCTCCGGGTGCCCCGCCGCCGCAGCCGATGGGCGGCAGCGTCGCACTCGGCCACACCGAATGCGACGTCGTGCGTGGCATCGGCGCCCCCGACAGCGTGAACCTGTCGAGCGGGCCGGGCGGTGGGCGCGTTGCGGTCGTGACCTGGTCGCGCGGCGCGCGTGCAGGTATCTACACCTTCACCTCGGGACGCCTGACGTCGGTCGAGCGTGGTCCGGATCCTGTGCCGGAGCCGAAGGCCGCGAAGCCGAAGAAGAAAAAGACTGCGCACGGTTAGGGTAGCGGCAGGACGTTGCCTGCAAGCGCGGGCATAACACCGGAAAGAATGAGAGCCCACGATTCCCTCCACACGTCGTCCCTGCGAAAGCAGGGACCCATACTCTGCGGCGGATGTGGTGAAGGGGACTCGTCGTTCCGCGACTGCGCAACAATGACCATCAGTGG
>NZ_JACMYO010000208.1 GCF_020889685.1 Bradyrhizobium oropedii
CTTCGAAGCCGCCGGGATAGGTCTTGCGGACGCTGCGCAGCGTGACGTTGGCCATTACTTCTCCGTCTCCACCAATCCGCGCACGAACAGTTTCTGCATCACGACGACGACGAACACCGGCGGCAGCATCGCGAGCAGCGCGGTCGCCATCACCACAGGCCATTCGGTCAGCGCGTCGGTCGTGGTGATCATCTTGCGGATGCCGACCTGGATGGTCTGCATGTCGTCGCGCGTGGTGATCAACAGCGGCCAGAGATACTGATTCCAGCCGAGGATGAAGAGGATCACGAACAGCGCGGCCATGTTGGTGCGCGACAGCGGCAGCAGCGTATCCCAGAAGAAGCGGAACGGGCCCGCGCCGTCGATGCGCGAGGCCTCCAGCAATTCATCCGGCACGGTCATGAAGAACTGCCGGAACAGCAATGTCGCGGTGGCTGACGCAATCAGCGGCAGCGACAGGCCGGCATAGCTGTCGAGCAGATGCAGGTCGGCGACGATCTTGTAGGTCGGATAGATGCGCACCTCGACCGGCAGCATCAAGGTGATGAAGATGGTCCAGAAGATCGCCATCCGGAACGGAAAGCGGAAATACACGATCGCATAGGCCGAGATGATCGAGATCGCGATTTTGCCGACCGCGATCAGGAGCGCCATGATCAGCGAGTTCAGCATCATGTTGAGCACCGGCTCGCGGGTCGAGCCGCTCGTGCCGACAAACAGCGTCTGGTAGTAAGTCTCGAGGAAATGGCCGCCGGGCAGCAGCGACATCTGGCCGTTGGCGATGACGGCGTTGTCCTGGGTCGAGGCGACGATGGCCAGATACACCGGGAAGGCGACGATCGCGATCCCGATCCACAGGATGGCGTGAGCCAGATAGCGCTGGAAGCCCTCTTCCTCGACCATCAGTAGGTCACCTTGCGTTCGACGAAGCGGAACTGGATGCCGGTCAGCACGACGACGATGACCATCAGGATGACCGATTGCGCCGCCGACGAGCCGAGATTGCCGCCGAGCAGGCCATCCGTATAGACCTTGTAGACCAGCGTCTCGGTCGCCTTGCCGGGACCGCCGCGGGTCATCGTGTCGATGATGCCGAAGGTGTCGAAGAAGGCGTAGACGATGTTGATGACCAGGAGAAAGAAGATGGTCGGCGACAGCAGCGGGAAGATCACGGTCCAGAACCGCCGCATCGGGCGGGCGCCGTCGATCGCAGCGGCCTCGATCACGCTCTTCGGGATGCTCTGGAGTCCCGCGAGGAAGAACAGGAAATTGTAGGAGATCTGCTTCCAGGCCGCGGCGAGGATGATCAGGGTCGCCGCCTGGTCGCCGTTGAGCAGCGGATTCCAGTCGACGCCCATGGCGCGCAGATAGCGCGACAGCACACCGAGCGAGGGATGCAGCATGAACACCCAGAGCACGCCGACCACCGGCGGGGCGACGGCATAGGGCCAGATCAGCAGCGTGCGGTAGAGCGTCGAGCCGCGCAGCGGCTTGTCGGCCATCACCGCGAGCAGCAGCGCGAACGACAGCGAGGACACCGCGATCGCGAACGAGAACGCGAAGGTCCTGACGATCGCGGCGAAATAGGCCGGGTCCTTGAACAACTCGAGATAGTTCTCGAACCACACGAAGGTGGTCGAAAGGCCGAAGGCGTCCTGCAGCAGGAAGGATTGGATCACCGCCTGCGCGGCCGGCCAGTAGAAAAAGATCAGGACGATCGCGAGTTGCGGGGCAACCAGCGCGTAAGGCAACAGCTTTGATTGGAAAATCGCTTGCTTTTGCATGGTCTCGGAAGAATTGGCAGGCCGCGTGCTTGCGGCCTGCCGGGTGCCTAAAGCATGATCCGGAAAAGTGCGGAGCGGTTTTCCGAAAAGATCACGCTCAAACAAGAAGCCAAAGCGCGGTGACGATTCAACCCGATCTTCATCGCGCTTTAGCGCATCATGTCAGTGGACGGCGGTCTTTTCAAACTGCCGCAGCATCTGGTTGCCGCGCTCGACGGCCGAATCCAGCGCCTGCTTGGCGGTCTTCTTGCCGGCCAGCGCCTGCTCGATCTCCTCCGACCACATGTCGCGCAGCTGCACCATGTTGCCGAGGCGCAGACCGCGGGAGTTCTCGGTCGGCTCCTTGTTGGTGAGCTCGAGCAGCGGGGTCTCCAGATAGGGCTGGTCCTTGTAGAAGCCCTCTTCCTTGGCCTTGGCGTAGGCGGCCTTGGTGATCGGCAGGTAGCCCGAGGCCTTGTGGATCCAGATCTGGCGATCGGTGTCCGAGAGGAAGGTCAGGAACTTGGCCACGCCCTTGTATTCCTCGGCCGACTTGCCGCCCATGATCCAAAGCGAGGCGCCGCCGATGATCGAATTCTGCGGCGCGCCCTTGGCGTCGGGATAATAGGGCATCGGCGCTGCGGTGAAGTTGAACTTGGCCTGTGCCTTGACGTTGCCGAAGAACGCCGACGAGGTCAGGTAGATCGGGCATTCGCCCGAGGTGAAGCGGCCCTCGCCGGTGTTGGTGCGGCCGGCATAGTCGTAGGTCTTGTCCTTTTGCAGGTCGACCAGGTTCTCGAGATGCTTGACCTGCAGCGGGCCGTTGAATTCGAGCACGGTGTCGAAGCCGTCGAGGCCGTTGGCCTTGCTGGCGAGCGGCACGTTGTGCCAGGCCGACAGCTGCTCGAGATTGACCCAGGTGACCCACGAGCCGGAGAAGCCGCAGGTGGTGTAGCCGGCCGCCTTCAGCTTCTTGGCGTCCTCGAACACTTGCGGCCAGGTCTTCGGGATCTCGGCGATGTTGGCCTTCTTCAGCGCGTCGAGATTGACCCACATCACCGTCGACGACGAGTTGAAGGGGAACGACAGCATCTCGCCCTTGGAGGTCGAGTAGTAGCCGGTGATCGCGGGCAGATAGGCGCTCGGATCGAACTTCTCGCCGGCATCGGCCATCAGCTTGTAGACCGGTTTGACGGCGCCGGTGGCGGCCATCATCGTCGCGGTGCCGACCTCGAACACCTGCATGATGTGCGGTGCGTTGCCGGCGCGGAATGCCGCGATGCCAGCGTTCATGGTGTCGGCGTAGCCGCCCTTGTAGGTCGGGATCACCTTGTAGTCGGATTGCGAGGCGTTGAAGTCGTTGGCCAGCTTGACGATGACGTCATTGTTGGCGCCGGTCATCGCGTGCCACCACTGAATCTCGGTCACCGCAAATGCAGGCGACGCGAATGCGAGCGTAGCGGCGGCTACAGCAGCAGCGCCAAGTCGTCGAAAAATCATCAAAAGCCCCTCCCGGTTGGAACGTCATCTTTCGTTGCGCGCGTTATCAGCGCCGGATGACGTTCAAATGACCGTATAAACGAAAGCCATCGTAGGGGGGAAGCCGCGACAAAGGGAAGCGGTAAAAAAAGGCGGAGATCGCGGCCGGCTCCGTGCGGTGCCACGCCGGACGCGACGTTGCACCGCAGGACTGACGTGTAGTCGCCGGTTTGAGCCGGCGCCTGCCCCGCATCAAATGCGGGACAGGCTTTGCACGAATACGCGGTCAGCGCTTGCGCTGGGGACCACAGACCACGCCCTTTTCAACCAGGCCGGTGATCTCATCCCTGGAGTAGCCGAACTCGCCCAGCACCTCCGCAGCGTGCTGGCTGAACTTCGGTGGCGTGCGGCGCAGGCTCGGCTTGGTGCGTTCGAGGCGGATCGGCGAGGCGACGCCCTTGTACCAATCCTTCTCGATGACGTCGCCGCGATGGATCGTGTGCGGGTTGGTCAGCGCCTGGTCGATCTTCTGCACCGGGCCCGCCGGCAGGCCGGCGGCGAGCAGCCGATTGCACAGCGGCTCGGCCTCGTGCTGGCTGGAGACAGCGGCAAGCTCGGCCCGCAGCGCATCGCGGTTGGCGATGCGGTCCTTGTTTCGGGCAAAGCGCGGATCGGTGCCGAGCTCGGGCTTGCCGATTTCCTTGGCGAGCTTGCGGAAGGTGCCGTCATTGCCGACGCCGATGAAGATGTTGTCGGTCTTGGTCGGGAAGATCGCATAGGGCACGAGGTTCGGATGCTCGTTGCCGGTGAGCGACGGCGGCTTGCCATGCATGAAATAGTTCGCGGTGTGCGGATGCATGATCGCCAGACCCGTCTCGTACAGCGTCGTCTCGATGAACTGGCCGAGCCCCGAGCGCTGCCGCTCCGACAGCGCCATCAGGATGCCGATCGCCGCATAGAGCCCGGTCGTGATATCGACCAGCGGCACGCCGATGCGCATCGGGCCGCTCTCCGGCGAGCCGGTGGCGGCGATCATGCCGGTCATCGCCTGAATGATCGCGTCATAGCCGGGATTGCCGCCGCGCGGGCCATCGGCGCCGAAGCCGGAGATCCGGCAATGCACGAGTCGCGGAAATTTCGCGCGCAGCACGTCGTTGCCGATGCCCCATTTGTCGAGCGTGCCCGGCTTGAAATTCTCGATCAGCACGTCGGCGGTCTCGAGCATCTTCATCAGCACCACGCGTCCACCCTCGGATGCGAGGTCGAGGCCGATCGAGCGCTTGTTGCGGTTGATGCCGACGAAATAGGCCGCGTCTTCCTCATGGAAGGGAGGGCCCCAGTCGCGCACCTCGTCGCCGGCGGGCGGCTCGACCTTGATCACGTCGGCGCCGTGGTCGGCGAGAATCTGGGTGCAATACGGGCCGCCGAGCACGCGTGTCAGATCGATCACGCGCAGTCCGGTCATCGCGCCCGTGGCTGCTGGGGTATTCATGGAAACAACCTTCGCTCAGTTGGGATCGGAAAACGAGGGTCCCAGAGCTAACGGTCTTCAGGCGGAGCAGCAATGCTTCCATCGGCGCAGGCCCATGCAACGGGCGGCGCGTGCGTTCGCCAAGCGAACTGGCATCCGAAAAACAATGGTCCGCCACGTATCGTGGCGGACCATTGCGCGATGTGGAATTAGACGACGGTCAGCTTGACGTCGACATTGCCGCGGGTGGCGTTGGAATAGGGGCACACCTGGTGGGCCTTCTCGACCAGCGCTTCGGCGTCCGCGCGGGACAGGCCGGGCAGCGAGACGGCGAGGTCGACGGCGAGGCCGAAACCGCCTTCCGAGCGCGGACCGATGCCGACCGTCGAGGTCACCGCGGCGTCGGCGGGAACCTTGGGGCCACCCTGCGAGGCCACGAACTTCATGGCGCCGATGAAGCATGCGGCATAGCCCGCCGCGAACAGCTGCTCCGGATTGTTGCCGGCGCCGCCGCCGCCACCGAGTTCCTTCGGGGTCGTCAGCTTGACGTCGAGCGCGCCGTCGAGGGTTGCCGCATGGCCGTCGCGGCCGCCGGTTGCCTTGGCGCTGGTCTTGTAGAGCACGTTCACAGACATCGTGGTCTCCCTTGGTTTTGGACGTGGGCTTGAAGGATTGGGCTTTGAATTCGACGGCCTCTGTATCGCACACAATCGAATTGTGCACAATATAAATTATGCGGCCTCACATTTAATTGTTCGCAATTGAATTCGCGGTCCCGTGAGCCCAGAATGACCCGGAAACGAGATGGATTCGATGACGATCATGGTCAGGAAACAGACGGCGGCGGACCAGGCGCTGCGGCTCGACAACCAGATCTGCTTCGCGGTCTATTCGACCGCGCATGCCTTCAACCGCGTCTACAAGCCGCTGCTCGACCGACTCGGGCTGACCTACCCGCAGTATCTCGTGATGCTGGCGCTGTGGGAGCGCGACGACGTGCCGGTGAAGGACCTCGGTGAGCGGCTGTTCCTGGATTCCGGCACGCTGACGCCGCTCCTGAAGCGGCTCGAGGCCGCGGAGCTGATCAAGCGGACCCGCAGTACACAGGACGAGCGGGTGGTGCTGATCGCGCTGACGCAGCAGGGTCACGCGCTGCGCGAAAAGGCCAAGGCCGTCCCGCAGTCGATTCTTGCGGCCTCGGACTGCACGGTCGGCGAGTTGCTGGCGATGAAGGATGAGATCGTCGCGCTGCGCGACCGGCTCAATGCGGTGCTGGGAGAGTAGGGGGGCGTGGCACGCGGCGCGGCCGTCATGGCAGCGCCGGCACTCTGCAAGTTGCGCACTGGAAATCGCTGCCGCGCTCGTCGCGGCGAATCTCGAAGCCCTCCGGGATCAGATCGATCCGGTTTCTGAAGGGGGTGACTTCCGAAAGCTGGGCATGGCCTGTGCGCTGGCGCCTAGGGCACCGCAAGAATTCCGTCCAGGTGGAATTGCTCATGGCTTGGCGTCCGTTGGCGCCGGACAGGGTAGCAGCCAATGGATCGCCGGGCTTTGTTCTGGATCAAAAACGGCGGGCGGAGATCGTCGCGCTGCGCGATCAGGGCGGTCAGAGGCGCTTCTTGTCGAACGCGCGGCCGGATGCCGACTTCAGATATTTTTCAAAAGCAACGGCCTGCTTCTCGACGCTGAAGGCGACGTAAGTCTTCAGCCGCCAAGGCCCATATTTGGATGTATGGGGCACTTCGCCAGCATTGTGCTTGGCCAGTCGAGCTCGCAGGTCGTCTGTGAGACCGACGTAGAAGTGCAGGCCGTCGAGGCTTTCGAGAATGTAGACGTATTTCATGACGCTCCCCGCGCGGCGAATAGGGAGCATGCTAACGCATTTGAATTCGGTGAGAGCCCGGCTTCGCCCTTCGGGCTACGCCGCGGCAGCCTTCGCTCACTTCGCTACGAGGGACTTCCCCAGGCTTGCCGAGCCGTAGCTCGCGAAGCGAGCGAAGGCTGGTGGAGCCAGGCGGGATCGAACCGCCGACCTCTTGCATGCCATGCAAGCGCTCTCCCAGCTGAGCTATGGCCCCTTATCCAGTGGGATGATCCTGGGGGATCAATCCCGATCCGCGCGGCCTAAACGACTCGCGCGGGAGCACCGTTGATCATAGATCGGCGCCGATCTCAAGTCTCTTCGTCACCGCCGACGTCACCAATGATGTCGGTCACGTCCTCATCGCCCTCTTCCTCGTCGGCGATGAAGGTCGAATCGTCGTCGTCATCGTCATCGATGGTCTCATCGACCTCGATATCGTCCTCGGATTCGGGAACCACGGCCTTGACCTTGCCGGTGTTCTCCTCGGCATCGGCCTCCTCGAGCGAGACCAATTCTTCGGTCTCCGCCGCCTCTGGCTCGGCTGCGGTTGCCGGCGAATGCACGGGCGCGCCGCGGCCCCGCGGCGGGGCAACCGGCGCGATCGGTACGACCTCGCCGGTGTAGGGCGAAATCACCGGATTCTTGTTGAGGTCGTAGAACTTCTTGCCCGTGGTCGGGCAAATGCGCTTGGTTCCGAGCTCGGACTTAGCCAACGTGGTCATCCCAGAATTTTGCTGAAAAACGGTGCTTCACTTGGCTAGTTGAGCAGCCGCTGTCAATAGCGGTTTGCGCGCAAGTGACGGGCGCGTGACGCGGTGTTGCCTATGTGATACCTGCCGCGGCGCGAGAGGACACAATCTTGGCCCATTCTGACACCCCGACCCCGCTGGAATCGCGCGCCTGCGGCCCCCTGGCCGGCAAGGTCCGCGTTCCCGGCGATAAATCGATTTCCCACCGTGCCCTGATCCTGGGGGCGCTTTCGGTCGGCGAAACCCGCATTTCCGGCCTTCTAGAGGGCGAGGACGTCCTCAATACCGCCAAATCCATGCGCGCGCTCGGCGCCAGGGTGGAGCGGACGGCGCCGTTTACCTGGTCGGTCGCAGGCGTCGGCGTCAGCGGCTTCGCCCAGCCCGCTGCTCCGCTCGATTTCGGCAATTCCGGCACCGGCTGCCGGCTGGCGATGGGCGCGGTGGCCGGCTGTCCGATCGCGGCCGTCTTCGACGGCGACGCCTCGCTGCGTACGCGGCCGATGCGCCGGATTCTCGACCCACTGGAGCTGATGGGCGCCCGAACCAGCGACATCCGGGAGGGCGGCCGGCTGCCGCTCACCCTGCACGGCGCCCGCTATCCGGTGCCGATCGTCTACAAGACCCCGGTCGCCTCGGCCCAGATCAAGTCTGCGGTGTTGCTGGCTGGCCTCTCCGCGCCCGGCATCACCACCGTGATCGAGCAGGAGGCGAGCCGCGACCACACCGAGCTGATGCTGAAGCATTTCGGCGCCGAGATCTCCTCCGAAAACGAGGGCAGCCATGGCCGCAGGATCTCGCTCAACGGCGAGCCCGAGCTGCACGGCGCCCAGGTCGTGGTGCCCGCCGATCCGTCCTCGGCGTCGTTCCCGATCGTGGCGGCGCTGATCGTCGAAGGGTCCGATGTCGTGTTCTCCGACGTGATGACCAATCCGCTGCGCACCGGCCTGTTCACGACGCTGCGCGAAATGGGCGCCTCGATCGAGGAGAGCGGCGTGCGCGGCGATGCCGGCGAGCCGATGGCGCAATTGCGCGTGCGTGCCTCGAAGCTGAAGGGCGTCGAGGTGCCGCCGGAGCGCGCGCCGTCGATGATCGACGAATATCTGGTGCTGGCGGTTGCGGCTGCGTTTGCCGAAGGCGCCACGATCATGCGCGGCCTGCAGGAGCTGCGCGTCAAGGAATCCGATCGTCTGGAAGCGACTGCGGACATGCTGCGCGTCAACGGCGTCAAGGTCGAGGTATCCGGCGACGATCTGATCGTCGAGGGCCGCGGCCACGTTCCGGGCGGCGGTCTCGTCGCCACCCATATGGATCATCGCATTGCAATGTCGGCGCTGGTGATGGGCTGTGCTTCGGATCGGCCGGTGAAGGTCGACGACACCGCCTTCATCGCTACAAGTTTTCCGGACTTCATTCCGATGATGCGCGCACTCGGAGCTGACTTCGCATGATCATCGCCATCGACGGACCCGCCGCCTCCGGCAAGGGCACGCTCGGCAAGCGGCTCGCCCACCACTACGGCTATCGCCATCTCGACACCGGCGTGATCTATCGCGCGGTGGCTTACGCGATGATGGCGCAGGGCGCCGACCTCAACGATGAGGCGCTGGCCGTGACCGTCGCGCTCGAGCTCGACCCCGAGAAATTCGGCAACCCGATCCTGAAGACCCAGAAGGTCGGCGAGGGCGCGTCGGTTGTTTCGGCCTTCCCCAGGGTGCGCGAGGCGCTGGTGAACTTCCAGCGCCAGTTCGCCGCCGATCCGCCCGGCGCGGTGCTGGATGGACGCGACATCGGCACCGTGATCTGCCCGGATGCCGACGTGAAGATCTTCGTGGTCGCCGACCCCCGCGTGCGGGCGCGGCGGCGCACGCTGGAGGCGCGTGCCCGCGGCGAGGATGCCGACGAGGAGGCGGTGCTGGCTGACATCCTCAAGCGCGACGAGCGGGACCAGAACCGGGCGATTGCGCCGTTGCGGCCGGCTGCGGACGCCCACACGCTGGACAATTCCAACCTCGACATTGAGGCCGGCGTCCGCGCCGCCATCGCGATCGTCGAGGCGGCGCGCGCCAAGCGCTAGACAAGCGCCGGAATCGTCGGCATCGGGGGCCCTTTAGGCCCGAAAGCCCAGCAAAATGGGGCATTTCCTGCTTGCCGAAGGCGGCTCGCGGGGCTATATCAGCGCCGTTCGGAGCACCATCGACCATGTCGAGGCCGTGTCTGAGCGGGCCGGCGATGGGTTTTAGCCCTTGCCGCATCTGGAGGAACGCCCGCTCCCAGGTCTTGCAGTCGATATTTACGCAGTCAGGCTCCGGATCAATCAAACGTACCGAACGTGCAGTTTTGCTGCCGGCCCGCTGTTGCACCTCCTGCAATGAGCGGCCGTCAGGGTTTGCGGAACCCTGACACTTCACGCGCGGTGCGCCCATCAACCCGAACTGCCGGCAAGATCCCGCACTGGAGATCAAATGGTTTCGAATTCTGCGTCTTCTTACACCCCGACCCGCGACGACTTCGCGGCGATGCTTGATGAGTCCTTTGCCGGCGGCAATCTGCAGGAAAGCTCGGTCATCAAGGGCAAGGTGGTTGCAATTGAGAAGGACATGGCCGTCATCGACGTCGGCCTGAAGACCGAAGGCCGCGTCGCGCTGCGCGAATTCGCCGGCCCCGGCCGTGAAAGCGACCTGAAGGTCGGTGACGAAGTCGAGGTGTTCCTCGACCGCATCGAGAATGCGCTCGGCGAAGCCGTGCTGTCGCGCGACAAGGCGCGCCGCGAGGAAAGCTGGGGCAAGCTCGAGAAGGCGTTCCAGAACAACGAAAAGGTCAACGGCGTCATCTTCAACCAGGTCAAGGGCGGCTTCACGGTCGACCTCGACGGTGCGGTGGCCTTCCTGCCGCGCTCGCAGGTCGACATTCGTCCGATCCGCGACGTCGCGCCGCTGATGAACAACTCGCAGCCGTTCCAGATCCTCAAGATGGACCGCCGCCGCGGCAACATCGTGGTGTCGCGCCGCACGGTTCTCGAAGAGACCCGCGCCGAGCAGCGCCAGGAGCTGGTGCAGAACCTCGAAGAGGGTCAGGTGATCGACGGCGTGGTCAAGAACATCACCGATTACGGTGCGTTCGTTGATCTCGGCGGCATCGACGGCCTGCTGCATGTGACCGATATCGCCTGGCGCCGTGTCAACCACCCGACCGAGGTGCTGACCATCGGCCAGACCGTGAAGGTCAAGATCATCAAGATCAACCACGAGACGCACCGCATCTCGCTCGGCATGAAGCAGCTCTTGGATGATCCGTGGCAGGGCATCGAAGCCAAGTACCCGCTGGGTGCCCGCTTCACCGGCCGCGTCACCAACATCACCGACTACGGCGCGTTCGTCGAGCTCGAGCCGGGCATCGAAGGCCTGATCCACGTCTCCGAGATGTCGTGGACCAAGAAGAACATGCACCCCGGCAAGATCGTTTCGACCTCGCAGGAAGTCGAAGTGCAGGTGCTGGAAGTGGATTCGGTCAAGCGCCGCATCTCGCTCGGTCTCAAGCAGACCATGCGCAATCCCTGGGAAGTCTTCGTCGAGAAGTTCCCGGTCGGCTCGACTGTCGAAGGCGAGGTCAAGAACAAGACCGAGTTCGGTCTGTTCCTCGGTCTCGACGGCGACGTCGACGGTATGGTCCATCTCTCCGACCTCGACTGGAAGCTTCCGGGCGAGCAGGTCATCGACAACTTCAAGAAGGGCGACATGGTCAAGGCCGTGGTGCTCGATGTCGATGTCGAGAAGGAGCGTATCTCGCTCGGCGTCAAGCAGCTCGAAGGCGACCCCTTCGCCGAGCCGGGCGACGTCAAGAAGGGCGCGGTCGTGACCTGCGAAGTGCTCGAAGTGAAGGAGAGCGGCATCGAGGTCCGGATTTCGGGCACCGAGTTCACCACCTTCATCAAGCGGTCCGAGCTGGCCCGCGATCGCAACGACCAGCGCGCCGAGCGCTTCGCCGTCGGCGAGAAGGTCGATGCCCGCGTCATCCAGTTCGACAAGAAGGCCCGCAAGGTGCAGGTCTCGATCAAGGCGCTGGAAGTTGCCGAAGAGAAGGAAGCCATCGCGCAGTACGGCTCCTCCGATTCGGGTGCGACGCTTGGCGACATCCTCGGCACCGCGCTGAAGAACCGGGGTACCGACAAGTAAGGCATCGCCGATTGAGGCGAGCAATTGGGGCCCCGGCGCAAGCCGGGGCCCTTTTGTTTGAAGCTATGCTGGTTGCCCGTAGCCCGGATGGAGCGGAACGAAATCCGGGGCTCTGTCCCGGCGATGGACTTCCCGGATTACGCTTCGCTCCATCCGGGCTACGGATAAGCGCGGGGCCTTGTTTTCTTCAAATTGCGCCGCAATTGATGTATTTGGCTAAGCAGATAGTGACGCTGCGACTGCAAAACGCGCGGATTGCGCGCTGACTATTCTGGAGAGATCGGATGTCGCTGGATTCAGATGTGATCGTCGACCGCCGCCGTATCAGGCGCAAGCTGACGTTCTGGCGCGTCGCCGCTGCGGTCATTGCGATCGCGGCGATCGTCGGCGTGGGTGTGATCGCCGCCGGCGGGCGCGGCAGCTTCTCGACCTCGAACGCGATCGCGCGGATCAACATCGATGGACTGATCCGCAGCGACCAGGAGCGCGTCGAGGCGCTGGAGCGGCTCGGCAAGTCGAGCTATGCGGCGGTTGTCGTGCACATCAATTCGCCCGGCGGCACCACCGCGGGCTCCGAGCAGCTCTACGACTCGCTCATGCAGTTGAAGGCGAAGAAGCCGCTCGTCGTCGTGGTCGAGGGATTGGCTGCCTCGGGCGGCTACATCACGGCGATCGCCTCCGATCATATCGTCGCCCAGCAGACCTCGCTGGTCGGCTCGATCGGCGTGCTCTTCCAGTTTCCGAACGTTTCCGAATTGCTCAAGACCGTCGGCGTGAAGATGGAGGAGATCAAGTCCTCGCCGCTGAAGGCAGCGCCCAATGGCATGGAGCCGACCAGCCCCGAAGCCCGCGCCGCGATCGAGGGCCTGGTCAAGGACTCCTATGCATGGTTCCGCGGATTGGTGAAGGAACGGCGCGGCATGGACGACGCCCTGCTGGAGAAGGTCGCTGACGGCCGCGTCTTCACCGGCCGGCAGGCGGTCGATCTCAAGCTGATCGATCAGCTCGGGGACGAGAAGACCGCGATCGCCTGGCTGGTCGCGGAGAAGAAGATCAAAAGCGACCTGCCGGTGCGCAATTACAAGCTTAATCCGCGATTCGGTGACCTGACCTTCCTGCGCAGTGCGGCGTCGATGACGCTCGATGCGTTCGGCCTTGGCGCCATCGCGCGGCGGATCGAGCAGGGCGGCATGGCCCAGGCGGTCGACCGGTTCGGGCTCGACGGCATGCTGGCGCTGTGGGCCCCCGGAGGAACCAACTAGTCGGCTGTCCAATGCGTGCTTGGGCGTGCTCATCAGGCTATTCCCGCTCTGCGGGAATCGGCGCATGCCCCAATTGGGCTATTTGTCACGCGATTTCACGGCGCCCTAAATCGATTTAGCGTCTTGACAGTGCACGGCATTTTCACGGAAATGGGTTTCCGCAAGAGCCCGGATCCCATTTTCGATGATCAAATCCGAACTTGTTCAGCGTATCGCCGAGCACAACCCGCACCTCTATCAGCGGGACGTCGAGAACATTGTGAATGCGATTCTCGATGAAATCGTCGCGGCGCTAGCGCGTGGCGACCGCGTCGAGCTGCGCGGTTTTGGCGCTTTCTCGGTGAAGCATCGCCCGGCCCGTGCCGGCCGCAATCCGCGTACCGGCGAGCATGTGCCGGTCGACCAGAAGAGCGTGCCGTTCTTCAAGACCGGCAAGGAAATGCGCGAGCGCCTCAATCGCGACGAGGCCGAGGCGGGAGCCTCCAGGATCGACGCGCCCAAGGCTAATGCTTAAGGCTGACGCTTAGCGCGACGCCCGGCGTTGTCGTTGCGGCGGGCGATGGGCCCGCACTTTCTCCATCGCTGCGAGAGATGGTCATGCGAAAGTTCTTCACGGCAGTCGTCGTCATTCCGCTCGGACTGATCTTCATCATCTTTGCCGTCGCCAACCGCCACTGGGTGACGGTGTCGTTCGATCCCTTCGACTCTGTGACGCCGACGGTTGCGGTCACACTGCCGCTGTTCGTCGTCATCATCGCCTCAGCCATCCTCGGCGTGATCGCCGGCGGCATCGCGACCTGGTTCCGGCAGGGGCGCTGGCGCCGCGCCGCCCGCCAGCACGAGGCCGACGCCCGCCATGTCCGTACGGAGCTCGCCGACCTCAGGGCCGCCGCCTCCCGGGACGACGCGCATCGTCGTTCGGCCCCGGCCAGCTGGGCTTTACGGG
>NZ_JACMYO010000209.1 GCF_020889685.1 Bradyrhizobium oropedii
GCGCCGCCGGTAACTGCGGCCGCGCCTCCGCCGCCGCCACCTCCGCCCCCGACGACGTCAGGCTCCGGTACGCCGGAAGCTCCGACCTCGAAGTAATCGTCAACGCCGGGCCGTGAGGTCCGGCGTATTCATTTGACTGTCACTAGAGTATAACTCTAGAGTATTGATCTAGGCGAGGAGGCAGAGTGAGCACGGCGCGCGAAGATCTGCTGGCGGCGGGACTGGCGGTGTTCGACCGCGACGGTTTCGAGGGCGCGACGGTGGCCGAGATCCGCTCTCGCGCCCGCGCGTCCAACGGCAGCTTCTTCCACTTCTTCACCTCGAAGAAGGAGCTCGCCGGCACCCTGTTCCTGGAGATCCTGCAAACCTATCACGCCGCGATCATCACCTCGGTCGACGACACCTGCGGCGCAAGCGACGGCGTGGCGCGGCTGATCCACGCTCATCTCGATTGGGTCGTCACCTTCAGGCGCGAGGCGCGGTTCCTGTTCGAGATTTCGCGCAGCGAATGGGGTGAGGAGGTGCACGGCGCACAGCGCACCGAGAATTCGCGGCTCACCGACGCCATCGAGCGCTGGCGCGCACCGCGGCTCGCGCGCGGCGAATTGCTGCCGATGAGTCCGACGCTGTTCTTCAGCCAGATCATCGGACCGGCGCAGATCTTCTGCCGTGCCTATCTGTCGGGCCGCCACACTGGCGATCCGCGCGAACAGGTCGAGACGCTGATCGCCTGCGCGATCCGCGCAGTGGTGGCGCCGGGTGCGCCGGAGCGAACAGGAGGAACGTCATGAACCAAGCCGATCCGGATTTCGCGCCGATCGCGACGCGAATTCGCGACAATGTCGGCCGTCAGGGCTTCATGGGGCTGGTCGGTGCTGAAGTGGCCGAACTGTCGCGCGGTGCGTGCACGCTCGCGGTCGACCGGCGGCCGGAGCTGTTGCAGCAGCACGGCCTGTTTCATGGCGGGGTGACGGCGTTTCTGGTCGACAACGCCACCACGATTGCAGCGGCAACCTCGCGCGGCCAGCCGGCGCTGACGGCGGAGTACAAGCTGAACCTGCTGTCGCCGGCGTCGGGCGATCGCCTGATCTGCCGGGCGCGGGTGATCAAGCCGGGACGTCAGGTCGCCGTCGTCGCAGCCGACGTGTTCTGCATCATCGACGGCAAGGAGAAGCACACCGCGACGGCCTTGGCGTCGATCGCCATGCTCGACGATCAGGCGGCGGCACGAATCCAAAGCCCGGCCTGATTGAGGCCGGGCTTCGTAGCGTTTGGTCGATTGGACGATCGAGAGACGCTTACTTCTCTTCGGCGGCCGGAGCCGGTGCGGCTTCGTCGTCGTGCTGGGCTTCCGGATCGAAGAATTCGCCGGCGGCGGCGAGCGCCTCGGCGGCGGCGTCCTGGTCTTCCTGTCGGGTCGAGATGTCCTCGCCGCGCTTGATCCGTTCAGCCTCTTCGGCGGAGCGGGCGACCGTCACGGTGACGCTGGTCTCGACCTCGGGATGAACCGCGATCGTCACCTTCTGCTTGCCGATCACCTTGATCGGCGAGTCGAGCCAGACCTGCGGACGGGCAACCGTGACGCCGTCGGCGGCCAGCGCGGTGACGATGTCGCGCACCGTGACCGAGCCGAACAGCTGGCCGGACTCGGAGGCCTGGCGGATGATGATGATGTCGCGGCCGTCGATCTTCTCGGCGACCACGGCGGCTTCGCCCTTGGCCTTGATGTTGTTGGCCTCGAGTTCGGCCTTCATGCCGTCATACCTGGCGCGGTTCGCCTCGGTGGCGCGCAGCGCCTTGCCGCGCTTCAGCAAGAAGTTGCGGGCGAACCCGTCCTTGACGCGCACGACTTCACCCATCTGGCCAAGCTTGGCAACGCGTTCGAGCAGAATGACTTCCATTTTCGTTCTCCTTTAGAGTCTAAGTATCGGGTTGAATGGTTGGATCGAATCTCAGGCCGCGGGCAGAGGCGGCGGTCTTGTTTGCAGATAGCGCTGGCGCAATCCGAACACGGCGTCGGCGATGCCGAGCGCGGTCATCACGAGAATCAGTCCGCTGAAGAGGAACATCAGCACGTAAGTACAGGCGAGCCAGAACGCGCGGTTGCTCGCCGACAGGGTCAGGACATGGAGGACCGCGAAGCCGACGATCGCGTACGCGAGCAGCAATGCCATCGCGATCACCGTTGCGATCATCGCAACTGTGCCACCGACGAAGCAGAAGGCGATCGCGGTCGCCATGATAACGAGCGTGATCGGCGGGAGCGCGACGCTTCGCAGATCGGGCGAAGGCCGATGAAATCGTCCGGATGTCCTCGCGACCTTCGCCGCAAGCCAAAGGTTCAGCGTCAGCCACAAGATTACGTTGACCGGCAGCGCCACCGGGGCGAGGAACGCGAACAGTTTCGCGAACTGATCGATTTGCTCGGCAGTCAGATTGCCGTCCGTTCCGCGCGTGGCCTCGCGCAACAGTTGCCGTACGGTCTCGGCAACGCTTTGGGCGTCCGTGCCAAACACCAGAAGGATGGCAGTTGCCAGGAGAACCGCTATGACCACGATCCAGAGAAGGATCCGGTCAACTGGATACCATTCCAGATCTGTTGGGTTGCCCACATGTGCTGCGGCGACGACTGGTCGACCGAGCAGGGCCAGGTGACCGAGCCACACGGCCGGCAAGAACACAGCTAGCCCGAATCCGATGCTGTGCGACCAGCCGAGAACGATCGCCATCGCGCCGGTTGCGGCGATTCCGCCGACGACGGCTGCGACCGGGCCCCAGCCAAGTCCTACCACCATCAGCGGCAGCGGAGCTAAATAGACGAGCGGCAACGAGATCGCGGCGCCCGAAAAAATCGAGGCGAACATCAGCGCCGACGCGGCGCCGGCTGCAAGTGCAACGATGAGTATCGCGATCATCAGCTGTCCCGCCCCCTTCGAGCGGTTAGGGGGTCTGCTTCGAGACCCCCAACCATCGGCGACCAGACGACCCGGAAGCCTTATGAGAATAATAAGCGGCCGGCGACGTATGCCGCCGGCCGGAAACGATTAGCGGATCACGTAGGGCAGCAGGCCGAGGAAGCGCGCGCGCTTGATGGCGCGGGCGAGCTCACGCTGCTTCTTGGCGGACACGGCCGTGATACGGCTCGGCACGATCTTGCCGCGCTCGGAGACGTAACGCATCAGCAGCTTGGAATCCTTGTAGTCGATCTTCGGCGCATTCGCGCCCGTGAACGGGCAGGACTTGCGACGACGGAAAAACGGACGGCGGGCACCAGCATCAGCCATGATTCATTACTCCTCGGTCGCAGCTTCTTCTTCGCGCGGACGGCGCGGGCCACGGTCGCCACGGAAACCACCACCTTCGCGGTCACCACGGAAACCGCCTTCGCGGTCGCCACGGAAGCCGCCGCCACGGTCATCGCGCTCGCGGTCACGGTCGGCCTTGCGCATCATCGCAGACGGGCCTTCCTCGTGCTCTTCGACGCGCACGGTGAGGTAACGGATGACGTCTTCGTTGATCCGCTCCTGGCGCTCGATCTCGGTGACGACAGCCGACGGTGCGTCGATGTTCATCAGCACGAAATGCGCCTTGCGGTTCTTGTTCATGCGGTAGGTGAGGGAGCGCACGCCCCAGCTCTCGGTCTTGGTGACCTTGCCGCCGCCCTGTTCGACGATGCCCGTCATCTGGGCCGTCAGTTCATCCACCTGCTGGGTGCTCGCATCCTGACGCGCGAGAAAAACATGCTCATAAAGAGGCATGGTTGTCCTTTCCTGTGTTGGCGCGGTTTCCGGCGACAAGCCCTTCGAGACCTTCGGAAAGGACTCGAGCTGCTCAGAAGGCGGGAGCACGGGACGACGGGCCGACTGGCCCTGCCACATCAAAATCAACGGGTGAGTTTGCTGAGACCGTCCGTTCAGCTCCCGGCCGGAGCCCACGAATGGCGCGCTTATACGGATTTTGGCCGCGAAAGCAAGGGTTCGCGGCTTGCGGATTTGCGCGAGGTCGTAGCCCGCGAGGCCGTTCAGCGCAACTTTGCCGGTTCCACCTTGATTTCTTTGTTTGTATGTCATACAAATATCTCCGGGAGGACGAGGGATTATGGGTTCGGAGACCGCCAGCGGCATGTCTGCGTCCGATCCGAAGCACGCGGTCCGCGCGACGCGGTCGGCGGGGCGCAAGATGCGCTCGCTGCTGCTTGATGCCGCCAGCCGCCTGTTCAAGGAGCGCGGGCTCTCGGGCACCTCGATCTCCGATATCGCCGCCGCGGCCGACGCCTTCCCGAGCCAGATCACCTATTACTTCCGCACCAAGGAGGCGCTGTTCGTCGAAGCCGCCAGCCGCGACATGCTTTATCTCGCGCGCGCGACCGAGCAGGCTGCCCTGAAGGCCCACACGCCGCGCGAATACACCCGCGCTTTGGCCGAGACCGTGACCGCGACCGACACGGTCGCCTTCTTCGCCGAGGCGCTGACGCTGACACGGCGCCGGCAGGACCTCGCGCCGCTGGTCGAACGCACTATCGAGCGCCTGCACAGCGAAGGCGCGCGCGCCTATGCGGGCCAGGTGGAGCGGCACGGCTGGCGCTCGCTGCGCGCCCCCGAAGAGAGCTCGCGGCGCTTTTGGGCGATTGCAATCGGCGTGATCGTCGAAGGTTTCGCCATGGGCCGCGCCGCCGAGGAGATGTGCCGCGAATTGCTGCGCGCGCTCGGCGAGCAGGCAACTGCAACAACGACGCCGGCCAATGATGGAGCGCGCCTGCGCCTGGTCGGCGATCGCGACACTTCATCCTCAACAGACGGGGAGACAGACTGATGACCGCACTTCGCATGCGAGCCCGCGATTTCCTCACCGAAGATGAACTGGTCGCGGTGCGCGAGCGCACGACCTGGAAGGGCGTCGCCCTGATCGCGCATGCCTGGGCGCTGATCCTGGGCGCGATCGCGCTGGTGGCGTGGTGGCCCAATCCGCTGACCTATCTGCTTGCGGTCGCGATCATCGGCTCGCGCCAGCTCGGGCTTGCGATCCTGATGCATGACGGCGCGCATGGCTGTCTCTCGGCGGACGAGAAGACCAATCTCACGCTGAGCCAATGGTTCTGCGCCTATCCGATCTTCGCCGAAACCCGCGGCTATCGCCGCTATCATTTGCAGCATCACGCGCGGACGCAGCAGCAAGATGATCCGGATCTCGTGCTGTCAGCGCCGTTTCCGATCACCAGGATGAGCTATCGCCGGAAATTCCTCCGCGATATCACCGGACAGACCGGCTACCAGCAGCGTAAGGCGCAGCTGCTCAATGCGATCGGACCGAAGGAGTGGCCGTTGTCGCAGCGCGCCGCCAACTTCTGGCAGAAGCTCGGGCCGCAATGCGTCACCAATGCGCTGCTGTTCGCAGGCCTCGCCGCCGCCGGCGTGTGGTGGGCCTATCCGCTGTTGTGGCTGGTGCCGCTGCTGACCTGGATGATGGTGATCACGCGCATCCGCAACATCGCCGAACATGCCGTCGTGCCCGACAGCTCCGATCCGTTGCGTAACACCCGCACCACGCGGGCCAATGTCCTCGAGCGGTTGTTTATCGCGCCCTATTACGTGAACTACCACCTTGAGCATCATCTGCTGTTCTACGTGCCCTGTTACAACCTGCCGCGCGTCCATCGCATCCTGAGCGGAAGCCGCCATGCCGACCGGATGGAAGTCCAGCCGGGCTATGCGGCCGTGCTGCGGCTGGCGACCGCCAAGCCCAATCGGGAAGACCGCCCGGGGAAACTGGTCAACAGCGCGCGCCGGGCAAGGGCCGGCGCCGAGGTTAATGCCGACCAGAATGCCGGGGGATTCTAGGGCGGAGCCGGCCCGGCATCCCCAGGGTTCCGCGCGCGCGGCTTGACATCGCGCCCCCCATCAGTGTCTTACGGCCCGGTCCGAGGCCGGTTGCAAGGCAGGGTCTGGACCCGCTGTGGCGCGTTTCGCGCGACGCGGATACCGTTTTCCCCTGCGGCAGGCGCGCGGCGCTTGCGCGGAGATCACGCTCAACAAGGTAGGGAGCGCCGATGACGGCAGCATTTACGTTTCCCGGGCAGGGCTCGCAGGCGGTTGGCATGGGCAAGGCCCTGGCCGACGCCTTTCCGGTTGCGAAGGCCGTGTTCGACGAGGTCGATTCCGCGCTGGGCGAGAAGCTGACCGCGATCATCTGGGATGGTCCGGCGGAGACGCTGCAGCTCACCGAAAATGCCCAGCCGGCCTTGATGGCGGTCTCGATCGCCACCTTGCGCGTGCTTGAGAGCGAAGCCGGCTTCTCGGTCGGCCGCAACGCGGCCTTCGTCGCCGGGCACTCGCTCGGCGAGTATTCGGCACTGGCCGCTGCCGGCAGCCTGACCGTCAGCGACACCGCGCGGCTGCTGCGCACCCGCGGGCTTGCGATGCAGAAGGCGGTGCCGGTCGGCGCCGGTGCGATGGCCGCGCTGCTCGGCCTCGATTACGAGGCGGCGGTCGCGGTCGCCAACGAGGCGGCGCAGGGCCAGGTCTGCCAGGCCGCCAACGACAATGGCGGCGGCCAGGTGGTGGTCTCCGGCGACAAGGCCGCCGTCGATCGCGCGGTCGAGATCGCCAAGACCAAGGGCGCCAAGCGCGCCATGCTGCTGCCGGTGTCGGCGCCGTTCCACTGCAAGCTGATGCAGCCGGCCGCCGATGCGATGGCGCAGGCGCTGGCCGGCGTCACCATCAAGGCGCCCGCGGCGCCGCTGGTCTCCAACGTGCTGGCCTCCGCCATCACCGATCCGGACGAGATCCGCCGCCGCCTGGTCGAGCAGGTCACCGGCACCGTTCGCTGGCGCGAGTCGGTTACCTATATGGCGGGGCAGGGCGTGACGCGGTTCTTCGAGATCGGCGCCGGCAAGGTGCTGAGCGGTCTCGTCAAGCGCATCGCCGATGGCGCGGTCGGCGTGTCCGTCGGCGGCCCGAACGATATTGCTGCAGCCAAGGATGCGCTGGCAGCCTCGGCATAAAGTAGCCGGAAGGAGAATTCGATGTTTGATCTGACTGGCAAGACGGCGCTCGTCACGGGGGCAACCGGCGGCATCGGCGGCGCGATCGCGCAGGCGCTGCATGCGCAGGGCGCGACGGTGGCGATTTCGGGGACGCGGCGCGAGGTGCTGGACGGCTTCGCGGCCAAGCTCGGCGAGCGCGTTCACGTGCTGCCGTGCAATCTCTCCAGCAAGGATGATGTCGAGGCACTGGTGCCGGCAGCGGAAGCCGCGATGGGACAGGTCGACATCCTGATCGCGAACGCCGGCATCACCCGCGACAATTTGTTCGTGCAGTTGCGCGACGAGGACTGGGACGACGTGATTGCGGTCAACCTGACCGCGACATTCCGCCTGGCACGCGCGGCGACCAAACTGATGATGCGCAAGCGCTTCGGCCGCATCATCGCGATCACCTCGATCGTCGGGGTCACCGGCAATCCGGGGCAGGGCAACTACACCGCGTCGAAGGCCGGCATCATCGGCCTGATCAAGACGCTGGGCGCCGAATACGCGAAGCGCGGCGTGACCGCCAACTGCATCGCGCCGGGCTTCATCAAGACGCCGATGACGGATGCGCTGAACGACAAGCAGCGCGAAGCCATTCTGGCAAAGGTTCCTGCGGCGCGGCTTGGGACGCCCGAGGATATCGCTGCCGCGGCTGTCTATCTGGCCTCGAACGAGGCGGCCTACGTCACCGGACAGACGATTCACGTCAACGGCGGGATGGCTATGATTTGAGCTGGTTGCTGGCTCTCGCAATGCGGCGAAAAGCCGTTTTCGGGAGCCGGTTCAGGCGTGTAGTCAAGGCTTTGGAAGTATGGTAGCTGAACCCCCCATGGATGGGCAAAGAACGCCATTGCAGGATTTTGAAACCCTGTATATTGGCGTGGCGACGCCTGCCGTTCGCCGGGGCTTTAGTCGGCTACGACCGGGCCGAATCAAGACTATGCGCGACTGAGTAATCGAGACGACCACGATGGCTCGTATCGTCTTGGGGTCGGGTCCAATGGAACAACGAGGTTGAACGATGAGTGAGATTGGCGAGCGGGTTAAGAAGATTGTGGTCGAGCACCTTGGTGTCGAACCCGAGAAGGTGATCGATAGCGCGAGCTTCATCGATGACCTCGGCGCCGACAGCCTCGACACGGTCGAGCTCGTGATGGCTTTCGAAGAAGAATTCGGTTGCGAGATTCCCGACGACGCGGCGGAGACGATTCTGACCGTCGGCGACGCGACCAAGTTTCTCGAGAAGAACGCGAAGAGCTGACGCCGATCGCGAAGTTGATGGGGCCGGACGGACCGTGATCGAGCGGTCCCCCGGCTTCTTATTATTAGCTGCCCATTGCTGGCCGGAGACGTGGAAATGAGACGGGTTGTCGTCACGGGGCTGGGCATGCTTACACCGCTCGGCTGCGGCGTTGACGCAACTTGGGCGCGTATCCTTGCCGGAGACAGCGGCGGCAAGAAGATCGACACGTTCGAAGTGTCCGACCTGCCGAGCCAGGTCGCCTGCTACATTCCGCGCGGTGACGGCTCCAACGGCACCTTCAATCCCGATCAGTGGATGGAGCCGAAAGACCAGCGCAAGGTCGACGACTTCATCATCTACGCGATGTGCGCGGCCAGGCAGGCGCTGGACGATGCCAACTGGCATCCGAAGTCCGACGAGGACCAGTTCGCCACCGGCACGATGATCGGCTCGGGCATCGGCGGCCTCACGGGCATTGCCGAAACCGCAGTGCTCCTCAAGGAGCGCGGACCGCGCAGGGTCTCTCCTTTCTTCATTCCGGGCCGCCTGATCAATCTGGCGTCCGGCTACGTCTCGATCGAGCACGGCCTGAAGGGTCCCAACCATGCCGTCGTCACGGCGTGCTCGACCGGCGCGCATGCGGTCGGCGATGCGGCGCGGTTGATCGCACTCGGGGACGCCGAGGTGATGGTTGCGGGCGGCGCCGAATCGCCGATCTCCCGCATCGGTATCGCCGGCTTCTGTTCCGCGCGTGCGCTGTCCACCGGCTTCAACGACACCCCGACAAAGGCATCGCGGCCCTACGACAAGGATCGCGACGGCTTCGTGATGGGCGAGGGGGCCGGCGTTCTCGTGCTCGAGGAATACGAGCATGCGAAGCGGCGCGGCGCGAAGATTTACGCCGAGGTCACCGGCTACGGCCTGTCGGGCGATGCGTTCCACATCACCTCGCCGCCGCCGGACGGCAATGGCGGCTTCCGCAGCATGAGCATGGCGCTGAAGCGCGCCGGCCTTGCGGCATCTGATCTCGACTACATCAATGCGCACGGCACGTCGACGCAGGTCGGCGACGAGATCGAGCTCGGCGCGGTCGAGCGTCTGCTCGGCAATGCGGCTTCGAAGGTTTCGATGTCGTCGACCAAGTCCGCAACCGGACATCTGCTCGGTGCGGCCGGCGCGATCGAGGCGATCTTCGCGATCCTGGCGATTCGCGATAATGTGGTGCCACCGACCATCAATCTCGACAATCCGTCGGTGCAAACGGCGATTGATCTTGTGCCGCATACGTCGCGCAAGCGTGACGTGAATGTGGCGCTGTCCAATTCCTTCGGTTTCGGCGGCACCAATGCCTCCGTAATCGTGCAGCGCGTGACCAACTAGTAGGTCTTGAGAGCGTTTCGAGCGAAGTGGGTACCGGTTCGCGTGAAGAAAACGCGTCAGAATAAGAATCCAAAGTCCCGTTCCGATCACATCGGAACGGGACTTTAGAACTAGTCCACCGTTTTGCCGTATTCCGCGGTGACTCCTAATAGCGGGCGCATGCTATTGGCAGGACAGGGGTTTGTCCGGCCACGATTCAACCGGCAGGATATTGGTTTGCATCGATGAGTGAGAGGCCGCCCATTTCACCGAGGAGTCCACGTGCCGCGCTGGAGCCCGAACAGGTTCCGCCGCCGCCCAAGCGCTCGGATCGCGCCCGCAATCCTTTCGTGATCGTCGGCAATGCCATCTTCACGATCCTGATCATCCTGATGCTCGGCGCCGGAGCGACGTATTACTACGGCAAGCAGGCGCTGGAATCGCCGGGACCGCTGCAGGAAGACAAGATCGTCAACATCCCCGCGCGTGCCGGCAAGCGTGACATCGCCGACGTGCTGTCGCGCGAGGGTGTGATCAACGTCAATCCGTGGGTCTTCATCGGTGGCGTGTTTGCGCTGAAGGCGAGCTCCGATCTCAAGCCCGGCGAATACTCGTTCCAGAAGAATGCCAGCCTGCGCGACGTCATTGCCACCATCGTCGACGGCAAGGTGGTGCAGCACGCGATCACGATCCCGGAGGGCCTGACCTCGGAGCAGATCGTGACGCGGCTCTCCGACAACGACATCTTCACCGGTTCGGTGCGCGAGATTCCGCGCGAGGGCACGCTGCTGCCGGAGACCTACAAATTCCCGCGCGGCACCACGCGCGACCAGGTGATCCAGCGCTTGCAGCAGGCGCAGAAGCGCGTGCTCGCCGAAATCTGGGAACGTCGCAACACCGACTCGCCGCTGAAATCGCCGGACCAACTGGTGACGCTGGCCTCGATCGTCGAGAAGGAAACCGGCCGTGCCGACGAGCGCAGCCGTGTTGCCGCCGTGTTCGTCAATCGGCTGCGGCAGCGGATGAAGCTGCAGTCCGATCCGACGATTATCTACGGACTGGTGGGCGGCAAGGGAACGCTCGGGCGCCCGATCAAGCGCAGCGAGATCACCCAGCCGTCGCCCTACAACACCTATGTGATCGACGGCCTGCCGCCCGGACCGATCGCCAATCCCGGCCGCGCCTCGCTGGAGGCGACCGCCAATCCGGCGCGCACCCGCGACCTGTTCTTCGTTGCCGACGGGACCGGCGGCCACGCCTTTACGGAAACCTACGATCAGCACGCGAAGAATGTCGCCAAGCTGCGCGCGTCGGAAAAGCAGATCCAGAACGACACCGTCGAGCCTGCGGACGATCCGGCGCCGGCCGCCGCGGCGCCCGGGGCAGCGGACACCAATCCCACGGCGGCCACGCCGCCGAAGCCTGGCAATCAAAAGAAGCCGCCGCGCAGCGGTCGCCAGGGCGCAGCCCAGCAGACCACTTCGCCGCCTGTTGTGCAGCGATAGCTTCACATTCCCGGAGGTGGACGTAATTCCACTTTCATGGAATCCGTTTTAAAGTTGCACCGGCTGCCCACGAGTCTTCAGGCTCCGGGTGAGTCACATATCCTTCTGTTGGAGAGTTTCACGCGATGGCGCTGTCGAGCATGACCGGCTTTGCCCGAAGCCATGGTGCGAGCGGTCCCTATACGTTCGAGTGGGAGCTGAAGTCGGTCAACGCCAAGGGCTTTGACCTGCGGTTGCGGCTGCCGCCGGGCTGGGACGAGCTCGAAGCCCTGGCCAAGAAGCGCGCCGGCGAGTTGCTGTCGCGTGGCACGGTCTACGCCAATCTCAGCGTCAAGCGCACCGATGCGGCGCAGACGATCCGGATCAACGAGGACGTACTGGCCGCCGTCGTGAAGGTCGCAGGTGAGCTCGCGCAACGGATCGACGCGGTGGCGCCGAGCATCGATGGTCTGCTCGGCATCAAGGGCGTCATCGAGGTGGTCGAGCCTGACAGCAACGAGGACGAGGACAAGGCGGCGCGCGAGGCTGCGGCCAAGGCCTTCGAGCAGGCGCTCACGAGCCTCGTCGAGATGCGCCGCCGCGAGGGCGATGCGCTGGGCCAGATCCTGATGCAGCGCATGGACGAGATCGAGCGGCTCGCCAAGCGCGCCGAGACGGCGCCCGGCCGCAAGCCCGAGGCGATCAAGGCGCGGCTTGCCGAGCAGATCGCAGCATTGCTCGAGACCTCCGATCGCTTCGATGCCGACCGGCTCAGCCAGGAGGCGATCCTGATCGCCACCAAGGCCGATATCCGCGAGGAGCTCGACCGCATCGCCTCGCACATCACCCAGGCGCGGGAGATGATTGGCAAGGGCGGCCCGGTTGGGCGGCGGCTCGACTTCCTTGCTCAGGAGTTCAATCGCGAGGTCAACACCTGCTGCTCGAAGTCGAACGACGTCGAGCTGACCAATACCGGCCTTGAAATGAAGAACGTGGTCGAGCAGTTCCGCGAACAGGTCCAGAATCTGGAGTGAACGATGACGGCGCAGGGTTTTGACGGCGTTGAGCGGCGCGGACTGATGTTCGTCCTGTCGTCGCCTTCGGGCGCCGGCAAGACGACGCTGTCGCGCATGTTGCTTGAGCGCGAGCCGGGCCTGAAAATGTCGGTGTCGGCGACCACGCGGCCGATGCGCCCAGGCGAGGTCAACGGCCGCGACTATTTCTTCGTCGACAAGCCGAAGTTCGAGACCATGGTCAAGCAAGGCGAGCTGCTCGAATGGGCAACCGTGTTTGACAATCTCTACGGCACGCCACGCGCCCCGGTCGAGGCGGCGCTATCGGTCGGGCAGGATGTCCTTTTCGACATCGATTGGCAGGGCACGCAACAGCTGCACCAGAAGGCCAGCGTCGACGTCGTGCGGGTCTTCATCCTGCCGCCGTCAGCCGCCGATCTCGAGAAGCGGCTGCACACCCGCGCGCAGGATTCGGAGGAGGTCATCCGCGGGCGGATGAACCGTGCCAGCCATGAGCTGAGCCATTGGGCGGAATACGACTACATCGTCGTCAACCAGAATGTCGACGACGCCTTTGCCGAGGTGCAGTCGATTCTGAAGGCCGAGCGTCTGAAGCGCGAGCGCCGCACCGGCCTCACCGAATTCGTGCGCGGCCTGCAGCGTCAGCTCGAGAAATAGCTGGCCTCGATCGTGATGCGATCGCAAGGGATCGCATCACGACTGATTGTCATGTTTCCGAGCGAAGCCTAGTTCGCCGCGCTGCGCGCCAGCCGCTGCAGCATCGCCGCGATCTGCTTGTTGTCCTGCTCGGTTTGATCCGGCTCGCGCGCCGTCTCTCGGCGAGCAACGGGGGTCTCGGCACGGCGCGGCGGCACCTGCGACAGGCGTTGCGGACGGTCGCGGCTGACGACGGCCATCGGCGGCGCCGGCTCGGTGTGGAGTGAATCCCAGGGCGCTTGCCATTCGTCCTTGATCTGGTAGGGCGGCGTCCGAGTCCGGGTCAGCCGGAACACCAGCGCACTGACGAGACCGGCCAGCGCCAGGGCGCCGACCATCACGATCAGCAGCATCTGCGTCGAGGACGATGACTTCTCCGCGGACGCCTCGGCCGTAGCGGCAGCTGCCGGCGCGGCCGCTTGCTGCGGCGTCGCATCGGCCTGCGCGACGACGGTCGGCTGGTCCGCGGCGTGGCGCGTTCCGTTGGTTCCGGCCATGCTCGATGCGTCCAGCCACCTGGCGTTCACCTCTGATGGCTGGGCGTTCGCGTCGGGTGACGCAGCAGCCCCGGCCGGATTGGCGGCCTGACCTGCATCTGCGCTCGCGACGGGCGCGGCGGCGGCCTGTGGCGAGGGCCACTCGGCATGGGCGTTGGCAACCGATTTGCGCATCGCCGGCTGCGGCGCCGGCGCTGGCTGGCTCTGCGGCGGCGTGG
>NZ_JACMYO010000210.1 GCF_020889685.1 Bradyrhizobium oropedii
TGCTAGGGAGGACGAGACACCATGCGTTTCGCTGCGATCGCCGACATCCACGGCAACCATCTCGCGCTTGAAGCTGTCTTGTCGGACATTCGTGCGCAGGGCATTTCCGACATCGTCGATCTCGGCGACATGGTGAGCGGGCCGCTCGATGCCCGGCCGACGATCGATATGTTGATGGCGCTCGATGCCGTCCATTTGCTCGGCAATCACGACCGCTATCTGATCGACCGTCCGCATGAGAAAATGGGCTCCTGGGAGCGGCTGACCTATACCCAGCTCGAGCCGCGGCATCTCGACTGGCTGCGCACGCTGCCGGCGAACTCGGTTTATCGCGACGAGGTCTTCCTCTGTCACGCGACGCCGCAGGACGATGAAACCTACTGGCTCGACACCGTGCTGCCGGGCGGCGAGGTTCTGATGTCTTCGCTGGAATCGATCGAGGCGAGGGCGGCCGGCGTGACGCAATCGCTGATCCTCTGTGCGCACACGCACACCGCGCGCGCCGTACGGCTTCGCGACGGACGGCTGATCGTCAATCCCGGTAGCGCCGGCTCGCCCGGCTATCGTGCCGGCAAGCCGCATCCGCATGTCGTCGAGGCCGGTTCGCCCGATGCACGCTACGCGATTCTCGAACGGGTTGATGGCGATTGGGACGTCACCTTCCGCCACATCCCGTACGACCACGCGGCGATGGCGGCGCTGGCGCTGCGCAATGGCCAGCCCGAGCTCGCCTCGGCGCTGGCGACCGGGTGGATCAGGTAAAACAAAACGGCCGGTTTGCACCGGCCGTTCCGCAAATCAGCTAATTCGAAACGGATCACACCGCAGCGGTGATCCACTGCTGCAGCTTGGCCTTCGGAGCGGCGCCGACCTGACGGGACGCCATCTCGCCGCCCTTGAAGATCATCAGGGTCGGGATCGACATCACGCCATACTTCGACGCGGTCTTCGGGCTCTCGTCGACATTGAGCTTCACGATCTTGACCTTGTCGCCCATCGCGCCGGAAATCTCATCGAGAGCGGGCGCAATCATGCGGCAGGGGCCACACCATTCGGCCCAGAAGTCGACGACCACCGGCCCGGTCGCCTTGAGCACTTCGGCTTCGAAATCGGCGTCAGAAACCTTGCCAACGGCCATGTGAGTACCTCGTTCGGTTGAGACAAAAGGGCGCGGCGGAGAATCGCGCCCGGGAGCATGGGGCAAACGTATGAACGCCCCCTTGCCGGGTCAAGCTCGCTCACGCCGACATGACCTTATGCCAGCCCGGCGTCCAGCGCGGGGGCCGAAATCTCCATCATTTCAGGGGTTTCGGTCCAGAGCAGGGCGGCGTGGATGATCCTTTGGGGATAAAGTTTTGCCAGCACCGCACGGTACAGCGCGAGCTGCCGGATATAACCCTTGGGGGCCTCGGCGGCGGTCGTCGGCGGGGCATGGTTGGTCTTGAAATCGACGATCAGGACCTCGTTCGGCGTGACCACCAGCCGGTCGATCTGGCCCGAGACCAGCGCCTTCGGCTGGCCCGGCAGCGCCAGCCGGCCCACGATCGAAACCTCGGCACGGCTGCCGGGGGCAAACACCGGTGCGAAGCGCAGATCGACGGTCAGGGCGACCACTTGCCGAGCCAGCGCCACGCGCTCTTCCTCGCTCCAGCCATCGGCGTTACGCGCAAGATAGCCGAGCGCCGCGCCGAGCCGTCGTTCCACCGCGACGTCGGGCAGCGATTGCAGCAGGCGATGCACCAGCGTGCCGCGTTGCAGGGCACGGGCGCGCAGCAGCACCGATTCGCCGGTTCGGATCGAATGGCTGTCGCCATCAGCCGGATCGGACGGGCGCAACACGCCCGTGGCGGCGGTTTCGGGCGCGGCCGCAGTATGTAGCCAGGACGGCAGCGCAATCGGCGTCTCGGCCGTTGACGCCGCAGCGCCGGTGAGATCAGCGACGTCGTCAGGCCGCGAATAGCGCGTCACCTTGCCGGCCGGCGTCTCCTCTTCCTCGAGCTTGAGCCCGGAATTGGCGAGCCCCTTGGTGATCAGATCGTACCAGGAGGATTTCCGCACCGTGTTCATGTTGCCGGGCATGCAGCCGCCGACGATCAGCCGGTCGGCCGCACGCGTCATCGCGACATAGAGCAGGCGGCGATATTCGTCCTCGGTGTCGCCGAGCATCGCCCTGCGCGCGTCGGCGACGCCGGGCGGATCCTCCGCCTTCTTGCCGGCCCACACCACGACGCCCGGCGCGTTCGGCGCGGCATTGCCCTGCGGCAGATGGATCAGCCGCAGCCGCTGCGTGTCCGACGGCGAGGTCGTGGTGTCGACCAGGAACACCACCGATGCCTCGAGGCCCTTGGCGCCGTGCACGGTCATCACGCGCACCTCGTCGCGCGAAATCTCCATGTCGCGCTTCACCTCGGTGTCGGCGGCGCGCAGCCAGGCGACGAAGCCCTGCAGCGAGGCCGGCGCCTTGCGCTCATAGCTCAACGCCAGTTCGAGGAATTCGTCGAGTGCGTCGTTGGCCTCGTGGCCGAGCCGGCGCAGGATCCGCGCGCGCCCGCCATCGCCGCCGAGCAGCCAGGCATAGAAGGCGAACGGCGTCTCCTCGGGGAAGCGGCGCTCGCACTGTTCGAGGCGGCGCAGCGCGGCCGAGAAGCGTTCGTCGGTCGGCGCCTGCGCGGTCAATGCCTCGCGCAGCGAGCCGCGGCGCTGATACGCCAGCTTGAACAGATCGTCGTCATCGAGGCCGAACAACGGGCTCTTCAGCGCCACCGCGAGCGCAAGATCGTCCTGCGGCAGCAGCAGCGCGTCGGCGAGGTTCATCAGGTCGATGATCGCGATGTGCTCGGTCAGCTTCAGCCGGTCGGCGCCGGCGACCGGGATGTTGGCGTGCTTCAGCGCCTGGATGACAGCGTCGAAGGCGTTGCCGCGTCGCCGCACCAGGATCAGCATGTCGCCGTAGCGCAACGGCCGGCGCCCGCCCGCGCTGCCGGTCATGGTGCCGCTGGTGACGAGGCGCTTGATCTCGGCCTGGATGCGCCTCGAAAGCTTCACCTCGGGGCTGGTCACCGAGACGCCGTCGAACGGTGCGCGCCAGCCCTCGATGTCCTGGCGATCATCGGCAACCGCGAGATCCCAGAGCTCGATCAGGCTGGGACCGGCATCGGCCATCGCATTATGGATCGGATAGCCGTTCTCGACCGCATGGATGCTGCGGAAGATCTCCTGCTCGCGGAAGACATGGTCGACCGAATGCAGGATCACCGGTCCCGAGCGGAACGAATAGGTGAACGACACCGGATCGAATTTCAGCCCGGCTTCCTCGAACCGCCGCTTCAGTTCGCGCCGGCGCAGGTCGAATTCGCGCGGCGCGGCGCCCTGGAACGAGAAGATCGACTGCTTCTCGTCGCCGACCGCGAACACCGTGCGCACCAGGCCGTCGCGCGCGCCAGCGCCGGAGGTGAACTCCGAGATGATATGCGCGACGATGTCCCATTGCCGCGGGCTGGTGTCCTGCGCCTCGTCGATCAGCACGTGGTCGACGCCGCGGTCGAGCTTGTAATGCACCCAGCCGGAGGAAACGCGATCGAGCATCGCCAGCGTCTTGTCGATCAGGTCGTCATAGTCGAGCAGGCCGCGTTCCAGCTTCTCACGCCGGTAATGCGCGGCGGCCGCGGTCGCGATGTGGATAAGCGCCTCGGTGCGGTCGCGCGCGACCACGGCGCGGCGGCGCTCGATCAAGGGGCCGAGACGGTCGACCTCCGCTTCGAAGCGGTGGCCTGCGACAGCATTCTTCTTGATGAAATTGTTGGTGACGACGGAGGCGCGCGGCGCGCGGTCGTCGGTCAGGAAGACGCCGAGATATTCGTCAACCTGGGCCGCGCCGGTAAAGGTCAGCGCGCCCCGCAGCCGCTCGGCCTGCTTCTGATCCGCCTTGCTGCTGGTGTCGAGCAGCGTCGCCATCTCTTTCCAGCCCGAGCGCGGCAGGTTCGGCCCGTCGACGATCTCGCGCTCGACATCCTCGATGCGAATATCGGCGGAGACACCGAGCGCGGCCGACATCTGCGCGGCGGCGGCCGTGGCGTTGCCGGCGGCATCGGTCCAGGCCATGAAATGGTCGCGGCTCAGGCAGGCTTCGCGCACCACCTCCTTGAAGGTGACGTCGGCCGCATTTGCCATCGCGGTCCGCAGCGCGCGGCCGATGGGACTGTCGGGAATCCGCGACGCCTCCAGGAACACCGCGAGATTGGCGCGTTCCATCATCTCGTTCTGGTCGCGGTCGTCGAGCACGGCGAAACGCGCCGGCACGTTGGCCTCGAACGGAAACTGTTGCAGCAGGCGGGTGCACAGCGCGTGGATGGTCTGCACCTTCAACCCGCCGGGCGTCTCAAGCGCGCACGCGAAAAGCTTGCGCGCCTCGCGCCGCAGCGAGGCGGAGGGATGTGCGATGCCGGCCTCGCGGATCGCGGCATCGAGCCCGGTGTCGTCGAGCGTCACCCAATGCCCGAGCGTCGTGAACACGCGCTCGGCCATGTTCGCCGCGGCGGCCTTCGTAAAGGTGATGCAGAGGATCTTCTCCGGCGGCACGCCCGACAGCAGCAGGCGGATCACGCGCTGCACCAGCACATGCGTCTTGCCCGAGCCGGCATTGGCCGACACGAAGGTCGACGCCTTCGGATCGGACGCGCGCGCCTGCGCATCGCGCACCGCCAGCGGGATGGGACGCGCTGCCTTCACCATTCCTCGATCCCCAGGCCGCCGGCCGCGGACCATTCCTTGATGCGCGCGAGGTCGTCATAGGCGCCGTAGCGGTTGGCCCACATCGACAGGTTCAGCGAGGTGTAGGCCTGCTGCTCGTCGTCGAAGGCGCGGATCAGGGCTTCCAGCTTGCGCCGCGCGCTGTCGGCGGCTTCGTCGGGCGGCTGCGGTGTGTCGTTGGTCTTGATCTTCAGCTCCAGCGAACGCTGCTCGCCCGGCGGGTTGTTGCCGCTCAGCCTGACATAGACGAGGTCGCCGACCGAGGAGTCCGCCGGAATCTCGGCAAAGCCGCCCTCGCGCAGGATCGCGGCTTCCAGCGTCAGCTGCGGCGACAGGCCCATGCGCACCTGCTTGCCGGTCGGCGGCTGGCCGGTCTTGTAGTCGAGGATCGCAAAGCTGCCGTCGTCGCGCCGCTCGATGCGGTCGGCACGCGCGGAGAGGGTGAAGGTTCTGGCATCGTCGAGCGGAATGCCGATCTCGCCGCGAATCTCGGCCTTGATTGCGGCGATACTGCCCCGCCGGGCCTGCTCCCATTCGGCAAACCATGCCGCGATGCGCTGGAAGCGCGGCCACCACAGTGCGCGCGCCTCCGGCCGCTCCATCAGTGGCGCGAAATGCTTGGCCCCGATGTCGCGCAGCGCGCTCTTGATGTCGTCGGGCAGCGCGTCTGCATAGGTTTGCGTGAACTCGCCGAGCGATTCGTGGATTGCCGAGCCGCGATCGGCCGCCGACAACGGCATGTCGACGGGATCGAGCGGATCGAGCTTCAGGATGTAGCGCGCATAGATCGTGTAGGGATCGCGCAGCCAGTCCTCGATCGCGGTGACGGACATCTTCAGCGGCCGCGCCTCGCGCGGTGGCCGCGGCTCCGGCTGCGGGATCGGCTCGACCTTGGCGGGCCGGTCGAGCTCGGCGGCATATTGCACGTAGGTTTCGCCGGCCGAGGTCGCGGCCTTCCAGCGCGCTTCGCCCGCAACCGCTTCGAGCCGGTGCAGGAAGCGCGAGGCGACCGCCGGCGCACCGCCGACCTTCGCCGCATGGGTGAGGATCACCTCGTCATGGCCAAGCAGCTGCGCAAAGTCGTGCGCAGACAAGCCGATGCGCCGCTCGGGGAGATCGAGCCCGAGCTCATGCCGCATCGGCCGGCTCAACCACGGATCGATCCGCGGCGCCGGCGGCCAGACGCCCTCGACCAGGCCGCCGAGGATGATTCGATCGGATTCGGTGAGACGGGCTTCGAGCTGGCCGAAGATGTTGAGCTGCGCCCGCGCCGATTCCGGCCGCCGCACCATGCGGTCGGCGAATGCGGTCTGGAACACCTCGGGATAATCTGACAGCGGCGTCATCAGCCCGCTCGGCTGCTGCTTGGCAAGCAGCTCGTCGAACGCGGCCGCCAGCGACGCGCCGGCGCGTTCCTCGAACACGACAGCAACGCCGTTCTGGTCGGCCGACAGCGCGATCAGCGCCTCGCGGTGGCGCGCTGCCAGTTCGGCGAAATCATACGGCTTTGACGACGCCATGCCTTCGAGCGGCGCCAGCGCCGCCTGCAATCTGGCGATCAGATCCTGCGCCTGGTTGAGATCGTTGTCGCGCAGCCGGGCGCGCGGCTCCATCGCGTGCAGCGACGAGGTCTCGCCGCCGTGCAGCTTGACGAGCTCGGCGCGGAAGCGGGCGAAGTCGCGCGCGAGGCCACCGGTCCCGGGTTGCGGCCGGGTGCCGCGCAGCAGCGCGATCTCCAGCACCTCGATCGCGCGCTTCAGCGCGCCATGCGCGCCGCCGAGCCGGAACAGTGGATGCTTGAGCAGCGCGAGCAATGTCGGCGGCTCCAGCCCGTTGGCTGCGGCCTCCGCGGTGAGGCGGGCGAACACGCCGGCCGGCGTTTCGATCAGCGCATCGCCGCCGGAATCGTCGAATTCCAGATTCCAGCGCGTCAGCGACGCCATCACGCGGCGTGCCAGCGCGCGATCCGGCGTCACCAGCGCGGCCGATTTGCCGAGATGCCGCGCCTCGCGCATCGCGACCGCGATCGCGAGCGCCTCCATCTCCGGATTGGGCGCCTCGACCACGGTGAGGTTGGTCATCCCGGCGGAAATCCGCGCCACGATCTCCGGCCGCTCCAGCCGGTCGTGCCATTGTGCCGTGGCTGTCGAGGGACGCATCGTCTCCGACACCAGCACCTCGCGGCCGAGCGGCGCCGGCTGAGCAAGGCTCTCGACATCGCGGCGCTTGATGCCGAAGCGATCGAGCAGCGCGTGCATCGCGAACTGCGGATGGTTCGACGAGGGCGGCGTCTTGAATCTGCCGTCGTCGCCGCGCTCGCCGCCGATTGTGTCCCAGCTGTCCTCGTCCAGGTCGACGTCGAGCCCGGGCAGCACCACGGCGCCGTTCGGAAGCTTCGCCACCGCGTGGAGGAATTTTGCCGTCGCCGGCATCGAGCCGGTCGAACCGGCGGCGATCACCGGGCCCGCGTGATGCGCGGTCAGTCGTGCCGCTTCGGCCTCGATCAGCAGATCGCGGCGCGCCGCAGGTTCGATCCGGCCGATCTCCTTGAGGTAGTTCGGCCAGGCGTCGCGCGCGATGCGCAGGAAGTCGAGCGAGTGCTGCCAGTATTTGTCGAGCTGATCCGGCACCAGGCGATCGAGCGCGCGCCAGTCGACGCCGCGCGTCACCATGTCGTCCATCAGCCGCGCCAGGTCGCCGGCGAGCTGCAACGTCGAGGCCGGGCCGCCGACCACCAGCGGCGCCGACACCGGCGTCTTCGCCCAGGCCGCGACCAGATGCGCCAGGGTCAGCCGGCGCTCGAGCTCGCCGAGCCGGGGCGGGATCTCCAGCGGCGCGGCGCCGCCGACGTCGTCGCCCTGGTCCGCGAAGGCAAGCTCGTCCTCGTCGATCTCGCCGAGCGCGACGATGCGCGGCAGCACCGCGGCGTCGGAATCGAGCACATCGAGGAAGATTTCACGCGCCAGCCGTCCGGCGCGGCGGGTCGGCAGATAGAGCGTGGCATTGGCGAGCTTGGCGGGATCGTTGCGCGCCTCGAATCCCGCGACCAGCCGGCCGTCGACCAGCGCCGCGATGACGGTACGTAGGAACGGCGCAGAAACGGGAACGCTGAAAACGCGCATGGGCTGCCTGATTCGATCAGGCGCCAATATAGGGAGCGGCGGCCATCGTTAGCCACCCCTCACGCTCAACCGTGTCAGCTGATTATCGCAATCGGACGGCGCAGCGATCGACGGCATCCAGGAACCAGCGCAGCGCCGGATCTTCAGCCGCGCGGCTGAGATGGATCAGGTCAATCGCGAAGGCGGGGATGTCGAGCGGCGGCACGACCACGGCAATTTCGGCGAGATGCGTGAAGCGGCGGGCGACGCGCTCGGCCATCGTGGCGACGAGATCGGTGCCTGTGACGGCGAAGGGAACGGCCACCACATGCGCCAGCGTCACGGCCACCCGTCGCTTCAGCCGATGGCGCGCCAGCAGCGCGTCGATCACGCTCGGCAGACCATCGCCGCCGGCCGCCGAGAACAGCGCGTGCGGCACGGCCGCATAGTCTTCCAGGCTCAGATGGTCCGATTGATTTGCGCGCGCGGCGTCGCGGATGCAGACGAAGCGTTCCTCGAACAGCCGGTGCCGGACACAGCGCGGCGTCTCCGGCAGGTGGCCGCCGATCAGCGCATCGAGTTCGCCGCGCTCCAGTTTCGCCAGCGCCGCCGTCGCGTCCGTTAACGGACGCACCGCGAGGTCGATGTTCGGTGCTTCCATGCGCAACAAGCGGGTCAGTTCCGGCACCAGAACGAGATCGCCATAGTCGGTCGCGGCGATGGTGATGCGCCGTCGCGCCGTCGACGGATCGAAGCCCTGATCGGGCGCCAGCGCGCCCCTGATGTGCCGCAACGCCTCGCCGATCGGCCCGGCCAGTGCCAGCGCCTTTTCGGTCGGCTGCATGCCCGCGCCGGCGCGCAGGAACAGTTCGTCCGCAAACAGCGCGCGCAACCTTCGCAGCGCGCTGCTCATCGACGGCTGGGCGAGCCCGATACGTTCGGCCGCGCGGGTAACGTGGCGCTCCTCCATCAGCGCCTCGAAGGCGACCAGCAGATTGAGATCGACGGCGGATAAATTCATAACAGCAATAGTGCATATAGAAATAATCGATTTCAACAATGATCTGCCCGGGCCTATGCTGGCCGGCAGGCGATGATGACGAGACCAAAAGATCTGACGCGATTGGCGAGGCTGGTGCCGAGCGGGCCGACATTGCTGATCATCGGCGTGCTGGCCGGGCTGGCTATCCCTGCCCTGGCGGACGCCGTGCGCCCGCTGATGGCGGCGGCGATCTTCGTTCTGGTGCTCGGCACCTTTCTCCAGATCGACGGCGCGGCGTTCCGGCGCGCGTTGCGGCGGCCGCTGGTCTGGCTGCTGTTGCCTGTGCTCGCGATGCTAGCCTGTCCGCTTGCGGTCGGCTTCGCAGCGCGAGGCGCCGGATTTCGCACCGAACTCGTCGTCGCGCTGGTGCTGTCGGTCTGCGCGCCGCCGTCGAGCGGCACGGCGGCGGTCGCACGCATGCTCGGCTTCGACGCCACCATTCCGCTTGCCGTGACGCTGCTGTCGATGGCGCTGGCGCCGGTCACCGTGCCGCTGATCGCAGCAGGATTTGCCGATCTCGCGCTCGATCCGCTGGCGCTCGCGACGCGGCTCGCGCTGCTGGTTGGCGGCGCCGGCGCGCTGGCCTTGCTGCTGCGCCGTCAGGCCGCTGCACAATTGGTGCAGTATTCGCGCACCATCGATGCTCTCGTGCTCGCCTCGCTACTGGTGTTTGCCATTGCCACCATGGCCGGGGTGCGTACGCAGATCGAGACGCAGCCGATCGCCGCGGCGACCTGTGTCGGCCTCGCCTTCGCCTGCAATCTCGTTCTGCAAGGACTTGGCGCGCTGCTCACGCCGGGCCCGCTCGCCGAACGGCTGACCACGGGGCTCATCCTCGGCAATCGCAATGTCGGACTGGTCTGGTCGGCGATGGGCGCGGCAGTGTCGCCGATGACGGCGCTGTTCTTCGCGGCCACACAGTTTCCCATTTATATGACGCCGCGCCTGATCGAGATACTGGTTCGGCGTGCGCGAAAGGAAAAAGCCTCACCATGAGCGAGACCATCCTGACCGAAGACCTCGCCGTCCGTTTCGCCCGCATCGCGCTGGGCCATGTCGGCCGCGAATATCCGAACAAGCCGGATCACGTGCTGGCGGGGCCGCAGGATGCGCGCACGCCGCGCGAGCTGCATCCGGTGTTCTTCGGCAGCTACGACTGGCACTCCTGCGTCCACAGCTACTGGATGCTCGCCCGGCTGCTGCGCCGCTATCCGGCATCCGAAGCGGCAGGCGATATCCGCGCGCTGTTCGACGCGCAGTTCGTTGCGGAGAAGATCGCGACCGAATGCGCCTATCTCGCGGCCCCGACGGCGCGCGGCTTCAAGCGGCCTTACGGCTGGGGTTGGCTGTTGAAGCTCGCGGCGGAGCTCGCGCTGCTCGACGAGGTCAGTTGGCGCGACCGGATCGCGCCGCTCGCCGAGATCTTCGCGCAGCGCTTTCGCGATTTCCTGCCGCTCGCCACCTATCCGGTGCGGGTCGGCACGCATTTCAACACCGCGTTTGGGCTTCGCATGGCCGCCGACTACGCGGCAGTGACTCAGGATGCGGCGTTCGGCGCGCTGCTGCGCGAGACCGCGTTGCGCTGGTACGGCGCCGACCGGGACTGCCCCGCCTGGGGCGAGCCGAGCGGCGACGATTTCCAGTCGTCCGCGCTGATCGAAGCGGAGTGCATGCGCCGGCTGCTGTCACCCATCGACTTCCTGCCCTGGTTCGATCGCTTCCTGCCGCGGCTTGCGCAACACGAGCCCGCGACCTTGTTCCGGCCGGCTACTGTCACCGATCGCACGGACGGTAAGCTTGCGCATCTCGATGGACTCAATCTCAGCCGCGCATGGTGCTGGCGCGCGCTGGCCGGCGCGCTGCCGGAGGCCGATGCGCGCCGTCCGATCCTGCTGGAGGCTGCGCGAGGCCATCTCGACGCCGGCCTGCCGCATATCGCCGGCGACTATATGGGGGAACATTGGCTTGCGAGCTTCGCGGTGCTCGCCATTGACGTGGAAGGCTGACGCGGCGCGGTTTACGCGACGCTTTCGAGGAAGGCTTCTTCCGCGGCCTGGATCGCGTCGGGGGTTCCGACATGCATCCAGACGCCGTCGAGGCGCAGGCCGAACAGCCGTTCCTGCTCGTTGGCGCGATCGAACATCTTGGTCAGCGAGAATTCACCGGCCGGAGCATCGGCGAACAGCGCCGGCGACATGATCGCAGCGCCGGCATAGACGAACGGCACCACCTGGTGCTCACGTCGCTTGCGCAGCGCGCCATCCGGCAACATCGAGTAGTCGCCGCGGCCGCTATAGCCGATGCTCGAGGCGGTCGGCGCCATCAGCAGCAGGATATCCATCCGCGCCGGATCGAAGGCTTCCGCCAGCCGCGCGAGGTTGGAGCGCACGCCGTCGATCCACATCGTGTCGGCGTTGAGATGATAGAACGGCGCATCGCCGAGCAGCGGCAGCGCCTTCACCACAGCGCCGCCGGTGCCGAGCACCTGGTCGCGTTCGTCGGAAATGATCACGCGCGGGCGGCTGCGGGTCTTGACGTGCTCGATGATCTGGTCGGGCAGATAATGCACGTTGACGACGGCTTCGGTGACGCCGGCGCCGGCGAGCTTGTCGAGCACATGGTCGAGCAACGGCTGACCGGCGACGCTCACCAGCGGCTTCGGCATCGTGTTGGTCAGCGGGCGCATGCGCACGCCGAGGCCCGCAGCGAGCACCATGGCTTTATGGGGAGTGACGGGCATTTTCCGGATATTCTCGGTCATCATCTCTCATGCGCCGATCCTATCACGGCGATTCGGCAAGCACATCAATCAGACGCCATAGTCACGAGACATGACGGCCGTAAGACGGCAATGACGACCGTTAGCCTAGACGTCGGCAGCCTGCGCACCGCGTCTGGCAGTTTTCTTCTTCTTGTCGCCTTGTTTGAGGAAGTTGACGCCGATCTGGTCGCCATTGACCCACGCCAGCTCGCAGCGGCGATAGGCCAATCCTGTGGACGACAGCAGCAGAAAAAACTCCTTCAGGTTCAGGCCCTCGACCGAGCCGTCGACGGAGAGCTTGGCGCCCGTCTCCGACACGTCTTCCATGGTGCAGTCGCGCCGCCAGGTGCCGTCAATGCCCATCATGTGCGCGGCTATGCCGCGCTCAAACGTGACACGATCGCCCCTGCGTCGTTCCGTCGCCATCGTGTGGTCCCGCTCCCCATCGGACCGCGCCCTGGATGAGGTGCAGCCCATGCAACCTTAGGGGACCCAAGACTAATAAAGGGCTAATAACCCGTAAACTACGGTATCGGGGGAGGGACGTTGGCGGTGTACCAGATGCGGAAGCTGGCCAGCGCCGGATGGGCCAGCGACCGCTCGAGATAGGTCCAGATCCGCGGATGATGCTTGAGATAATGCGGCTTGCCGTCGCGGCGGTTGAGCCGCGCAAAGGTGCCGAGCAGGCGCGTGTTCCGCTGCGCCGACATGATCGCATAGAGCTCGGCGAAGCCGGCCGGATCGAAGTTGTCGTCGGTGGCGCGCCGCGCCTTGATGTAGCGGGTCAGCAGCGCCAGTTCGAGCTGCTCCGGCACGTCGATCCGCGCATCCTGCAGCAGCGACACCACGTCATAGGCCGCGGGGCCGAGCGTTGCGTCCTGGAAGTCGATGACGCCGACGCGCAGGATGCCGGTGCGCTCGGCAAGCCAGATGATGTTCGGCGAATGGAAGTCGCGGATCACCCAGGTCTGCGGCGCCGCGGCGGGCTTCTCCAGCAGGCCGCGCCACATCCCGAGGAATTCGGCGCGCATCTCCTCGCTTACCTGCACGCCGCGGTCGGGCAGGTACCATTCCAGCATCAGCCCGATCTCGATCAGCCAGGCATCGATGTCGAACACCGGGATGTCGTAGCTCTCATCTGATGTCAGCGGCAGCGTGCCGGGCAGCGCCTCGCGATGCAGCGCCGCCAGCATGTCGACGGCGGCCTCATAGCGCTCGGCGATCGGTTGCGGCGGATCGCCCTCGATCACGCCTTCGGCGCCGAGGTCCTCGGTGATCAGGAAGCCGGATTCGAGGTCGCTGTGCCGGATCGCAGGCGCGGAGAAGCCCTGCTTGCGCAGGCCGTTGCCGATCGCGACGAACGGCCTGACGTCTTCGGCGAGATGCACCGCCGCGCTGTAAGGCCTGCCGTTGTAGATTGCAGGGCCGTCGGGACGGCGCGGCGAGTTCATCAGGATCACGGTGCCGTCGTCGTTGCGCAGCCGCGCATAGGAGCGGGTCGAGGCATCGCCCGGCATCCGTTCGCGGCGGGCGTTGAGGTAGCCCGCGCGATCGAGGAAGTGGCGCAGCTCGTTGAGCCGCGCGACCTTCGCCGCGGCCTTGCCATGTCCGGTGATCTCGGCCGCGCGTGCCGCCGAGCCGAGCGCCGGGCGGTGGCTGAACG
>NZ_JACMYO010000211.1 GCF_020889685.1 Bradyrhizobium oropedii
CGCGCTCGCATTGTCGTCGGCCATGTCATGGGCCGAGGAGCCGGAGGCGCCCAATGCCTTGGCGATGCCGTTGGGGTCGATGATCATGATGACGGCGCCATCGCCCAGGATGGTGTTGCCGGAGAACATGTCGATGTGCCGCAGTTTCGTGGACATCGGCTTGACCACGATCTCCTCGGTGTGGAACACGCCGTCGACCACGATGCCGAAGGTCTGGCTGCCGACTTGCGTGACCACGATGAAGCCGTTCTCGGCGTCGGTGGTGGTGGCGCCATCGTCGATCTTCAGAAGCTTCTTGAGGTGGATCAGCGGCAGCAGCTTGTTGCGCAGTCGCAAGACCGCGGTGTCCTTGATCCGCTCGATGCGGTGCTCGGAGTTGGCGCGGGCCCGCACCAGCTCGACGACGGAGAGCTGGGGAATCGCAAAACGGTCGCCGCCGGCTTCCACGATCAGCGCGGAGACGATGGCCAGGGTCAGCGGGATCTTGATGGTGACGGAGGCGCCCTCGCCGGCCACGCTCTTGATGTCGATGGTGCCGCCGATCTGGTCGATATTGGTGCGCACCACGTCCATGCCGACGCCGCGGCCGGACACCGAGGTCACTTGCGCCGCGGTCGAGAAGCCCGGCGCGAAGATGAACTTGTGGATCTGGGCTTCGGTCATCTTCTCCAGCTCAGCCTCGGTGACGAGACCGTTCTGGAGCGCCTTGGCCTTGATCCGCTCGGTGTTGAGCCCGCGGCCATTGTCGGCGATGCAGATGATGATGTGGCCGCCCTCGTGATAGGCGGACAAACGAATGGTGCCCTGCTCGGGCTTGCCGGCGGCAAGGCGCTCGGCGGTGGTCTCCAGGCCGTGATCGGCGGAGTTGCGCACCATGTGCGTCAGCGGATCCTTGATCAGGTCGAGCACCTGGCGGTCGAGCTCGGTGTCGGCGCCGTGCATCTCCAGCTCGATCTGCTTGCCGAGTTCGCCGGAGAGATCGCGGACGATGCGCGGCAGCTTCTGCCAGGCATTGCCGATCGGCTGCATCCGCGTCTTCATGACGCCTTCCTGGAGCTCGGCGGTGACGTTGGAGAGCCGCTGCAGCGGCACCTTGAACTCGGTGTCCTCGTTGCGCCTTGAGATCTCGAGCAACTGGTTGCGGGTCAGCACCAGCTCGGAGACCATGGTCATCAGGTGTTCGAGGGTGTCGACATTGACCCGGATCGATTGGTTGGCGATCTTGTCGCCTTCCTGGACATCGGTCTCGGCGGCGGCCTTGCGGGCCGGCTTCTTCGCGGCTTCGGCCAGCTCAGCGGCAGCAGGCGCTGCGGCCACCGGCTTCGCGGCAGGAACCGGCGTTGGCGCGGGCGCCGTGACTTCGGTCTCGGTCTCGCGGAAGGCGCGCTCGAGCTCGTCGAGCGAGACCTCGCCCGGACGCAGCGGACGCTCCAGCGTCTGCACCACGAGCGTGCCCTCGCTCATGTCAGCCTGCACCGACGGCGCTTCGACGACAGGCACGTCTTCTTCGGCAGCCGTCGGCATCGACTGCGTCGAGCCTGACATCGCGGCCATGCCGCGCTCGACCATCGCCTCCAGCTGATCGATCAGATCGCGGTCGTTGCCCTCAGGCTCGGCTTCGGTGGCCTCGAGCCCGCCAAGGATCTCCTTGATGCGGTCGATCGAGGACAGGATCAGCGTCACGGCTTCCGCCTTCACCGGCATGCCGTCGCGGAATTTGCCCATCAGGGTCTCGCCGGCATGCGCCAGGGCCTCGAGCCGCGGCAACCCGAGGAAGCCGCAGGTCCCCTTGATCGTGTGCACAAGCCGGAAAATGTTATCCAGGATCTTCGCGTTGTTCGGATCCTGCTCGAACTGCACCAGCTGGTTGTCGACCGTATCCAGGCTCTCGCTGCTCTCCGTCAGGAACTCGCGCAACAGATCGTCCATGGATAGGTCCCCTCAAGGTGCTACGGAACGCTCGCCTCGCATCGATAACTTGGCCGGCTTCACGGCGACGTTAATTTTGCCGTCCGTGCAAATACGGACGATGAAGCTCGTCAAGGACGACGCATCACGACATCACGATCAGTCTCACAAGGACAGGCCCTTACCACCCGGACGGGAAAGAGCCCGTTCCACCGGTCATCGCAATTTGAACCAAATGCGGCCGAGCGGCCGTTAAGCCCGGCGAAACATTCGCGACCATGACGCCGGTTGCATCAGAACGCGATCGCCCATGGGTTGAATCCCGCGAAGCGGTCAAGCGCACGCAAAGCAAAGGCGGCGGAGTTTCCTCCGCCGCCCCGATATTCGATGTCTGTCACGGCTACGCTTAGCGGAGCAGCTGCAGAACGCTCTGCTGCGACTGGTTGGCCAGCGCCAGCGCGGACACCGCAATCGACTGGCGGGTCGACAGCGCCTGGCTGTTGGCCGCTTCCTCGTTGGTGTCGGCCAGCGTCAGGTTGGACGAGCCGGTCTGCAACACGTTGATCAGGTTCTTCGAGAAGTCCTGGCGGATCTGGACGATCGACAGGTTCGAACCGAGGGTCGAAGCCTGGGTGCGCAGCAGGCCGCTCGCGCTGTTGAGCGTCTTCAGCGTGGTGTTGGCCGAAGCATTGTCGATGAAGTCCGTGCCGGCGGTCAGCTTGGTGAGGTTCAGACCGGAGGCATCGAAGGTCACGCCCTGGATCTTCAGCGTCGAGGAGCCCGTCTCGTTGAAGGTCAGCTTGAGCTGATCGCCATTGAGCAGGTTGATGCCGTTGTACGAGGCGTCCTGGGCGGTCGTGGTGATCTGGTCCAGGATGTTGTTGTACTGGTTGACCAGGTTGGCGCGATTCGACAGCCCGTTCGGATCCTGCACCGGGGCGCTGCCCGCCAGGCCGTTGAACAGCTTGCCGGCGCCGGCCGCCGTGCCGCCGATCGTGCCGAGCGTCGAGGAGGCAGCATCGTTGGTGGTGCTGATGGTGAGCGCACCGCCTGCGCTGAGCGACGCCTGCAGGTTGTTGGCCGAAAGTGCGGCGTTCAGGTCGTTGAGCGACTTCACCTTGCCCGGGCCGCTACCAAACGTGATGTTGGTGGCGGTGCCGTTGCCGGTCGCGCCGATCGTCAGCGTCAAGCCATCGAGCGGCGAAGGCGTTGCCACGGTGCGCGCCTTGGTTCCGGCGGTAAGGCCGAAAGCGGCCAGACCCGAGCCGGAGATGTTGAGATCCTGGTTGATGCCGGTGCTGATCTGGAGCGCGCCGGCCGACACGGTGGAGGCCGTGGTCGCGCCGGTGATGCCGTCGATCGCGGTGAGCAGGTCGCCGACCGTCAGGTTGCTGCCAGCGCCGGTGCCCAGCGTCACGTTGCCGGACGAATCGGTTGTCGAAGTGGTCTGCGAGGTCGAGAACGTGATCGACTTGCCGTTGACGCTGATCGTGCCGGTCGGGGTCGCCGCCAAGGTATCAGAGTTGGCCGCGGTGACGAGCTTGGTGGCGGCCGTGACCGGCACGGGCGTCGAGAGATTGTTGTTGACGACCGTTCCAGCGAGGGTGGCGTTGCTGTAGGTGGCGGTGCCGCGGATATCGTCGGTGGTGGCGCCGGTGATCGTGGCGGTCGTCACCTGTGACTTCTGCGAAAAGCCGACCGCGGCCTGCAGCGCCTGGTTGGCGACCGACTTGGCGCTGTCGACGAGCTTCTGCAGCGAGGTGATGCCGGTGTTGGCGGCCTGCAGCACCTGCACGCCATTGCCGATGCCATCCAGCAGGTTGTTGATGTCGCTGGCGCGGTTGTCGAGCGACTGCGCCGTGAAGAAGTTGGTCGGGTTATCGAGAGCGGTGTTGACCTTCTTGCCGGTGGACAAGCGGTTCTGCGTGGTGGCGAGCAGGTCGGCCGTCGACTGCAGCGAAAGCAGGTTCTGACGGACCGATGACGAAAGGACGATGCCGGACATACTGGTACCCTTCTGGATGAACACGATTGACGCGACGCCGTAAATTTCGCACGGCGACCCACGCCACACTGGTCCGTCCGCGCTACCCGTTCGTTAAAGGGCTGCTCCGTACAAATACCCAGAACGGCTTCGCCGGTAACACTACGGCTGCCGATGCAGATGCTCGGTGCAACGGCGCGCGTCCGCCGCCGGGGCAATGTCGCGGCGGCGAATTTGTCCTCGCATTTGCGAGACTTGCCACATCCTCGCGCTGCCGGCCGGGTGCTTCGAAAACCGAAAGAGCGGTCACGACGAGACGTGGTCGGGAATCGTTTAGAGTTAATGGAAATCAACAAATGCGAGACAATGCCGCAACCGTATCGTCCGCGGCGCCTGCCGTTCGAATCGACCGCGATCGCCGCGCAGGCCGATGCGATGCCGATCGTCTGCCCCCTAGAGGGTATAAGGTTCGCACTACAACCCTTGTGCAATTGGACAGGCAAGCTATGTTCGCGGTCCACACGCCAAGAGTAGGTGATGCGAGACCGTAGTGCTCCCGCCCTCGGCAGGAGCTCCAATGTCCGCGGTAACGCGCCCGCCCAATCGTCTGTTGCAAGCACTTCCCTCCGCGGAGTACGCGCAACTTCATCCCCATCTGGAAACCGTCGACTTGACCAAGGAAACCGCGCTCGCCGATGCCGGCGCACCGGTGCAGCGGGTTTATTTTCCGCACAGCGGCGTGGTCTCGATGATGGTCAATCTGTCCGACGGGCAATCTGTCGAGATTGCAACCGTCGGTCGCGACGGCGTCGTGGGCGGTTCCGCCGCCCAGCATGAGCGGCCGCCGCTTGCCGACGCGATCGTGGTGGTCCCGGGCACGGCTTCGATGCTGCGGGCGGAAGATTTCCGCGAGACCGCAAATCGCAGCGCAGATTTCCGGACCCTGGTTGCGCTCTACGAGCAGGCGTTGATGGCGCAGACGCAACAATCCGTCGCCTGCAACGTTTCCCATCCGGTGGAGGCACGGCTGTCACGATGGCTGCTGCGCGCGCGCGATCTGTGCGGCAGCGAGGCCTTGCCGCTGACCCAGGAGATGCTGGCGCAGATGATCGGCGTCCGGCGCAACGCGGTGTCGATCGTCGCGCATGGGTTTCAGCAGGCCGGCATCCTGCGTTACAGCCGCGGCCAGATCGAAATCACCGATATCGACGGCCTGCGGAAGGCGGCGTGTGAATGCTATGCGACGGTCAAGACGCACGCCGAACAATTGATCGGGCCGGAAGATTAACGGGCGCGCGCCGCGCCTGTGCAAATTGACCGGCCTGGCAACACAAACGTGATCACGCCGGCGATAGGCGTATTCCTAATGGAACCAAGATATGTTTCCATTGGAACCCAGACATGCCAGAATAAGTTGCAAGGACGTCCCGCTGCACGCGTCAGCGCTGAAGCCCAGAGACAAGCTTTGCCGGCAGGCAGGAGGTTGCTTTGGATACAGTTCCGCGATCACCGAACGGATTCCTGTCGTCGCTGTCGGAGAGTGATTTCGAACTGATCCGGCCGCATCTGCGGACGGTCGACCTCGCGGCCGATTCGGTCCTGACCGAGTCCGACGAGATGCTCAAGCGGACATACATGCCGCACAAGGGCGTGATCTCGCTGGTGGTCAAGCTCGCAAGAGGCGAGCGCGTGCAGGTCGCGATGGTCGGCCACGACAGCATCTACGGCGCATTCGCCCCGCTCGTCGAAGGGCCCGTCTTGAACAACGCCACTGTGCTGGTGCCCGGCCTCGCCTCGACGGTTGAGCTCGAGCCGTTGCGGGCGGCTGCGGGCCAAAGCCCGACGCTGCGCGCGACATTGATCCGGCATGGGCTCGCCGTCTATGCCCAGATCCAGCAGACTGCCGGCTGCAACGCCGCGCACACCGTGGAGTCGCGGCTGGCGCGTTGCCTGCTGCACACACGCGACCTCTCCGGCAGCAACAAGATCGTCCTGACGCAGGAAGCGATGGCGCAGATGATCGGCGCACGCCGCAACAGCGTGTCGCTGGTCGCGCATACCTTGCAACAGGCCAATTTCATCCACTACAGCCGCGGGCACATCGAGATCACCAACGCGGATGGACTGATCCGGACCGCGTGCGAATGCTACGCCGCGGTGAAGGCGCAGTACGCGGGGCTGCTGAGTTGCCAGGAAGCCGGCGGTTAGACTTTTACTGATTTTGACGGATTTTCTTCACGCAAACCGGTACCCGCTTCGCTCGAAAACGCTCGAACCGTTGCGCAAGCCGTACTTCTACGGCGTGCGATCTTCACCGTCGGATAACGCTGAATCCCCAGAGTCGGATCGACGCACGGGGGAGCCGATGTTCACGTATCAGACGACCGACCGGAAGGAGGCTCGGCGCTTCCGTATGGCCCAGTTCAACGGCCGCCCCGCCACCATCCGGTCCGCCGGTGCGACCGTCACGGGACGCGTGCGTGCGATCGTCGAAAGCAGGTCCGGTGCGACGGCGGCATGGGTGGTCACGATCGTTCCGGACGAGCCGAAGACAGCTGCGCCGGCCAAGCGGCCCGCGCCGCGCCTGTGCTTCGCCGCGGAAGACGATTTCTGACAATCAGCTCTGACGAACCGGATTCTGACGAATCGGATTCTGGCGAACCGGGATCACCGCTCAGGCGGAATGCAACAAGGCCTTGCGGACGAGGTCGGCGGTGTTGCGCGCACCGAGCTTGCGCATGGCCTCGGCGCGATGACTCTCGAACGTGCGCGGGCTGATGTTCATCTGCAGCGCGCCCTGCTTGTTGGAATAGCCGTCGCTGATCAGGCTGAGCACCTCACGCTCACGCCTGGTCAACGGCTTGCGGCCGGCTTCCGGCGCGAACATGACGTCAGGCGATCGCGCGCCCGCCGGCTTGTCGTCGCCCGGTGGCTTGAGATCGGTGGTCGGAAGCGCGTTCGGATAGATATCGGAAATCTGCTTGAGCATCGCGGACACCCGCTCGGTCTGCTCGAGCGCGTTCTCGATCACCTGCCGCAGATAGACCCCGTTGCCGGGCGCGTGCGCGAACTGCTGACTGTGCTGCTTGAGCTCGTTCATATAGAGCAACAACGCCGTCACCGGCCCGTTGAACTGGCGGACGATCGCGGCGCCGGTGTCCGCGGTCACCTGGGGTCGCGGCGGAGCGGCGCCCTGAAGCTCAAGCGGCTGCGTTTCGAGCGTCGCGGTTCCACCCATCCATGTGGGAAGGCGGGCCTCGGCACGGTTGTCGTGTTGCGTCATAAGTATGGTTTACCAAAGGTGAACTTGTGGCCGCGTTAACAAGGGACTCCGTAAAACTACGGGTGACGCAACTGTGACCTCGGGCCCCGACCTGCCAAGCAGGCGCAGATTACCGCTGATTTGGCAACGAATCTCGCATATTTGAGTCGAATTACAGTATTCTTACGGGATGGCCGGTCATTTCATCCCGGCGGCAATCGCAGGTGGGAATTTACCAACCCGGGCTCTCCCGGGCGCGTCCCACACTCCCGGGTTTCAGGTTGCAAAGCGCCGGGATCCGCACAGCGCCTTGGACATCAAGGGCGCCGCAGCCGCAGGAACTTCTCCAGGAACCGCCCCGAAAGAACGAACCTGAACCACCAATACGCCATTCGCCGGGTCGTCATCGATCATCCCCCTGGGCATCGGGATGGCATCGGCATACCGCGCGCTGGAGCCCGCGCGTATGAGACGGTTCACATCGGCCCACCGGCATCGGACCTGGATCAAGCCAGGCGAATGTCGATTTACAGCCCCGGCGCTCGCCGCGATGATCGCCGCCTCTCGATCAACAACAAAAGGGCGCGACAATGAAGCGAGAGCGGAACGGGCGACACGGATCCTGGATGATGATTGCGGCGCTCGCGGCAGCACTGCTGTTCAGCGCGGGCGCACAGGCCCAGACCGCGGCGGCCGGCGATGCAACGCCGACATCCGACAACGAGATCATGATCACGATCTTCCTCAAGCATGATCAATCGCGCCCACTCAGCGAACTCAACGCGCAGCTTGAGCGGCAGGGCTTCTACAAGGCATTTCCGCCCGAAGGTGTCGAGGTCGTCAGCTGGTACGTGATGATGGGGATCGGTCAGGCGGTGACGTTGCGGCTGCCGGCATCGCGGCTCCGCGAGGTCAACCGTGTCATCGAGAGCAGCGCCTGGGGCGCCTACCACACCGAGTTCTACCCAACCTATGACTACAAGGCGGTCGGGATCGGTAAACACGACAAGGCAAAGCAGTAGCGGATCGCGTCGAGATCGGAATTGAAGCCGCGGCCGCGCGGCGGACTTGCCGGTTCTGGTTCAATCAGAACCGGCTCACACTCGCTCCGATGCACTGCCTAGGCGTGGGCCCGCGAGCGTTGGCTCAGCCGCTTTGCCAGTATCCGCAAATCCTCGGCGCGCCCGCTGCAAAGCAGGCGGCTGAATTCGTCGGGATCGATGGAGGCAGGCGGGACATCGGCCGAGCTGCGGGCGTCGCGGCGTAGCCAGGTCAATCGGAAGAGACGCTTGAGCATCTTCATGGTTGTTAGCCCCGATGAGCGTCATTGTTAAATCGCGGTAATGAAATTTGGTTCCGCCCCTTGTGGTCGGCCGGCGCAAAAATTGGTTCAACGCAATCAGGCGAGCAGTGCCTTGCGCTTTTGCACCCGCGCAATGGAGCGCTGCACCGCGGCCCGATCCAGCGATCCGTCCTGCACTGCACCCGCGACAGCCGCGGCGATGCCGGCCATCGCCTGCTCCTGGTCGAGCAAATTGTTGCCGATGCAGACCATGTCCATGCCGGCAGCGATCGATTGCAGGCTGGCCGCGCTCGTGCCGAGCGCTTTCTGCAACCCCTGCATCTGCATGTCGTCGGTGATCAGCAACGTCTCGGGCAGGCGGCGGCGAAGCCGGCCGATTCCTGCCGGCGACAGGGTCATCGGATGCCGCGCGTCCCATTGGCGGACAATGGCGTGGCTGACCAGCACCGCATCGCCGAAGATGCATGGGGCCAGCGTGGTGAACAGCTCTTCCTGCTCCGGCCGCAGCGCGGCGGAAATCTCCATGAACTCCAGGTGTGAATCGACGCCCGCGCCGCCGATGCCCGGATAATGCTTCAGGCAAAGGCCCACGCCGGCCTGCCGCGCCGCAGCGTCAACCAGACGGGCATTGGCCTCGACCTCACCGATGTCGGACGAATAGGACCGCTTGATCTTGCCGATGTTGGGATTGTCGGGGTTGTCATCGACGTCGATGACGGGCGCGAAATTGTACCGGATGCCGAGCCGGCGCAGCTCGGCATAGCACGCAGCTAGGATCGTCTGCTTTTCCGCCAGTGTAAGCCGGTTGAAATCCTTCGCGCTCGGCAGCGGCCGAAAGCCCAGTCTATCCTTGAGCCGGCGCACCAGACCGCCCTCCTGGTCGATGAAGACCAGCGGCTGCGACGGCAGCGCCGCGATCTCGGCGCACAGCGACTGCACCTGCGCGGGCGACGCGATGTTGTTGTCGTACTGCCTAGTCTGGCGGGAATAGTCGAACAGGATCACGCCGCCGAGCCCGAATTGCGCGGCAAACTCCGTGAGCCAGGGCGGAATGACCTTGCCGTGGAAACCGAGGATGAAGAGTTCGCCGACCGACATGGCAGCTCGCTTATCGAATACGCATGGAATCAGCCTCTATAGATGGAATAGCACGCCGTGGCGGCGGTAAGAATACGACGCAGCTTGCTGCTCGACTGCGTTCGCCGTGCTCGCGTCACTATGTTAAGACACGCCGGCATGCCGGATCGCGCATGCCACAGCACAAGAAACGTCGGAAACCGCCCATGACAGCACCTTACGTTCCGCAAATGGCCCTTTACCGGCAATGGCTGCAGCAGACGCGCGGCCTCGAGTTTGCGGATTTCGAGGCGATGCGGCGCTGGTCGGTCACCGATATCGACGCCTTCTGGCAGAGCGTCTGGGATTATTTCGATCTGCGCTCGCCGACGCCGCATTCGGCGGTGCTGGCCGAGCGCAAGATGCCGGGCGCGGTGTGGTTTCCGGGCGCTTCGGTGAATTATGCCCGCCAGGTCTTCCGTCATGTCGCGCCGGCGCATGCCGCCGGTCTGCCGGCTCTGATCTCGAGCGGCGAGGACGGCAAGCTTTCGGAGACGAGCTGGCCGGAGCTGGAGCGCAAATCGGCGGCACTTGCGCTGGATCTGAAGGCCAAGGGCGTCCGCGCCGGCGATCGGGTCGCGGCGTACCTGCCGAACATTCCGGAGACGATCATCGCGTTTCTCGCGACCGCCAGTATCGGTGCGATCTGGAGCCTCTGCGCGCCCGACATGGCGGCTCCCGCGGTGATCGACCGCTTCAAGCAGATCGAGCCGAAGGTGCTGATCGCCTGCGACGCCGTGACCTATGCGGGCCGGCGCCATGACCGGCAAAGCGTGATCGAGGAGCTGCGGCGCGCGCTGCCGACGGTGCAGCACGTCATCCTGCACAGCGATGCGGCGCCGCCCGAGACACGGCTGTCGTCCATCCTCGCCGGCCAGGGCGCCGAGATCGACGCCTTCGAGCCGGAATGGCTGCCGTTCGATCACCCGCTCTGGATCGTCTATTCCTCGGGCACCACGGGACTGCCGAAGCCGATCCTGCACAGCCATGGCGGCGTGATCGTGGTGGCGCTGCCGCTCTCGACGCTGCACAACGACATCGGTTGCAGCTATCAACCGAATTCGTTCGGCGAACGCTTCCATTGGTACTCGTCGACCGGCTGGATCATGTGGAATTGCCAGGCCAATGGCCTGCTCAACGGCACCACCTGCTGCATCTTCGACGGCAGTCCCGGCGGCACCAAGGACAAGCCGGACTGGACCACGCTGTGGCGCTTCGTCGCCGACGCCAAGGCGACCTTCTTCGGCGCCGGCGCGGCGTTCTTCGCCAATTGCACCAAGGCGGAGATCGATCTCGCCGCCGTCGGCGATCTTTCGGCGCTGCGCACGCTCGGCTCGACCGGCTCGCCGCTCTCAGCCGACACGCAAGCCTGGTTCAACGAGCGCTTTGCCGCGCTGTCGAAACGCAACGGCAACGCGGCGCAGGCCGAGATGTGGTGGGCCAATATTTCCGGCGGCACCGATTTCGCCGGCGCCTTCATCGGCGGCAATCGCGAACTGCCGCAGACGCCGGGCATCATGCAATGCCGCCTGCTCGGCTGCGCGGTGGAAGCGTTCGACGAGCAGGGCCGCGCGGTGATCGACGAGGTCGGCGAGCTGGTCTGCACCGAGCCGCTACCGTCGATGCCGCTGCGCTTCTGGAACGATCCCGGCAATGCGCGCTATTTGTCGAGCTATTTCGAAACCTACCCCGACAATTTCGACGGCTCCGGCCGCGGCCCGGTGTGGCGGCACGGCGACTGGCTCAAGATCAACCCCGACGGCTCCTGCGTGATCTACGGCCGCAGCGACGCCACCATCAACCGCCACGGCCTGCGGATGGGCACCAGCGAGCTCTATTCGGCGATCGAGGCGCTGCCGGAGGTGCTGGATTCGCTGGTCGTCGACCTCGAATATCTCGGCCGCGACAGCTACATGCCGCTGTTCGTGGTGCTGCGCGAGGGCATCACCCTCGATGCCGCGATGAAGGCGAAGATCAACAAGGCGGTCGAGGCCGGGCTGTCGCGCCGCTTCCTGCCCAACGACATCTTCGTCGTGGCGGAAATTCCGCGTACGCTGTCCGGCAAGAAGCAGGAGCTTCCGGTCAAGAAGCTGTTGCTCGGCCATGCGATCGAAAAGGTCATCAACCGCGACGCGATGGCCAATCCCGGGTGCCTCGACTGGTATCTCGGCTTTGCAAAGACCTATCTGAGCAAGCAGGCCGGCGCGGCGTAAGCGATCGCACCATCCGTCAGCGCAGCCTGCTGCGCCATGGCGGCGGCGCGAGGGCCGCGCGCAGGTGCTCCACGAAGGCCTGCGTGCGCCTCGCCCGCCCACCCCGGCCGGGATTGAGCAACGCGACGATATCGGCCGGCGGCAGGCGATGGTTCGGCAGGACGCGCACCAGCCGGCCACCGGCGAGATCGCCAGCGACATCCCACTCCGACCTGACGATCAGGCCGTGGTCTGCCAGTGCCCAGGCCTTCACGACCTCGCCGTCATTACTCGACAGCATCGGCTCGATCCTGACGACATCGGGCTCCGACCCGGCGCGCTTGCGGGTGAACCGCCAGAGCGTCACGTCCTCCTCGTTCTCGCGCAGCGCGATGCATTGATGCCCGCGCAAATCCTGCGGACGCGACGGCGTGCCGCGGCGCTTCAGATAGGACGGCGAGGCGCAGAGGATGCGCTCGTTCGGCGCGAGGCGCAGCAAGCGAAGCGTGGAATCTTGCAGGGCGCCGATGTGGATCATGACGTCCCACGCACCGACAGCGGCGCGCCCCGGCCGATCGGACAGCTCGAGCTCGACGGACACGTCGGGGTGCCGGGATTGAAAGGTCGCAACGACCGGAGCGACGTAACGGCGCCCGAAGCCGAGCGGCGCACGAATCTTCAGATGGCCCGAGATGGTGCCGCGACGCGCCTGCAGCGCTTCCGTCAGCTCCGTCGCATCGTCGAGCAATGCGCTGCCGCGCAGCACCAGCAGCTCGCCCTCATCGGTCAGCGTCAGCCGCCGGGCCGAACGGCCGACCAGCTGAACGCCCAGCCGCTGCTCGAGGCTCTGCAGCCGCTGCGAGACCGCCGATGGCGTCACGTCGAGCGCTCGCGCCGCAGCCGCCAGCGAGCGGGCCGCAGCGATGGCCAAGAAGAAGCGGATGTCGTCAGTCGAGATCATTAAGCCCAGACTTAATATAAGAGTGATCTTCGGTAAATTGCGCTTATCATGGAAAACGTTAGCCTCGCCGCATGTCATCAGCCCCCGTTCCGACAACAACGCATCCCCTCGCCGGGATCGAGACGCCCTGCCTCGTGCTCGACGAAGACCGGATGCTGCACAACATCGCGCGCCTGAAGACGCGGCTGGCGCGGCTCGGCGTGCCGCTGCGCCCGCATCTGAAGACCGCGAAATCAATTCCGGCGGCACGCGCCGTGATGGACGGCCCAGGCGGCCCGGCCGCGGTTTCCACGCTGCAGGAAGCGGAGGTGTTTGCCGCGGCAGGCGTCAAGGACATCCTCTATGCCGTCGGTATCGCGCCGCAGAAGCTCGATCGCGTCGCTGCGCTGCGGCGACAGGGCGTCGACCTCTCCGTGGTGCTCGACAGCCCTGAGCAGGCGGCGGCGGTCACCGCGATGGCCCGCGCAACAAACGACCGCGTTCCCGTGCTGATCGAGGTCGATTGCGATGGCCATCGCGCCGGCGTCGGCGCGCGCG
>NZ_JACMYO010000212.1 GCF_020889685.1 Bradyrhizobium oropedii
CGCTATACTCGCACATAGGCGCAGGCGCGGATATGACGCCGGTTACTCTCGGGAAGAGCCGGGTGCGGGAAAGCCGCCCGCCCGGATCTGTGAGGGCAAAGCCGATTGGCCGAGCTACTCGACCACGATCTTCGTGCGGCAGCCTACGCACACCCTCGTCCCGTCGAACCGTGTCGCTCTAGGATGCGCGCTCGACATGAGCAATTCCGGGAGATTAAGAAAACTGCACCGCGCCGGAGAAGCTCACCGGCTCATCGGTGAGTGGCAGCAGATCCAAGCTGACGGGCGGAGCTTTCCGCACGAGACACCAAGAATGTCCGAAAACGCACGATTCTGATAAAATCGGAAAGGCTGATCCTGAATAGGCGATCGGATTAGGTTCGGTTGAACCAGCTTTTGCTAAACAAGTGAGAGGTGAACGTGCAGCCTCGCGAATTGCGGGCAGCCAGCCCCTGTGCGGGCGGTACTACAAGTTCGCGGCCGCTCATTGCGATAGTTCGTTGTGGAAATGGCGCCTAGCCGGGGCGACAGTCGCGCCCATAGGCCGCTAAATCAAGTGAATACTGGTGCCACAACGATGGCCTTTGAAGCGCATGATGTGGATCGATCCATAGCGTGGATGTGTTATATCGAAACAATCAATTGTACTAATTGTCAGGAATGGCGCATAGGACAAAGACCTCGTTTCAGGGACAGCCATAGAAACCGACCTACTCGCTTGCAACACATCGCTCCGAGGTCAAGGTGCCCATGAACATTGCCGTATCCAGCTCCACGGGAAGGCTCTCGACGCGCGCTCAGGTGCAGTGGACGCTGCGCTGGGAAAGTGAGTTGCAACTCGAAGATCATGTCGAACTCGCCGAGTTCTTTCGAGCGGCCTATGGACCGACAGGGGCGTTTAATGGAAAACCATTCGAAGGAAGTCGAAGTTGGGCCGGCGCGAGGCCTGAACTCCGTGCAATAGGCTATGACTCGCGAGGTGTGGCGGCTCATTTGGGACTACTGCGCCGTTTCATCAAGGTTGGCGCGGTCGACGTGCTAGTGGCCGAGCTAGGCTTGTACGGGGTGCGTCCGGATCTTGAGGGAATTGGAATCGGCCATTCACTCCGCGTCATGCATCCAGTGCTGCACGAGCTTGGGATTCCATTCGCCTTCGGCACGGTTCGGCACGCGCTGCAGAAACATATTTCAAGGTTAGGCCGACACGGTCTGGCGACGATGGTATCGGGGGTTCGCGTGCGGTCCACTCTTCCGGATGCGCGTCTCGACAAGCCGCCTACGCGCATCGAGGATGTCGTCGTCGTAGTTTTGCCGATTGGACGGTCGATGGCCGATTGGCCGACCGGTACGATCATTGATCGGAACGGGCCAGAGCTGTGAGACACCCCGACTTCTTATCCGGACTGTGCAACGATTACGCTGACGCCACCGGATCTCACAGCCTTTATTTGACGTTTGATGACGGTCCCAATCCGCTTTGCACGACGGACGTTCTGGATGTGTTGGCGGAACAAGGTGCCGGCGACTTTCTTCGTCATCGGCACGTACGCTGCGGACCAGCCGAAGCTAATTCGACGAATGATTGCAGAAGGGCACGAAGTCGCTAACCACACGATGACGCATCCTGACCTATCTAGATGCCGGGCCCTGCGAAGCACAGCGTGAAATACTTGAGGCGAACAGGGTGATCAGGACCAGACCTCTATACGGCACATCCGGGCGCCGTATAGCATTTGGACTGACGAAGTGCTCGCCACATCGGCCAAAGCTGGACTGGGTGCGTTGCACTGGTCGGTAGACCCGCGAGACTGGTCTCGTCCTGGCGTCGAGTCGATTGTCAATGCGGTACTGTCTTCGGTCCGGCCAGATGCAATTGTGTCTCTTGCATGATGGGTGTCCTCCCTGCGAGCTGGAAAGAGCCAGCCATGCTGGTCGCGATGCAGAGGCTCTCCGAGTTCCAGCTAAAGCACAACATCGCCAACCTGAAAGTCAGCGTGTCGCGAGGTCCTTATGTTATCCAGTCAATTTGTCAGCTTTATGTAATGTCTTCCAAATGATTGGCCGGAGTTTACGCCGTCGAGTCACCTTCCCTCAAGCCTCTTGACTATGTCACCTAAGGAACATGCAGTGAACCACCCCACTCTGTCGCCTGAGCCGTTTGTAATTCTTGGCATGCCAAGGACCGGTACGCACTATTTAGAAGAATTGCTAAACGAGCATCCGAACGTGCTGAGCAACGGCGAACTGCTGAATCCATATGATAAGAATTGGCCCGATAGGGATCGTCTACTGCACAGCGATCACGAGCTTCTAGAACTTGCGTACCTCCGCTATCCCATGCGGAGCGACAAGCAAGTGACGCGCGTCGGCTGCAAGATCAACGAACCTCAGTTTCACGACCGTCCGGGCTTCTTTGCCGGCCTGACCCGTTGGCCAGGCCTCAAGGTCATCCTCGTTCGCAGAAACATCTTGGAATCGCTACGATCCTTGGTGCAGGCAAGGCAAACCCGTGAATGGCTGAAATACCGTTGTGACAACGATGACGCGCCGCCCCCGCGCGTCAGATTGTCAGTCACAGCTTGCGAAGCTTACTTCAAGACGGCCGACGATTTCCACGCCCGGGTCGCGCACTCCTTCTCGCTGACCAACATACTTGTAGTCGAGTACGAGAGTCTTCTTCGGGAACCCGCCGCTTGCTTGGCAACGATATGGGATTTCCTGCGGATCCCAGCGTTTCAGCTTTCTGGTCGCACCATCCTTCAGCGCCAGGAAGCACGATCGCTGGACCATACGCTAACGAATTTTCATGAGTTGCGGCTTCACTTCGCAGGCGGACCTTACGCCAGGTTGTTTGAGGTCGGTAAAGTCTGCTGACCATCGCAGCGGCGAGCGACAGTGCTCCAGGTGGCCTCTAACAGGTCTACATAGGCAGCCATGTGCCCAGACTCGCCAAGCCCTGTGATGGGGGAGATCAAGAATCACCAGGCGAAGGACACAGTTGAGCGGCCGAGGCGTAGACGACCGGCATGCCGACCACCCGTCCGCTCTTTATAGCCGCCATCGCTTTCCGCCGGATTGATCGTAAGACCGTATGTCCGTCTCTGCCGATGAGGTGGCTCGCCCTACACTGCACGTCCGAGGGTTGCTCGGGCGGTCCGAGCCGATCCTCATCACAGGAGGACGAGCCGTGGCGGATTATAGGGAAGCATTTGTCGGAATCGACGTCGGGAAGCTGAGAAACGCCATCGCGATCGCGGAGGCAGGCCGGGAAGGAGAGGTTCGCTTCTTCGGTGAGGTCGTTGCGTCGGTGACCAGCATGCGCCGGGTCATTGACCGGATCGCCAACCGAGCCGACGGGCTATGGTCTTTATCGCCTGATCCGATCGCTCGGCCACGAATGCACTGTGGTTGCGCCATCTCTGATCCCGAGGAAGCCAGGCGATCGCGTGAAGACAAATCGCCGCGACGCTGTTTCTCTCGCCCGGCTGCTGCGCGCCGGCGAGTTAACGCCAGTATGGGTTCCCGATCAGAGCCATGAAGCGATGCGCCCGAGCGGCGGCAGTTGAGACGATGCGGGTCCGCCGCCAACGGGTGAGTGCCTTCATGCTCAAGCACGGACGCACGGATCCCCGCAAGAAGGGCTGGACGATGCGCTATCTACGCTGGCTTCAGGAGCAGCAGTTCTATCACCCCGCGCATCAGATCGCACTCCAGGAAATGATCGAGGCGGTTCGCATCGCCAAAAAGCGGGTCGAACGTCTGGAACGCACGATCGAAGAGTTCGTCCCGGCCTGATCTCTGGAGCCGCTCGTGCGGGCGCTGCAGGCGTTGCGTGGGATCAATCTGATTGTCGCGGTAACATTCGCCACCGAGGTTGGTGATCTGAACCGTTTCGAAAGCCCGCGTCAACTCATGTGCTATCTCGGCCAGGTGCCGGGCGAGCGATCGACCGGAGGGACCGTCAGGCACATGTCGAGTTGAAGGCGCAGGGCCGCGGGGCGAGCCGTGGTCGCATCGAGCGATTGATGCGGCGTCATGGCATCAGGGCCATTATGGCGCGGCCCGCCGGGTGCGGACCACCGACAGTCGCCACGACCTGCCGATCGCCCCGAATCTGCTCGACCGCAACTTCATCGCCGCTGCTCCGAACCAGATCGGGTTGGCCGATATCACCTACATCGAGACCGATCAGGGCTAGCTCTATCTGGCCGCCGTCATGGATCTGTACAGCCGCAGGATTTTCGGTCCGGCGATGGCGGATCATTGGCGCGCGACCTGCCCTTGGCGCCCTTGCGGGTGGCGATCTCGGCGCAGCGGCCAGGTGCCGGCGTGATCCACCATTCCGGTCGCGGCGCCCAAGGCGGATTTAAACGGTCGTCGCAACACCCTGAAGTTGGAGGTTGCGATGAAAGTTGTAAGTCGACGTTCGGCGCGGTCAGGACGAGCGCCATTGCCATCGCCAGGCCGGCCGTCTACGGCCGGACGCGATGAACAGAATAGATTTTGGAAGGCGATTGCCACAGGGCAGAGCAGCGAAGATGCTGCGTTTGAGGCCGGATTATCGCAACCTGTCGGAAGCAGAGTGTTCCGAAAGGTGGGCGGCATGCCAACAGCGATGTTCAGATCTTCGGCCAAGCCTCTCTCCGGGCGCCACCTTTCATTGGCTGAACGCGAGGAGATCGCCCTTCTAAAGGTGCAGGGCCATTCCAGACGGGAGATTGGGCGCCGCTTGGGACGGGCTGCTTCGAAGATCTCCCGTGAATTGCGGCGGAACGCAGCCACCCGCGGCGGCGGGTTGGATTATCGGGCAAACAACTGCCCAATGGCATGCAGACCGATCTGCCTGCCGGCCCAAGCCGACCAAGCTTGCGCCCAACGCAGCCTTGCGCACTTATGTGGAGGAGAGACTTGCCGGCAGTGTTGTAGCCCCGAGCGGAGCTTGTATTGCTGGCCCCACCGTTCGGTGGAACGGCCGCCGGCATGGCCGGCGAAAGGATCGACGATGGGCCAAGGCATGGAGGCCTGAGCAGATTGCCCGACGTTTGCCGATCGACTTCCCGGACGACAAGACGATGCGCATCAGCCACGAAGCCATCTATCAGGCTCTCTTCGTTCAGGGCCGCGGTGTACTACGCAGCGAACTGACGGCCTGCTTGCGAACCGGACGCGTGTTGCGTGTGCCCAGGGGGCGCGTACGCAGGCGGGGCAAGCTCGCCGGAGATCATGATCAGCGAGCGCCCCGCTGAAGCGGCCGATCGAGCCGTGCCGGGACATTGGGAGGGAGACCTCATTCTCGGTCTTGGCAGCTCGGCGATCGGCACGTTGGTCGAACGCACGACGCGCTTCACAATGCTATTGCACCTTCCCCGGTTAGCGGGGCATGGCGAAGCTCCGCGTAAGAAGAACGGACCTGCGCTATCGGGACACGGGACGGAAGCTGTGCGGGACGCGATCTCGCGCACCATCATCACTTTGCCCGAAGAACTACGTCGCACGCTGACTTGGGATCAAGGAGCCGAAATGGCTCAGCACGACTGCCTCAAGATCGATGCGGGCATCCAAGTCTACTTCTGCGACCCGCAAAGCCCTTGGCAGCGCGGCACTAACGAGAACACCAACGGGTTGCTGCGGCAGTACTTTCCGAAAGGCACAGACCTGAGCATCCACAGCGCCGACGAGATATCCGCTGTAGCAGCGGCCCTCAACGCCCGACCGAGAAAGACACTGGGCTGGAAAACGCCGGCAGAAGCGCTTGACGAATTACTGTCATGAGTGAAAACAATTGGTGTTGCGACGACCGTTTGAATCCGCCCAATATGCCTCGGCGGATTACCGCACGCTGATGCAATCCGCCGGCCTCAGGGCGTCGATGAGCCGCAAGGGCAACTGCTATGACAACGCTCCGATGGAGAGCTTCTTTCACACGCTCGAGGCGGAGCTCGTCCAGCACACGCACTATGCAACACGGGCAGAAGCCACACGGGATATCTTTGCCTATATCGAGGCCTTCTATAATCGAACTCGTCGTCACTCCGCCGTCGGCTTTATCAGCCCGATCGAGATGGAGCTAAAAAAGCAGCTTAACCCTGTCCATTTTCTCGGGGGAAGATCAATGGTGCCAAGAGCAGGTTGTGAGACGCTCTGCGTAAACCTAGAGGTGTCTCAGTTTTCTCATCGTCTCACGAGAAGAAGCCATCCGCGAGGCTTCTTGCAACAACATCTCCCGCATCCAAGTACTTGTCGGATCGCTGGTGTGAAGGGCGGGCCACTGGATGGCCTCGGTGAATGTCGGAATTGGGAGCGGACATTTGACGATGCGGAGAGGCATGGCTTTTGCGAAATGCTCGGCCAACCTAGCGGGCATCGTTCCTATACGGTCCGTGCCTAACAGTACAGTCGGGATCATGCTAAGGCTCTGTACGATGACCTCGTTGCGTCGCTTGAGACCGTGCTCGAGCAAGAACCATTCCTCGATCGAGGGCTGCCGCGTACGCCCATACTTTACCGCAACATGCCCCATCGACATGTATCTCTCGAACGTAAGTTTCCGTGACAGTCGCTTGTTCGTGCTGCAGCCTACGCACACCAATGTATCGTCGAACAGTGTCGCCCTAGGATACGCGCTCGACATGAACAGGTCCGGAATAATGAGAAAATCGACTTCACCGCGCCGAAGATGCTCATCGGGCTCGTCGGCGACAGGCAGTAACTCGAATCTGACGGCGGGAGCTTCCCGCGCGACCCGCTCCACAATGTTTCGAAAGAAAACGAGTGTCGCGAAATCGGAAAGGCAGATCCTGAAGCGGCGATCCGATTGGGCTGGGTTGAAGTCCCGGGACATAATAGAGAGTTCGATGCGCAGCAAAGCCTCTCGAGTCGGGGCAGCGAGTCCCTCCGCACGAGGTGTTGGGACAAGTTCTCGGCCCCTCATCATGAATATTTCATCGTGGAAATAGCCCCGCAAACGGGCAACGGCCGCGCTCATCGCTGGCTGGCTCAAGTTAATGCTGCGTGCGGCCGCGGTGAGGTTCCGCTCGTTCATCAGGGCGTCCAGCGCGACTAGGAGATTTAGATCAAGTCCCTTGAAGCGCATAGTCCGAATTATCCAAGAGCTGGATACTCTTCGTTGAAACAAATCGATTTTAGCAATTCTGCGGAGTGCTGGATAGGACTTTCGGTCGGACGGGAATGGAATTTAGACACACTGGGATTGTTGCCCATCTTGCCCAGGCTCGAGAAACCTTCTCAAGTGGATGGAGCATCGATGTACGGAGCAGCGAGCGAGGCGCAATCGATTGCGGCCACACCTCGCGGCGGGTTGCGCAACCTGAATAGCGCCGGCTAGTGTCTCCAGACCTCCCTCGGATCGCGCAGTCCAGCCTGGAGCTATCTCAACTTTTCTGTATCGGCTGCTCACCTGTGGCTAAGGCTCGATTTACCGCGACGAGTCAGGAGCAACAGATTTCAATGACGGCGGGGCAACGCGATGAGCGAGATAAACCTGATCTCGGTATTCGTGGTTTCGGTCAATCGTCAGGTGGAGCGCCGAGCGTTGGAGTGACTGCCGGGAGTCAGAAGACCGGTGGCGGCAGTGATGGTGGCCATTTTTGCGGCCTTGGCCTGCTTTTGCCCGTTGTATCGTAACCGGTATGAGCCCCCACCTGGGCATCACGCGAATGAGCTGCGATACAGCCGGGTAACTGTATTTTGGAGGTGGGCTATGGCAGATGCCATGCATGAAGCCATGCTTGATGCCAGGCAGGAAGGCGGCTCCTATCGTCGGATCGAGGTGATCACGGGGCAACGTCGGCGACGGCACTGGACGGCGGAAGAGAAGGCCGGGATCACGGCGGAGAGCTTCGAGGAAGGGGCCGAGGTCGCTCGGCGCCATGGCGTGGGCTGCTGACGGTGTGGCGGCGCAAGTTCGCGACGGCAGCGAGCTTTCAGGCGCCAGGCTTCGTGCCGGTCCCGATCGCTTCCGAGAGCGGTCCGGCGACGGCAGACGAGCCGGACCGGTTAGCGTCCGCGGATAAGGTGCTGCCGCAGATGGCATCGCCTCCAGGTAAGCTTGGCGGGACGATCGAGATCGAGGTGGGCGGGCACGCATCCGGGTTGAGCCCGGAGTGGAGCTGGCGACGCTTTCGACAGTGCTATCGGCGCTTCGGGACAACCGTTGATTGCATTGCGGTCTGACCTCAAGGTGGTGCTGGCGGCACAGCCGGTCGACTTTCGCAAGTCGATACACACGCTATCGGCGCTGGTGAGCGAAGCGCCGCGTGCGAACCCGTATTGCGGCGACGTCTTCGTGTTCCGCAGCAAGCGCATGGACCGAGTGAAGCTTCTGGCGTGGGACGACAGCAGCATGGTGCTGGTGACGAAGTGGCTGCACCAGGGGCGCTTCACCTGGCCGCCGATCCGCGATGGCGCGGTGCATCTCGGTGTGGACGCGTGTCTCACCCAAGCCTGTGAAGCCGCCGGCCGTTGTTGGCTGAGAGGTGAGGATTTCGCTGGAGCATGGAGTGGGCGCACGTATCGTCTGATCATGGCGATTCGCCCCGACGCTCTCCCGACAGATCCAGCAGCGCTAACCGAGATGATGCTCGCGCTTGACGTCGAGAACGAGAAGCTGCGCGTGGCGATGCAGACGCTCAAGGAGATGATCTTCGGGAAGCGCTCGGAGCGGCTTGCGGTGATTGTCGCGGCCCAACTAGCTCTTGAGCTGGGCGATCTCGAGACCGACGCCACCACGCTACCTGCGCCGACCGACGACTCTGCGCCCGCGACGAAGCCGTCCGACAAGCCGCGCAAGAAGGCGCATCGCAACATCGGCGCGCTGCCCAAGCACCTGCCGCGTTGCGAGCAGGTGCTGGAGCCGGCGGCGACCGCGTGCCCTTGCTGTCAGGGTCGGCTTCACAAGATCGGCGAGGACGTCAGCGAGGTGTTGGACGTGATCCCGGCGATGCTGCGGGTGCTGCGGACGATCCGTCCCAAATACGCCTGCCACGGTTGCACCGACGGTGTGGTCCAGGCGAAGGCGCTGCCGCGTTTGGTTGAGGGCGGCATGGTATCGACCGCACTCGTGGCTCACGTGGTAGTCTCGAAGTTCGCTTGGTATCTGCCGCTGTACCGCCAAGTGCAGATCCTGGCTGGCCAAGGCATTCATCTCGACCGCGCGACGCTCGCCAACTTGGTGAAGCGTGCGGCTTGGTGGCTCAAGAGCCTTTATGAACTTCAGCTGCGGACGATCCAGGCTTCGCCGCGGCTGTTCTGCGTCGAGACGCCGATGCCGGTGCTCGATCCCGGGCGACATCGCACCCGTATCTGCCAGTTCCTGGGCGCATGCCATGGATGATCGCCCATGGGGCGGCCCATCGCCGCCGGCGGTCGCCTATGTGTTTGCCGATGGCCGCGGCACCGAGGACATCGCCGGGCAATTGACCGGCTTCTCCGGCCCAGTAGATGCAAGCAAAATATAACTTCGCATGTGGTCGGGTGCTGACGTGTGTCCGGCCTCGTGATGCGACCCCGACACGTCGCGGGCCCTTATGGAATGCGTGGATTGGATCCAATTCGGCTGCGCGTGCTCGCCGGCACTCATCCACCTGTTGATTCTTCCAATCCCAGTCCTGACAATCGCGGCCACAATGCCCCACCGAATACAAGTTTCAGGGTGTTCATCTCAGGTCTTGGCCGTGCAAAACGGCATCAAAGGGCGTCGGTCCGGAAGCTAGCAACCGCGCTTGTCTCAGGCCGCGATCGCAGTGATCAGTGGCTTGGTCCCGACGATGTTCATGACCCGCGTCAGATTGTAGGACGGAGAGCGCCATCTCGGCGGCGACCTTCGGAAGGGTTTGGTGAGGAAGTCCGTCGCCCCAATGCGGGCCTTCATCTACCGAAGGGATGCTCGATTGTCTCGCGCCGCTGGCGCATCGCTTCCGGGTTTGCGTCAAGGCGCTGCGGCACGGCCTCGAGCAGATGCTCGTGCTCCCATTGTAATCCGCCGCTCTGATCCTGGCGTGCATTGGGATTTGAGCGCACAATTTTGCAGGCTGTGGTCCAGTAGCGCCGCAACATCTTGCCGTCTTCTTCGTTCGGTAGCGATAAGGTAGCGCTCCCCAGCTGGGCAGCGATAGGCGTCATCTTCCGGCAAATAGACAAAGTCCTGGTTACCGAAGCGTCCGTCCCCGCCTTGGCATTCGACGTCTGCGGCTTGGGCAGCGTCACTGTGATGCCGGCCTCGTGGCAGGCGAGGATCTCCGGGCTGTTGAAGTAGCCGCGATCGGCTACAGCGTCGAGCGTCTCGGTCTTGAGAACGACCTTTGAACGCATTCAAGAAAGATTGCCTTTCATGCGCACCACTTGCTGCGGCCCATACGTCCGCCGTGCGACGTCTCTATCGACGAAATGCCTGCCAATTCAAGACGCGCTGGACTTGCCCTCGCGCAGATCGATTGTGCGCCCCAGGCGGGGGTCATCGCTGCGTCGGGAGGCCACAAGTTCGTAGGTATTGACGTAATCACCGCTCGAATGGGCTTGAACCGCACGTAACGTCAGATTGTAAGCTTTCTGACAAGTCGCGACGTTCTCTGTCGCCCGACATTTCTGGCAGGTACCAAGAATTGCGAATGTCTCAACGTCTCAAGGTCGCGCCGACCGGCTCGGTCACGCTTCTCGAGCACTCCTCCCGAAGACACCCTGTCGGCGTCACCGATGCACCGGGAAACGTCCACGGGCTCGTTGCAGGCGGAACGCCACGTGCCGATCGAGAGCAGGACGCGCAACCTTCTCCTCGCCCTCGCCGCACGCAACGCAGCGCCAATTTTGAGATCAGATCAATCCGTCGCTGTTCGTGGCGAGAGACGAAATACGGCCGGCGACACCGCCTAACTAGGTGCGTGACGTTGCAGACCTGGGATCGCACTCATCGCGCAACAACTGTGTTCGATGCGCCGCAACGCTGGCGATGTTGGAGGCGATCGAATGACTGCACCGCTCGCGTTCGCCAGGTCAGGTTGCCGGCTATCGAGAGAACTTGTCTTTAGCTCGAACGCACTCGGTCGTTTCGTCCAGCGGCTTTCGGCGCATGGGCCAGCTGCGACACGTCACCTGCCTTCAAATACGACACCTGCATTTGCCGTGACTTAGAGAGGCCACAAAGTCAACGGCATAGCAAAACCGACTTCGGACTAAGGCAACTTGGGAGCTCCAAATGCCAACTTCTTGTCTCTGTTCAGCTTCAACCCCAAAAATTCTCTTCACATTGGTTTCGACCGCGCGCATTTGCGCCAAGGATACCGCCACCAACAGGTCGACGACCGGAAGCACTGCGGCCATCGGCGCGCAGAAGTGCGAGCGGTTCACCAAGGCACATGATGCAGTGAATAATTTCATCCGGCTTCCGGGCGATACACTCACTTTGAGCATCGCCGACGACACGCGCCGTCACGGGCACGCCGGCGCGGTCACCTATCGGCCGGCAATGGATCGGGTGAGATTGATCTCGGCTCACCATCCCAGTGCTCCTGGCCGCCAATCTTCAACGCTTGTGCCGAAGCGATCGTTTTTCAGCTTCGCCCGATCTCGCGGTCGATCGTGACGCGCTCAGCTTGGTGGCGATGGACGAAAGGGAATCAAATGCGAATTCTCCTGGTCGACGACCATACGAATTTTGCGCGTGCAGTGAAGGAAGCGCTATTGAACGACGGTTTTGCGGTCGATCTGACGCGCACCCTGGACGAGGCGGCAGCCGCCCTTGATTGCGCCAGCTACGACGTTCTCCTGCTGGAGTTGGTTCTTCCAGATGGAGACGGCTTGACCTGGCTGAAGCATTTGAGGCGCGAGAGATGTTCGACGCCAGCCATGATGATGAGCAGCCTCAATGATCTCGGCAGGCGGATTGCCGTTTTCAACGCTGGCGCTGACGATTTCCTGCCAAAGCCCGTGTCGATCGACGAACTCATTGCTCGCATGCGAGCTCTTTTGCGACGGGCAACCCAAATGACAGCCCCGCTCGTTACGTTCGGCAATCTCAATTTCGATCCTGTCGCCAGACAAGTCTCGGTTGGTGATCGCATCTTGAGAATTGCGCGCCGAGAAGTGTGCATACTTGAGCATTTGCTCAGTCGCGCTGGCCGTACCGTACCGCGATCCTCACTGGAGGACAGCCTATATGCTTTCGACGACCATGTCACGACCAACGCGCTTGAGGTCGGAATCTACCGCTTGCGCTGCATTTTGAGTGAGTCCGGTGCGACGCTAACCATCAAGACCGCGCGCGGCGTCGGTTACTCCCTTGCGCTGAATAATGCCGCATAAGCGGCGTAGCTCGATCGAACATGAAAGTAAAGAGAGCCTTGAAGGCCTTCCCTAGTCGTGATGCTGGGCGCCGGATGATCGCCCTGTCGTACATCTCGTGCGCGGCCGCCCTACTGTTTCCATTGTGCGCCGCAGCTCAGACACAACGCGACGGCGTTCAGAGGGCGGCGCGCGCCACTGCTGATAGCCTTAACGGAACTCTTGATCTTGCCTCCTCTCAAGGTAAGACAATCCATCTCCCTGCGCCCGCGGCGAGCATCTTTGTTGCCGACCCGGCGATCGCCGACTATCAAGCGCCGTCGAACACGACCATCTTCGTATTCGGAAAAAAGTCGGGACGGACCAGCTTGTTTGCGTTGAACGATAACGGAGAAGCTTTAGCCGAGCTTCGTGTTGTCGTCAGGCAACCCGTCGAGGATCTCCGTGCCGCGCTCAAGGCTGAGCTCGGGGACTATCCAATCCGAGTCAGCTATACCCCACGCGGCGCGATTCTTAGCGGGACAGCGCCAAACGCCAATGTCGTTGATGCCGCCAAGAAGGTGACAGAGCAATTTCTCGGTGCGGGTGCACTAGTCGTGAATAAGATTCAGGTTGCTGGATCATTACAGGTCAACTTGAGCGTGCGCATCGCCGAAGTCTCGCGCAGCGCCATGAAGGAGCTCGGCATTAACCTCTCCGTCTCAGGTCAAAATGGCACGTTCGTTTTTGGCTTTAGCCGCGGCGGATCTGGCAGTACCGCCGCGGCTCGCGGCGGCGGGACGGCAAATATCGGATTCGGCGTTGGCGGGGCGAATGTCAGTGCTGTCCTTGACGCACTCGCCAGCGAACACCTCGCTTCGGTACTTGCCGAACCTAATCTTACCGCCATGTCCGGAGAGTCAGCAAGCTTCCTGGCAGGTGGCGAATTTCCCATTCCGGTCATGCAGGACAATCGGCAGGTCTCAG
>NZ_JACMYO010000213.1 GCF_020889685.1 Bradyrhizobium oropedii
CGCCGGGCGGCGCGGTGCCGGCGCTTCGTCGGCAGCCGGTTTGGCGCGCGTAAAATTCTGGTCGCCCGGCTTGGTGACTTCGATCGCCGGCAGCTGATCGGGAGCGGGCGCCTGCTGCGCCCGCGCGGTGGAGGCAAGAATGGCAGGCACGATCATCGTCGACGCGAGCAGAAGCGCGCGCCGCCGACGGCATGGCATGGAGAACATAAGCGAGACCTCGGTAACGTCAGTGGCACGTCACCGCGAAGCAGTCTCACCATCGTGCTTGCAGCATCAGGTGAAGCTCATGCCTGTACTCCCCGACCGGCATCCTCGCGTGTGACCACGGCTGACGGCAGGTCTCCTGGCTCGCGGGTCGTTACCCTTCGTCGCCTTCCCAGGACCGAAATTCCCAGTGGCTTGTGACGAAGGATTCACCGCTTACAGTTGCGGGGGCAGCCGCGGCGTTGGGGAGGTTTCCCCGCACCGCATTCCCTTTTCATCTCATGAAAGAACCGTCATGGTCATCTAGGGTTCGGCCGGGCGGTAAAGTCAATCCGGCGGAAGTCGGGCAATGGCGAGGCGGCCCCGGTTTTTGTCGAGTGTCGCTTGTCTGCCACGGCGATCGCTGTAAGAGCATGGATCCAATGAGCGTGCAGGATTTTGCCTTGGCTGCCGAGGTCGCGGCGCGGCGCCGGTGGGGCGCCACCGCGGCGCTGCTCGCGCTCGTGGTCCTGCTGCTGGTGCTCTCTCTCGGCATCGGGCCGGTGCGGCTGTCTCCGCTTGCGGTGATCGAGGCGCTGTTCGGCGGCGGCAGCGACGTGGCGCAGGTGATCGTGCGCGAGATCCGCCTGCCGCGCACCATTCTGGCGTTCGCGATCGGCGGTATTCTCGGGTTATCCGGTGCGGCGCTGCAGGGACTGCTGCGCAATCCGCTGGCCTCGCCGTCGCTGTTCGGCGCGCCGCAATCGGCGGCCTTCGGCGCGGTGCTGGTGATTGCGCTGGGCCTGGCCGATGTCCGCTCCTACGCGCTGCCGGTGGTAGCGATCATCACAGCGTTCGGCTCGGTGTTCGCGCTGCTCGCGATTGCCGGCCGCAATGCCGGGCTGTTGATCCTGATCCTGGCGGGGCTTGCGATCTCGAGCTTTGCCGGCGCCGCGACGGCGCTGGTGATGAACCTTTCCAGCAATCCCTTCGTGGTGCTGGAGATCGCGTTCTGGCTGCTCGGCTCGCTGGAGGACCGCAGCTTTCAGCATGTGGCGCTGGCGCTGCCCTTCATCATCGCAGGCGCGGCGATCCTGCTGAGCCAGGCGAGCGCGTTCCGCGCGCTGACGCTCGGCGAGGAAGCGGCACAGAGCCTCGGCGTCGACGTCGGGCGGTTGCGGCTTTTCGTCATCACGGGCGTGGCGCTCGGCGTCGGCGGCGCGGTTGCGGTGACAGGCACGATCGGATTCATCGGTCTCGTTGCTCCGCATCTGATGCGCCCCCTGATCGGTCACGATCCGGCGCGGCTCTTGGTGCCGAGTGCGCTGACCGGATCGGCGCTGCTGCTCGCCGCCGATATCGCGGTGCGCATCATCCCCTCGACGTCGGACATCAAGGTCGGCGTGCTGACCTCGATCATCGGCGTGCCGTTCTTCCTCTATCTGATCATGCGCGAACGCCGCGCGCTCGGCGGAGGTGCGGCATGACGCTGCTCTCCGCCACCGGCCTCGATGCGTCGTTGGGTAACCGCAAGGTGCTGCGCGATGTCTCGCTGTCGCTGGCAGCGGGCCATCTGGTGGCGCTGGTCGGGCCGAACGGTGCCGGCAAGACCACGCTGCTGCGCGCACTGGCCGGGTTGATTCCGTCCGATGGTGAGATCCGGATCGGTGGCGATGCGCTGGCGTCGCTTGCGTTGCGCGAGCGGGCGAAACGCTTCGCCTATCTGCCGCAGGGGCACATGGTGCATTGGCCGCTGCCGGCGCGCGATATCGTGGCGCTCGGCCGCTATCCGCATGGCGCGACCGATCCGGCACGGCTGTCACCGAGGGACATGGAGGCGGTGCTGCGGGCGATGCAGGCGGTCGACGTCACGGCATTCAGCGATCGCCGCGTCACCGAGCTGTCCGGCGGCGAGCGCAGCCGTGTCGCGCTGGCCCGGGTGCTCGCGGTGGAGGCGCCGGTGATTTTGGCGGACGAGCCGACCGCCTCGCTCGATCCGCGCCACCAGATCGACGTGATGCAGAAGCTGCGCAACGTCGCCGACACCGGCGTGCTGGTTATCGTGGTAACGCATGATCTCGGGCTTGCTGCACGGTTTGCCGATCACGTGCTGGTGCTGTCGGAGGGACGGCTCGCAGCGCAGGGCGCGCCTGATGCGGCGTTGTCGGAGAGTGTTCTGGCGAGCGTGTTCCGGGTTAGCGCCTATCGCGCGGAGTTTCAGCGCGAGGCCGTCATCGTGCCGTGGGCGGACGTCTGATGCGCGCGCGGCATCTGGCAGCCCTTGTCACGGCATGGCTGATGTCGTGTGCAGCCGCCTCCGCCGCCGGACCGCGCATCGTCTCGATGAATGTCTGCAGCGACCAGCTCGTGCTGTCGCTCGCCGACCCGGACCAGATCCTCGGGCTCAGCCGCTTTTCGCGCGATGCCTGGCAATCCTGGGCTGCCGAGAAGGCGCGAAACTTTCCGCGCCTGTCCGGCGGGGCTGAAGATGTGCTGCTGCTCAAGCCCGATCTGGTCGTCGTCAGCCTGTTCGACAAGCGCGCGACGCGCGATCTGTTGAAGGCCAACGGGCTGCACCTCGTCGAGTTCACGGTGCCGCGCACGCTGGACGAGGTGAGGGACCAGATCCGCGCGATGGGCGATGTGGTGCAGCATCCGGATCGCGCGCAGGCCGAGATCGTGCGCCTCGATGCGGCGATCGCCCGTGCGCGGGCGGTGGCGAGCGCGCATCATTACCGCGTGCTGCCGCTGGAGCGGCGCGGCTTTGTGTCGGGCGACCAGAGCCTCATCAACTCGCTGCTGGCGGTAACCGGCCTGACCAATGCGGCCGGCGAACTCGGCCTCGGCGTGGGCGGGTTTGCCTCGCTCGAGGCTATCGTGAAGTTGCGGCCGGATTTCATCCTGGTGTCGGAGGCCGGCGATCGTGCCGAGGATGAGGGCCGCGCCTTCCTGCTGCATCCGGCGCTGGAGCGCTTCTATCCGGAAGCCAGGCGCATCGTGCTGCCCGAGCGACTCACGGTGTGCGGCGGCGTCATGCTGGCGGACGCGCTGGATCGGCTGACGGAAGAGTTGCAGCGCGTGGCGCGGTAACTCCCAGTAATCCGTCATCCTGAGGTGCGAGCTCTTGCGAGCCTCGAAGGATGCACGGCCCGGATATTTCCAGGTGTTCTCGGGTAGAGCCGGGCCGTCGCCCTTCGAGACGCGCTGCGCGCTCCTCAGGGTGACGGTGAGAAATAATGCGCGCCGGCCAATGGCTGGACGATTATCCCATCACCACAGGCCCGCCGGCCTTCTTCCAGGCGTCGATGCCGCCCTCGATATGGGCGGTGTTCGCCAGTCCCGCCTTCTTCGCGGCGGCCACCGCCATCGCCGAGCGCTCGCCGAAGGCGCAGAAGAACACGACACGGCGGCCGGTCGCGGCCGCGACTTCGCGCAGCATGCCGCCGGGCTGCAAGGTGGCGCAAATACCGGGATAAGGCGCGTGCATCGCGCCAGGAAGCATGCCGTGCTTGGTGCGTTCGCCGCTTTCGCGCAAATCCACCAGCAGGATATCGGGCCGGCCGAGGCTTGCGATGGCATCGCGTGCGCTGAGGGAGAGGCCTTCCTTGGCCAGCTCGTCCTGGTGCAGGCCGACATGCATGTTGGCAGGCACCACGACATCCATCAGCTTCGGGTTCGGCAGATTGAGGTTGTTCATCAGCTCGACATAGTCGTCGATCGATTTCACCTGCAGCCGCGGATTGTAGCGCTTCTCCTCGCCGATCGTGGAGACGGTGTCGCCCTTGTAGTCATGCGCGGGGAACACCATGGTTTCCTCGGGCAGCCTCAAGAGGCGGTTGAAGATCGAATCGTATTGCGCGCGCGCGCTGCCGTTCTGGAAATCGGTGCGGCCGGTGCCGCGGATCAAGAGCGTGTCGCCGGTGAAGACCCGATCGCCCATCAGATAGCTGTAGGAATCGTCGGTATGGCCCGGCGTGTACATCGCCTCAAGGCAGAGGCCCTCGATCGTCACCTTGTCGCCGTCGGAGACGCGCATCGACACCACATCGGCCTTACTCTGCTCGCCCATGATGGTGATGCACTGGGTGCGGTCGCGCAGCTCGCCGAGGCCGGTGACGTGATCGGCGTGGAGATGGGTATCGACGGCCTTCACCAGCCGGAGATCGAGTTCCTGCAGCAGCTTGCAGTAGCGGTCGGCCTTTTCCAGCACCGGATCGAGGATCAGCGCCTCACCGCCGGCGCGGCTCGCGAGCAGATAGCTGTAGGTGCCGGACACGCTGTCAAAGAGCTGGCGAAAGATCATGACGGCTTACCTGTTCTCCGGGTCGAGTCGTGAGGAGGATATTATTCCATAGATAGGGTCGATTCAAAGCAAATCCATCCCCCGGGCGAATCCGGTCCCCGTCACTCCCAATCCATCACCGTCACCCTGAGGAGCGCGCAGCGCGTCTCGAAGGGTCGACGGCCCGGCTCTTTCCGCGAGAGTGTTGGCGTGCGGAAGCAATGGGGCCGTGCACCCTTCGAGACGCGCTGCGCGCTCCTCAGGGTGACGGAGTTGGTTTTGGGGATGACCGGACTATAGGGGAAAGCCGCTTACGGCCTGACGTAACTCCAGCCCTGCTCCTGCAACTCCATCAGATGCACCACGCCCGATGGTACGATGGTGGCGTCGGGGACGACGGAGATCGCGTGGCCCTCGGCCTTCTCCATGCCCTGCTTGGTGTTGCCGCAGGCGGAGAACTGGATATTGCCCGGGAAGACGTCATCCTTGAGCCGCTTGATGCGGTCCTGCACCGGCGAGGTGTCGCTGCGCAGCATGTGCAGCCCGGGACCGTAGGTGACGATGTCGATCTCCACGTCCTCGTTCCTGGCGCGGTAGTACTCGATCACGTTGGTCGCGTTGTTGAGCGCGAGATTAATGACCTGCGGGTCGTTCTGGTCGATCTGGATCGCGATGCGGTGCGGCTTGTCGCCGGCGAGTGCGCTCGCGATGAAGGCAAGCGAAAGCAGCGCGGCGGTGGCGAGACGGCGAAGCATGGGGGGTCTCTCAATGTGACCTCGTCATTGCGAGGAGCGAAGCGACGAAGCAATCCATCTTTCTTTCTTACGGCAAAGTGTGGATTGCTTCGCTTCGCTCGCAATGACGGCGGGGTTACGGCCGCACCAGCGTGTAGCCGTTCTCGGTGAGAAGCAAAATCTGCGCGACGCCGACCTGCACGGGGGTGGCGGCGGCGATGTAGTCCGGCCGCTTGCCGGTGTCGCGCTCGATGGTGTCGACGGTGTTGAGGCAGACGTCGACCCGCGCGCCCTGCGCGACCAGGCTCTCGACCAGCTTGCGGTTTGGGTTGTCGGGCTTGAGCAGCTCGATGCCGGGGCCGAAGGCGACGATCTCGACCGCGACCTTGTCGGGGTCGTAGTGCTTCATCAGATTGTTGGCAACGCTGATGACGAGGCCCTGCTTCTTCGGGTCGTTGTCGGAGAGTTGCAGCACGATCTTGTGCTCGGCGAACGGCTTGTCCTGCAACGGCGCGAGCTGGGCACGGGCGAGCGGCGTTGCCAGCGCGATCGCCGCAAGGGCAAGCGCTGCGATGAGCGCGCGCCGAATCATCCGTGCCTCGCGATGCCCAGATTGTCGTCGACACCCTTCAGCGTCACGCCGGGCTCGTCGCGGTTCGGCGGCCGGCCGGTGCGCAGATGCTTGGCCACCACATCCCAGATCGGCGCGCCGTTCTGCTGGTTGACCGAGGCCCAGCCCGCCACCTTGTAGTGCTTGCCGGCTTCGAGATGCTTGCCGTTGCCGAGCTTCAGCTCGGAGATGCGCTTGCCGACGGTCTCGCCGGGCGTGCAGGTGTAGGCGAGGCCGCCGACGCGGACCATGTCGCCGCCCTGCTGATAATAGGGATCGGCGTTGAAGAGGTTATCGCAGACGTCTTCCAGCACGTCCTTGATCTGGCTGCCGGTCATGGTCGCGACGTAGGTCTCGGGATAGGTGATCGCGGTCTCCGACAGCACGTCTTCCATCGTGATCGGCTGGCCGGCGAGGGTGGTGAGGCCCCAGCGGAAGCCGGGTGACAGCGCGATCTCGGCGTTGAGCTCGTTCAGCAGCGCATCGCAGATCAGTTGGTCGACGGTGCCGGAGAAATTACCGCGGCGGTAAAGCAGACGATCGGCGGTGCCGAGCTTGCCGCTCCATTCGTCGACATGCGGATCGCGCATCTTGTCGATCAGCGCCTGCATCGCGGGATCGGGCTTCAACAGCTCGGCGAAAACCGGCAGCAGGCGGTAGCGGACATTGGCGACCTTGCCTTTGGTAAGGTCGAGATCGAGCACGCCGATGAACTTGCCGTTGGAGCCGGCATTGGTGACCAGCGTGACGCCGCCGGCATTGGTCACCGTGATCGGAATCGGGATCGCGTCATGGGTGTGGCCGCCGAGGATGACGTCGATGCCGGTGACGCGGCTGGCGAGCTTGAGGTCGACATCCATGCCGTTATGCGACAGCAGGATCACCGCCTCGACCTTGTCGTCGTTGCGGTGGCCGTCGACGAGCTTCTGCAGCTCCTCGTCGCGGATGCCGAACTTCCAGTCCGGCGTGAAGCGCTTGGGATGCGCGATCGGCACATAGGGGAACGCCTGGCCGATAATCGCTATGCGATGGCCGCCGATCTCCTTGATGATCGACGGCTTGAACACCCGCCCCGAGGCCGGATCGAACGCCTTGGCGTCGTTGAACGCGGCTTCCTCGGTCAGGAACACGTTCTGCGCCAGAAACTCGCCCTTGAAGCGCGAGAGATTGTCGCGCAGCACCTGCTCACCATAGGTGAATTCCCAGTGCCCGGTCATCGCCTCGATGCCGAGCAGATTGGCGGCCTCCACCATGTCGGCGCCGTTCATGGCGTTGGCAAGGCCTGTGCCCTGCCAGAGGTCGCCGCCGTCGAGCAGGATCGAGCGCTTGTCGCCGACATCGGCGCGCAGCTTGTCGACCAGCGTCTTCAGATGGGCAAAGCCGCCGAGCCGCCCGAAGCGGACGGCGGCCTTCTCGAACTCGACGCAAGTGAAGGCATAGGCGTCGGCGCTGTCGGGCCGGATGCCGAAGCGGTCGAGGAAGGCCTTGCCGACCAGATGCGGCGGCTGGCCGGCCATCGCGCCGACGCCGATATTGACGCCGGGCTCGCGGAAGAACACCGGCTTGAGCTGCGCATGCGTGTCGGTCATGTGCAGGATGCGGGCGTTGCCGAAGCGTTCGAAGTCGTAGACGCTGGCGGTATCGGCACCGCGCGCGAGGCGGGGCAGGCCGGCCACAAGCGTTGCGGCGGCCGAAGCTCTCAGGAAATCCCGGCGGCGGATGATCATCACTCTCTCCGCGCGGCCCCCGTGGCCTGCGCGCCTTTAGCGAACTTCCATGTCCTTCCAGCGTTCCTTTTCGCTGGTGGCCTGGAAGATCGATGCCTTTGCCAGCGCCTCGGCCTCCTTGGCCTGGGCGACTGCGGTGTCGAAATCACCAGCCTCACCGGCCTTTTTTGCGGCGGATAGCGTCGAGGCTGTCGTGGTCCACTGATTGCGCAGCAGGCCTGCTTCCTTGTTGGCGGCTTCAGCCGCGGCATAGGCCGCCTTGTAGTCGGCCTCGGAGGCGGCGAGGGCGCCGCTCGCGGTCGCGATCAGCAGGGCTGACGCCGCAAAGATCGCTCTGATGGCCGCGCTCATGGCCTTGCTCCCGGACCCGAAATCGGCAGGCCGTTGCTGACATAGGACAAATAATATTCGAGGTTGCGGTACTCGTCGTCCTGCGGATTGAGCGGCACGCCGCGGATCTGGCTGTTGCAGGTGGTGAAGCGCCGGCTGGTAGTGCCCATGCCTGACCATTCCGAGCGGTAGATCGGCATCGCGTTCAGGATGCCGAGCGCCGGCGCCAGCACCTCGGCGCGGATGCGTTCGCCCGGGCTCTGGATGTGGCAGGTGGCGCAGGAGAAATTGAGCTGGCCGCGGCGGGTGTAGAAATACTCCTTGCCCTTCTGATAGGCCTCCAGCGCGCGCGGATCGTCCGGGATCTTGATGTCCATCGGCTTGCCGCGCGAGGTGAAGGCCATGTAGGCGGTGAGCGCCGCCATGTCGTCCTTCACATAGGAGAACGGCGCCTCGCCATTGGCCTCGCGGCAACGGTTGAGCGCGAGCTCGAGCGTGACGACCTTGCCTTCCTTCTCATCAAAATAAGGGTAGTTCTGGCGGATGCCGATGCCCTGGTTCGGGAAGCAGTCCGCGTAGGTCTTGCCGTTCTTGAACGGCGTCGAGAACATTTCCTTGCCGGCCTCGAGCGAGAACTCGTAGGGCGGAAACTGCTCCTTCTCCTCCCACTGCTTGTGCAGGTCCTCATTCATCGAATAGGGACCGTTGACGAAATCCTCGAGCTTCAGCTTGGGGAATTTGCTGGTGAAGAATTTCTGGAATGCGGCCTTGTCGGCGGCGGGATCGACGCTGTCAGCTGCGCGCGCCGGCGCGAGCGCCAGCACGCCGAGCGCAAGCGTTGCAATTGCTGCGCGGATTGCGAAGCGCCGCGTCATTGAATCTTCGCCGTCGTGGTGTCGGTCGCGCCCTTGTTGTCGATCCAGCTGACCGTCAGGTCGTCGCCCTTCTTGCCGCCCTTGAAGGCGAACTTGACGTAGGGGTCCTTGGAGACGCCGCCGCCCCAGTCGGCGACGAACACCGGCTTGCCGTCATACTCGAAGGTCAGCACCTGGATGAAATGCGGCGGGATGATCTCGCCCTTGGCGTCCTTGACGAAGCCGGAATCCATCGGATGCTGGATCAGCGCCTGCACCTCGGTGGTGTCGCCGTTTGATGTGGCGCGCACGCGAATGCTCGATGCCATCTGATTTTGTCCCTTGATTGAACTCAGCCGCCGCAGCCGCCGACGGTGACCTTGATTTCCTTCTGGGCGCTGTAGAGCTTGCCGCCGGCCTCGACGATCACGGTGACGTTGCTGGTCTTGGCCATCTTGATGCGGTTGGCGACGCTCGGCAGCGTGCCGGCCGGAATCTTGTAGGATGCGATCAGCGAGATCGGGTTCTCGCTCACCAGGAACGCGATCGAGGTGACGTCAGCAAGCGTCGTGGTGGCGGAGATCGGCACCACGGCGCCGTTCTCGGCGATTTCGGGCGCGTCCATCTTGACCTTGTCCGAGGGCTCGGCGGTCTTGCCGTAGAGCGCCTTGATCGCGTCGGCCTCGGTCTTCTGCTTGAACGCCTCTTCCGGATATTTGTCGTTGGCTGCGGCGAGCGCCTGAGGCACGTCGAACGGAACGACGCCAAGGCCGATCAGTGCGGCGACGCCTGCGCCCTTCAGGACCAGGCGGCGCGTCCTGAAAAATTCGCTGGTCGTGATGTTCATCGAAAAAATCTCCTCAAGCTGATGTCGCCGCGTCACAGCGTCTGCAGGAAGTCCACCACCGCGTTGATTTCGGTCTCGCTCAAAATCCGGTTTCGGCCGAACGGCGGCATCACGGTCTGGGGGTTGCGCTTGGTCTCATCGGTCACGATCGCGATCAGCTCGTCGCGGCTGTACTTCGCCTTGAGGCCGGTCAGCTCGGGGCCGATGCTGCCGGGCAGCTCGCCGCCCTTGATGACATGGCAGGTCAGGCAATTGCCCTTGCCGCGGTCGAAGGCCAGCTTTTGTCCCTCGGCGGCGGATTGCGCCTGCGCGGGCGCGGCCATGGCGGTGCCCGCCAGCAGCGCCAGGACGAAGGCTGGCTTGGAGAAAGTGGCGATCAAGGACGTTTCCCGGGCTTCAATCTCGATGATCCCATCGCAATATAAGGAGTGGAAAGCACAAAGGCCATCGGCTGGCAACACGGAGAATAGGCGCGTTGCGACGGGGTTAATGTCCTGCGGAGGAAATCACTCCATCACCCCCGCGCAAAGGCTTCGCCTTTGTCGCTGGAGGTGCGAGCGGAGCGAGCCTCGAAGGGTCAACGGCCCGACTGGGGCCGATTCATCCTTCGAGGCGCGCAAGAGCTCGCACCTCAGGATGACGGATTTGGCAGTATCGCCGCCCAGTTCCGCTTTCGCCAATTGCGGTGCTCGGTCTACATACGATTACAAGGAGAAGCGCGGTGGCGGAGTTCGTGGTGGAGTTCGGCAAGGACGGCAGGCCGGTCGAGGCGGACGGGCGGCTCGATGCGGCAGCATTCCACCGCAATCACCAGCCGATCTGGGCGGTCCTTAAGAATTACCTCGCCGGTCAATCCGGCGACGTGCTGGAAGCCGGCAGCGGCACCGGCCAGCATGTCGTCTATTTCGCCGGCCGGACCCCCGACATCACCTGGTGGCCGAGCGACCTCCATGCCGCGCATCTGCGCAGCATCGAGGCGTGGCGCGCGCATGCCGCCCTTGCCAACATCAAGCCGCCGCAGCCGATCGACCTGTCTGACCCCGCCTGGTCGCCGGCGCCATCGGACGGCAAAGGTCCGGACAATCTGCTCGCGATCTTCTGCGCCAATGTGATCCACATCGCGCCGTGGCGCGTCGCCGAGGGCCTGTTCGCCGGCGCTGCACGGCATCTGCGCGCCGACGGCCGGCTGTTTCTCTACGGCCCGTTCAAGCGCGGCGGCAAGCATACCGCGCTCAGCAATGCCGTGTTCGATACGTCGCTGCGTGAGCGCGACGCCGAGTGGGGCGTGCGCGATATCGCCGATCTCGAGCGGCTTGCGGACAGTGTCGGGCTGAAGCTCGGCGGCAGCTTCGAGATGCCGGCCAACAACATGATCCTGATGTTCGTGCGGGCACAATCGCGATGAAACGGCGTCCATCGCCCGTTCACGGCGAGACCTGGACCTCGGTCATTGACGTCTCGAGCAGGAAATAATGAATCGGACTGCATTCAAGAAGGGTCTATTCGAAGCATTGCTGCAGCAGGGCTTCGTGAGGGATCGAGACCTGATGCGCGTTTCGCACGACCGAATGGTTACGCTCGTGGGAGTTCAGAAGGGCTTTGGCAGTCAATGGTTCATCAATGTCGGTTTTTGGTTCAGTGGGGGAGGAATGGAGGAGCCCGGGAGCGTGGAGCAAACGCATCTGTATTTTAGGCTCGAAAGACTATTTCCTCAGCATAAAGAGACCATCCTTGCCGCGGGTGACCTGGGCGACGCAGGCCAACCGGAGGCATACCAAAGACTCGCAGAGCTAATCGGCAGCGAAATTGCAACCAATGTGAAGCGACTTGGTACGGAAGAGGGACTCGTTGAAGCCTATCGTGCGCGTCGTTTGGAGGGCGGTTTAGTGACCAAGGTTGCGAAAGAGTGGCTTTTGACAGTGAGCTGACCTGGGGAGCGAGATGCTCTGCATGGCAGGCTCAGGACGCTGGCGAACGAAGCTCATTGGCACCTTCAAACTGCCGGCCGTCAACTTGATCCTGATGTTCACGCGGGAAGGATACAACTCAATCATAGGCGAGGCACCATCCGTCCCCGCGCAGCCAGCAGCGTTCGTCGGGAATCTCGGCATTCCGATAGAGCCGCGTCACCTTCTGCCAACCGCCGCGCGCGAAGGCTTCGGCCAAGGCCTTTTCCGACATCTCGTCGCGACCGCCGTCGCACGGAATGATCGCGACCGGTGAGATCCAGGTGGCTTGATACTGTGCGCCCTCGCGCCGGACACGGAACACCGCGCCAGAGCGCGCGATCTGCTCCGGCGCACCGCCCTTGAAGCCCTCGTCCGACGTCAGCGGCAGGATCAGGCGGCCGCCGTCGGCAAGCCCGTCGAGCCATCGTGCGGCCGGCCGGGTGCAGCCGGCGTTGACATAGATCACGTCGGCTGGATCGAACGATGCGCGCGTGCCGTCCCCCGCGATGATCTCGACATTCGGATAGGGGGCGAGATTGGCGCGGGCGCGCGCGGCAAGCTCAGGGTCGTATTCGATGCCGGTCACGCGTCCGGACGGTCCGGTCAGATGTGCGAGGAGCGCCGTGTAGTAGCCGGTGCCGGTTCCGATGTGCACCACGTGTTCGCCCGCTGCGGGCGCTGCCTGATGCATGAGATAGGCGTGCAGCGATGGCTGGCCGTTGTTGAGGCGTCGCTCGGGCCGCAGCGCGACCAGATCGTTGGTGTAGAGATAGACCGGATCGGCATCGGGCGTCGGCACATAGTCGCCGGTCCACCACCGCAGCATCAGCCATGGTCCGGGGCCGACGAAGTCCTCGCGCGGGATGGCGGCGAAGGCCGCGGCCACGCGCGCATCGTTGACGTTGGCGGCGGCCAGGATCTGCTTGGCATAGGCCGCGCGAACGATGCGGAGTTCGGCTTGCGGGTCCATTGCCGGGCCCTCCCACGATTGACGCGTTGTGTGATTTGACACACCGAGGTGTGTGAAATAGCATACTCCAACGACGGAGGCCAGAATGAAGAGACGGCTTTATCCGGCCGTGCTGGAGCGCGGTTCGCGCGGCGCGTTCGGTGCCTGGTTTCCGGACTTTCCCGGCTGCGTCGTCGGTGGCAAGTCGCAGGAAGAGGCGATCGAGCGTGCCGAGCATGCGCTGGCGCAGGCGGTCGACGGCTGGGTCGAGCAGGGCCACGCGCTGCCGGAGCCGACGCCGATCGAGCGTATCGTGCCGCCCAAGGGCTCCGACGTTGCCGCCTTCTTCATGGTGGGCGTCGATCCGCCCGATCCATCCGAGCGCGTCAACGTCTATCTGCCGAAGAGTCTGATCACGCGCATCGACAAGCGTGCCGCCGAGCTCGGCATGAGCCGCTCGAGCTTTTTCGGCTTCGCGAGCTCGCTCGCACTCGAATGGCCGGGTGGATATCCGCGCGGCGCCCCGATCGCGCCGCGCTCGAAGGTGCACAAGACCGGCGCGCTGCGCGCGGAGAAGCGACCGGGCAAGAAGCCGTTGCGGTAGGTGATGCGCGTACTGTCTGACCCAGCGCGCATCCCATCACCGTCACCCTGAGGAGGCCGCATAGCGGCCGTCTCGAAGGGGCGACGGCCCGGCTGGTGGCCGTGCATCCTTCGAGGCTCGCCCAGCGGCGCAATTGCGCCGCAAGGCTCGCA
>NZ_JACMYO010000214.1 GCF_020889685.1 Bradyrhizobium oropedii
CCGGATTGCACCGGACGATGCTTCGCATCGCCGAGCGCAATCCGACCTCTCCCCGCAAGCGGGGCGAGGTAAAGGAGCACTCCGCTGATCGAGCAGCGTTCCTACAGCGCCGGTAGCGCGGTGACGGCGGCCTTGATGGTGCCGTCGGTTTCCACGATCACCCGGAGCGTCTTCGAATCGAACGCGATGCCGGCAAGGCGGATGCTGTTGACCTCGGCGTCGACACGGATGCCTTCCTCGTTCTTCTGCAGGTCGGCGATCGCCGTGGCGATCTTGCGCTGCGCGTTGGTCGCGAATGGCTTCAGGTCGACGACCATCCGGTCTGCGAGCGCCTGCTGCATGTGCGGGATCGCCGCCCGCGCGGCGGCGCCGAGCAGGCCGAACGCCGCCTCGGACTCGACCGCCAGCTCGACGTCGGCGAGCCGCAGCGTCTGCGCCGCCTGGTCGAGCCGCGGCCGGCCCCAGATGTGCACGGTCGCCTCGGCGCCGAAGCCGAAGAAGCTCTTCTTCTCCTTGGCGTGCACCAACAGCGAGATCAGAAGCCGGTCGCCGGAGGCGGCGATGCTCGCACTCTTGACGGTGACGTCGACCGGGCCGGAGCCGTCCTCGGGGAAGGTCTTGCCCTTCAGCTGCGCCTCGACGAGCTGCGTCAGCGTGGTGAAGGACAGGTCGACCGGCAGGCCGATCGCGACCTGGCTCGGCATCGGCGGCACGATCGAGAGCTTGTCGGGGAACGGGCAGTTCGGGGTGGTCTGCGTCTCGGTGATCCGCGTCTCGGCCTCGATCCCCATCGTCAGCATCATCGAGGACGCATCGACCTTCGGCTGCGCGGCGATCGCGCGGGTCGGTCGCAGCTCGAGCCACATCGGCGGCATCGACGAGGTGCCGCCGGTGCCCTGCAGCGGGATCGAGCGGCAGGCCTTGGTCCATTGCGCGCGGGCGTTGTTCTGGAACACCGGATCGTTGCGCAATCGCGCCTCGACCGCGGAGATCTGGTCGGCGACCGCCTTGTCGATGACCGGCTTGACCTGGGCCGGCACGCTGATGCGGACGCCGGCGGCCGACAGGCTGGTGTCGCCGAGATTGACCTGCGCCTGCAGGTTCGGCTCGATCCGCCAGGACGCGCCAAGCTTCGGCCGGGCGGTCAGGGTGACGTTGCCCTTGATGTCGGCATTGGCGTTGACGTTCTTGATGTTCACCGCGCCGATCTGCTTGGCGACATTGCCGCCGAGCAGGCTGCCGAGCGCGTCGTTGACCGCACCGGTCGCCTTCGCCGACAGCGAGCCCGTGACCTTGAGCGTTCCGTTGATCGGGGTCGTCAGCGTCAGCACATCCTGCGCGCCGGTGGCCGCGATCGGCCCGCGCGATGCGGTCCAGCCGATGTCGGCATTTTGCAGGATCTGCTGGACCGGGTTGTCGGCCTTGCCGCCGAAGGTCTTCGGCGCACCGCGTTCGGCGGCGTCGCGGATCGCCGAGAGGGCGACCGAGACCTGCGCCACGACCGTCGAGGAACGCGGCGCCTGCGGCAGCGGCGGCAGCTGTGCGAGCTGCGGCTTCTGCACGGTGGCGCTCGGCGCAAGCCAGTCCATGGCCTTGAGGCTGATCGCGAACGAGACCAGGACCACGGTGATGCCGAGCGCGATTGTCCTTGGATGCATCGGTAGACGCATCATTCCCCCGGATGAAAATCAACTTTGACGGGTTGTACAGGCCTCCCGACGAGGGCGCCAGTGTGGCGGGATCAAGCTGCTTCAGGGGCGGAGGCGGGCGGCTGGCCTGAGATCACTTAGACGTCAACGATCTGGACGTTAACGATTGTGAACGCGGCAACGGCCCCGGCATGATGCCGGAGCCGTTGTCGATGTCTGGATATGTCGGGCCTTAGCGGACGGCGGAGCCGAGGTCGGCGCGGCGGTCGGTCATCGGCAGCACGATCACCTTGGTGCCGACGTTGACCCGTGAATAGAGGTCGCTGACGTCCTCATTGGTGAGGCGCAGGCAGCCCGAGGACACGTGGGTGCCGATCGTCTCCGGCGCGTTGGTGCCGTGGATACGGTACACCGTGCCGCCGAGATACATGGCGCGGGCGCCGAGCGGGTTGCCGGGGCCGCCGGCCATATGGCGCGGCAGATAGGGCTGGCGGGCGATCATTTCCGGCGGCGGGGTCCAATCCGGCCACTCCGCCTTCTTGGTGATGGTCTGGGTGCCCGACCAGGTGAAGCCGTCGCGGCCGACGCCGATGCCGTAGCGCATCGCCTGGCCATTGCCGAGCACGAGATAGAGATAGGTGTGCGGCGTATCGATGATGATGGTGCCGGGCGCCTCGCGCGTCGGATAGGCGACGACCTGGCGGCGCAGGCGGGCAGGCAATTCAACGGAACGGTCTTCCTCCTGCGCCTGCGGCATCGACTGCACCGGCGGCTGCACCGCCTCGGTCGGCGGCGTCAGGATGAAGGGGAACATCGGCAGCGGAGCGGCCGCGGCGGAGTTCGCGAAAGCAACTGATCCAATCGCCAGCGCACCGAAGGCGGCGGCAGCGAGACGCGAGTTCAGCTTGATGGAATTGAACATTGTCGACCCCTGTTATTTGCGCCCTGCGCGCCAGTCCCGGCGCGTCGTTGGGTCAAACCAGTACAGGTGAGGCGTTTCAGGACGTTTGCACGAAATCGCCAAAATGGTTTCGTGCCGTTAGGGATTTGTTTCGTCGGTGTTTCGTCGAACGGTTAAGGGCGCCTTGCCGGGGATGTCCCGCATCAGGACAATTATCCTGGCACGGCGCTTGCTGTCCGAAGGCGTGGTTCGGAATGGAGCGGAAATCATGCCAGCGCCTTCGATCGGGAGCATGCTGGATCGGCAGAAAGGCTTCGGTCCCGGGTTCGATTTTATCCGTGTTGCGCTCGCGATCGCCGTGGTCGCGGGACATACGCCCTATGTTGCGACTGGTAGCGGCACCTCCGATCAGGCGTGGATCATCTGGTTTCCGCAATTTGCGATCCTGGTGATGTTCTTCGCACTGAGCGGATTTCTGATCGCCGCGAGCGGGCTGCGGCTCAGCGTTAGGGAATTTCTGATCAATCGCGGCTTGCGGATCATTCCGGCACTCGCGGTCGAGATCGTGCTGTCGGCGTTGATCCTCGGGCCGATCTTCACGACGCTGCCGCTCGCCGACTATTTCACCAGCGTCGGCACCTGGAAATACTTTACGAACGTCGTCGGCCTGGTGAACTACACCCTGCCGGGCGTGTTCACCGGAAATCCCGCGCCGGAGGTCAACAGTTCGCTCTGGACCGTGCCGTTCGAATATGGCTGCTACGCTGTGATGGCGCTCATCATGGCGTTCGGGCTGCTGCGCAGACCGGCGCTGATCGTGCTCGGCGTTGTCATTCTGGTCGGCATTGGCTTTGCCGTGCAGATCACCGGGCATGCCGCCAGTCCGTCGCAACTCCCGCCCGGCGTTGCGGGCACGATGTACGACAAGATCTTCAGCACGGCGCTGTTTCTCGGTCGTGGCGCGAAATTGCCGGTCGCCTGTCTGCTCGCAATCGCAGTCTACCTCTACCGCGACCGTATTCCCTATGACGGGCGCATTCTCGCCGCCTGCTGTGCGTTCTGCCTCGGCGCCGCACTGCTTGGGCCGGCGGCCTGGATCACCCAGCCCGTCCTCAATGCCGTCGTCGCGCCGGCGCTGGTCTATATCACCGTATTCCTCGGCGTCTCCAAGCTGCCGAAGCTGCCGCTGTTTTCGAAGGGCGACTATTCCTACGGCATCTACCTGTACGGCTTTCCGATGCAGCAGGTGGTGAAAGTGTGGCTGCCGAACGCCTCGATGATCGTGCAGTTCGCCATCGCGCTGGTGCTGATCACGACGTTCGCGGCTTTCTCCTGGCACTGGATCGAGAAGCCTGTCCTGAAGCTGCGCCGCCATTTCTCCTTCGTGGCGCGCAAGCGGCTCGAGCCGGACGAGATGGTCAAACCGCTCGAGGGGATCGGGCCGCTAGCCGTCACCGTGAGCGGCAGCCGGAGCGCGCGATCTTCCTGACGAGAAGCAACTACGCCGGCGGCGCTCAAAGCCGGACATATCCGGCCAGTCCGTCCCACAGCAGCTTCGCCGCGGTGACGACGAGAATGGCGTAGCAGGTGCGGTACAGCGCGCGCTGGTCGAGGCGTTCGTGCAGCCGCCATCCGGCCCAGACGCCGACCGGCACGGCCGGCACGCAAAGCGCCATCAATATCCAAAGGCTTCGCGACGGCGTGGCGAGCACGAGCCACGGACCGGCCTTCAGGAGATTGCCGACCGTGAAGAACAGGCTGGTGGTGCCGGCGTAGAGCGCCTTCGACATGCCGAGCGGCAACAGGTAGATCGCAAGCGGCGGCCCGCCCGAATGCGCCACCATCGTGGTGACGCCGGAGGAGAGGCCGGCGAACGTCGCCTTGATCGTCGAGCGCGGTTGCGGCTTGATCTCGCCGCCGCCGATGAACCACAGCGCGGCGAACACCAGCGTCACCACGCCCATCACGATTTCGACCGCATGCCGGTCGAGATCGCGCAGCACGAAATAGCCGAGGCCGATGCCGACGACGAGCGCGGGCAGCAGCATCGCGAGGTCGGTGCGCGACCAGGTGTTGGGCTTCCAGAACCGTAGCGCCGTGATGTCCATGACGACGAACAGCGGCGCCAGCAGCGCGCCGGCCGCAATCGGGTCCATCGCCAGCGAGAGCAGCGGAATGCCGACGATGGCGAAGCCGCCGCCGAACGCGCCCTTCATGAAGGCGATCAGGAAGACGCCGGCCAATGCGACCGCGAGCACGTACGATGCGGGCAGGTCGGCGATGATGGACGTGATCATAGTGTGGCGCAGCATGGGGGCGTACGCATGCAGGCGCAATCCAAACATTGCTCTCGGTGCAATTGGTGTGCCCGAGCGGGCTAGCTTGCGCGCATCCTCGGCACGCCCGACCTGTCGCCGTTGATCACCGCGCGGCGGTCGGAGACGGCGTGATGGAATTGCTCGAGCGTCAGCCCGATCGCCGAGAGATCGCCGTCCTCAATCGCGCCGTCGTCGTAGCAATCGAGCGCCTCGCGCAGCAGCGCGTCCGCGTCGCTCTGCATTGCCGCGAGCTCCTCCGGCGTCTCGGCGCCGCGCACCCGCGAGATCAGCGTCAGCAGACCGTCGCGATGGGTGATGTAGCGCTCGCGCTCGTCGCGTTTCACGTAATGGCGCAGCCAGGCGCCCGCCGTGCCGAGGCCGGAGACCAGCAGGATGCCGCCCCAGATGTAGTCGGAGTATTTTTCGAGGAAGGTGCGCTCCGTGCCGTCGATGTAGGCCGCCGCGCCCTGATGCGCCGGCAGCGCGGCATCCTTGTCGGTGTCCGGCTTCTCGATCTTGGCCGCCGCCGGCACGTCGCGCGCGACCTGAAGCCGCTGCGTGAACAACTGCCGATCGAGTGCGCCGACGGTTGCCTCGTGCAGCGCATGTTGCGCGATGATGAGGTGATTGACGCCGACGGTCTCGATCTTGTCCTCGGGCCGGGCCGGCGAAGAGGAGAAGATGCTGCCGGCGATTTCCTCGGACTCATAGAGCGGATGCTTCTGCGCGATCGCTTCCGAGACATCGACGGGGAGGAATTTCGGTTCGCCGCGCGCCGCCGCTGTTGCCGCAATAGCTTCCGCCGTGATCTTGCTGTCGAGCGGCCCGACGGTCATGTAGGCGTCGAGCGAGGGATCGCGCGCGAGATCGGCGACCTTGTTGACGGCGAACTGGCTGATCGCAACCTTGTCGGGGTTGATGCCGGACTCGGTCAGGATCACGCGCAGCAGCGTGACGTTGGCCGGGGTGCTGCCGACGACACCGACCTTGTGGCCGGGGAGATCGTCGATGCTCTTGATCTTCGCAGACCGCGGCTTGCCTTTCCCGCCCGACGGCGCCCACAGCACAACGACGTTCTTGCGCAGGACCGCAACCGCCTCGGCGCTCGCCGGCAGGCTGAGATCGCCGCGCACGACCGCGAGGTCGACCTTGTTCGCGGTGAACAGCGCGATGCTTTCGGCGGCTCCCTGTGTCGTGACCGGCTTCAGCCGCACCGAATTGCCGTCACGCGCAAAGGCCTGCGCGAACGCCTGGACGAGCTTGACGTCGTCACTGCCGGTCGGGCCGACCGCGATCTTCAGCGTCACCGGACGCAGCCCGTAGAACAGCAGACCTGCGGCGACGGCAAACACGAAGATGCCGGCCGCCAGGATCAGGAGCGACGAGTTTCGCCGTTTGAGCCTGCGGCGCGTGGTGCCGGGATGTTCACTCTGCTGCTCTGACATCTGGCTGTCATGTTACACGAAAAACCGGCAGTTCGCCGTGAAAAACAACCTAACATTTCGATGACGTCATACGTTTGAAACATCCATGTCAGAACGTCGTGCGAGCAGAATCAAGATTAACGATTTGGGTCTCCTGCGATGCGCATACTCGTTGCGACCGATGCCTGGCATCCGCAAGTCAACGGCGTGGTTCGGACGCTGACGTCGCTCGCGCGCAGCGCCGAGACGCTTGGCGCCGAGATCGAATTCCTCACCCCCGACGGTTTCCGTTCGGTCGGCGTGCCGACCTATCCGGGCCTGCGGATGGCGCTGCCGAACCGCCGCGAGATCGCGCGCCGGATCGAGGAGGCCGCGCCCGAGGCGATCCACATCGCGACCGAAGGACCGATCGGCTGGGCGGTGCGCGGCTATTGCCGGCGCAACAAGCTCGCTTTCACCACATCCTATACGACACGCTTCCCGGAATATGTTTCGGTGCGCACCGGAATTCCCGACAGCGTCGGCTATGCCGTGCTGCGCCACTTCCACGCCGCCGGGTCGATGACGATGGTCGCGACCGACTCGCTGCGCACAGAGCTTGCCGAGCGCGGCTTCCGCAAGCTCGGCTTCTGGACCCGCGGCGTCGACACCAAAATCTTCAATCCCGACCAGCCGGCGCTGCTCGACCTGCCGCGGCCGATCTTCATGACCATGGGCCGCGTCGCAGTGGAGAAGAATCTCGACGCCTTCCTGTCGCTGGATCTGCCGGGCTCCAAGGTCGTGGTCGGCGACGGCCCGCAAAGGGCGGCATTGGAGCAGAAATATCCCGACGCGATTTTCCTCGGCGAGAAGAAGGGCCAGGACCTGACCTCGCACCTCGCCGCCGCCGACGTCTTCGTGTTCCCGAGCCTGACCGACACGTTCGGCGTCGTGCAGCTCGAGGCGCTGGCCTGCGGCACGCCGGTCGCCGCATTCCCGGTGACCGGCCCGAAGGACGTGATCGCGGATCATCCGATCGGCGCGATCGACAACGACCTGCGCAGCGCCTGCCTGCGCGCGCTGAACATGTCGCGCGCGGACTGCCGCAATTTTGCGTTGGAGCGTTCCTGGGAAAACAGTGCGCGTCAGTTCATCGGCAATCTGGCCACGTTGCAGCCGAGCCGCGCACCGCGGCCCGCGCGCCGCGTCGCCGGCCGCAGTGCGGTTCCGAATTAACAGCTCAATCGAACGAAAGACGAGAGACTATCAATGGCTGAAATCATCAAGCTGGGCGCTGACCGTTCCATGGACTTCGACCGCGAAACGGTCGAGCAGGCCTATGACCGCTGGGCGCCGATCTACGACCTCGTGTTCGGCGGCGTTTTCAGCAAGGGCCGGCAGGCTGCGATCCAGGCCACCAACAAGATCGGCGGCCGTGTGCTCGAGGTCGGCGTCGGCACCGGCATCTCGCTGCCCCTCTACGGCCAAAATGTCCGCATCTTCGGTACCGATATCTCCGAGGCGATGCTGGAGAAGGCCAAGAAGCGCGTCGCCGAGCAGGGCCTGAAGAATGTCGAGGGTCTCGCGGTGATGGATGCCGAGAAGCTCGAATTCCCCGACAATTCGTTCGACGTCGTGATGGCGCAGTACGTGCTGTCGGCGGTGCCGAACCCGGAAGCCGCGATGGACGAGTTCGCGCGCGTGGTGAAGCCCGGCGGCGAATTGATCATCCTGACCCGCGTCAGCGCCGATGCCGGCGTGCGCCGCTTCATCGAGCAGACGCTGCAGCCGGTGGTGCGCCCGCTCGGGTTCCGGACCGCCGAATTCGCCTGGTCGCGCTACACCAAATGGCTGGCCGGCGCGGGCGGCATGGAGCTCGCGGAACGCCGCCTGATCCCGCCGCTCGGCCATTTCTCGCTGGTCCGTTTCCGCAAGGCGGATGTGGCCAAGGCCGCCTAAGGAGGCTGCCTGAGTCGGCCAAGCCAGGCGGCTCAGCCCGCCGGTCCTCCCGGGTGAGCTCGCCACAGCGCGCCCGAACCGGGAGGCTACGATCTCCTCCGCCTCATCCCCATGAACCTTTCCGGGATGAGGCGAGACCCTGCTCCGGTTGCGTCAAGGCGTCGCTCCGCATTGTCATATGTCATTATGATGATGTCACACGCGATACATCGAATCCCTGTAAATCCTGTCCCGAAAGATGTTGGGGGAACCAATGATCAAGAACTTCCTGCAAGAGCTGCGTACCCAGCGTTGGGATGACCATCGCTTCTACCACCACAGCCGGATCAACCAGAGCCTGCACTTCGTCAGCGCGCTGAGCTTCCTGTTCGCCTATGTGATGCTGTTCTTCGATCCGGTCGTGTCGGCGCTGGTCGGCTGGCTGGTCTCGATGACCTCGCGCCAGGCCGGTCACTTCTTCTTCGAGCCGAAGGGATATGACCACGTCAACCAGGCGACCCACGAGCACAAGGAAGACATCAAGGTCGGCTACAACCTGCAGCGCAAGGTCGTGCTGATGGCGATCTGGGCGCTCTCGCCGATGGTGCTGTACTTCGATCCGACCCTGTTCGGCCTGTTCAAGCCCTGGGTCACGATGGTCGACTTCGCCCGTCAGGTCGCCAAGGTCTGGCTCGCGGTCGGCATCGGCGGCCTGCTGTTCCGCACCATCCACTTGTTCTTCATCCGCGACATCGAGACCGGCCTCGTCTGGATGACCAAGATCGTCACCGACCCCTTCCATGACCTGAAGCTCTATCACAAGGCGCCGCTGTTCCTGATGAAGGGCGAGCTGATCGATCCGGGTCTCGAGAAGCACGTCAAGCACGCCTGATCGTTGCTCCCAGCGTCTGCAAACTTTTGTCATGCCCGGGCTTGTCCCGGGCATCACCGTCTTAGGACCACAGCGGATACACTTTCGTTGAGCCACCTCGACCGCATGCCGACTTCACCTCGCCCCGCCTGCGGGGAGAGGCATAGGCCGCCTTTGGCGGCCGTGCGAAGGAACGCCGAAGCGAAGCTTCGGCTAAGTTGCATCGCAGATGCAATCCGGGTGAGGGGGACCCTCCGCGAGTCCATCCATCAGTGTGATTGTGGAGAGTCCACCTCACCCCAACCCTCTCCCCGCAAGCGGGGCGAGGGGGCGAAGGGACCGTGCGCTATGTCAGCGCCAAAGCCTCACAGCGACCATCTCCTTCAGGATCTGCCGCTTGATGTTCTTGTTGGTGAGGCCTTCCTTGTGCCACCACCAGCCGTCGCGCTTCATCTTCTCGGCTGCGGCGACGAAACGATCACTGACCTCGGCGAAGTCGGCGTCGGTGTAGTTCAGGGTGAAGATCAGGCGGCCGGTGCCGACCCAGCTCAGCGCCAACCCCTCGGCGCGCAGGTAGTATTGCAGCATCCAGTTGTAGCGGGACGGCTCGGTGTAATAGACGGTCCAGATCGACGAGATGTTGCCGACGCGGACGGGAAGGTCCTGCTCGGCGAGGCGGTCGTTGAGCGCCTTGGCGCGGCCGTTCCAGGTCTCGTCCAGCCCGTTGTAGATCGAGCGGAAGTTCGGGCTGGCGAGCCGGCTCAGGAACTCGTCCATCGCCGTCATCACATAGGGATGCGAGTTGAAGGTGCCGCGGGCAAAGCAGATGTCGGCCGGGCGGTCGTCACGGAAACGGCGCATCAGATCCTTGCGGCCGCACACCACGCCGATCGGAAGCCCGCCGGCGAGGCTCTTGCCGTAGGTCGCCATGTCGGCCTTGACGCCGAAATATTCCTGGGCGCCACCGGCGGCGAGACGGAAGCCGACGAACACCTCGTCGAAGATCAGGACGATACCGCGCTCGGTGCAGACCTCGCGCAGCTTCTTCAGCCATTCGGTATAGGCGGCGCGGTCGTATTTGGAGGAGCGCGACGAATCGACCAGCGCGGAATCGCCGGGCGCGTTGGAATTCGGATGCAGCGCCTGCAACGGATTGACCAGCACGCAGGCGATGTCCTTGCGGGTGCGCAGCACGTGCAGCGTCTTCTCCGACATGTCGGCGAGGGTGTAGGTCTCGTGCGGCGACACCGGGTTGCCGACGCCGGGCTGCACCTCGCCCCACCAGCCGTGATAGCTGCCGGCGAAGCGAACCAGATGGGTCCGCTTGGTGTGGTAGCGCGCGAGCCGCACCGCCTGCATCACCGCTTCGGTGCCGGACATGTGGAACGAGACCTCGTCGAGGCCGGAGAGCTCGCACAGCCGCTTCACATTGTCGGCGATGATCGGATGGTAGGGGCCGAGCACGGGACCGAGCGCCTGCGCGCGCTTTTCACCCTCGGCGATGCACTCCTTGTAGAAGTCGTTGCCGAATATGTTGACGCCGTAGGAGCCGGTCAGGTCGTAAGACACATTGCCGTCGACATCGGTGACGGTGACGCCGCTCGAGGCCTGAACGAAGGCCGAGGTGCTGAGATGCTCGCGCACCAAGCGGCTGTATTGGAACGGCACGCGGTAGGTTTCGGTGAATTGCAGGTCGGAGATGCGCTCCGTCACCTCGGCGGTGAGCGCGCGGCCCTTGGGGTAGCGATCCCCGTAGAGCCCGGCGAGGCGGAAGAAGCCGTCCTGCCGCTGCATCGCGATCTCCTTCGGCGCTCCGTCGGAGCAGAAGAACGCGTCGATGTCGAATTCGTAATGCGGCACCATGCGCGCGACCATCTTGGACATCTTGGAATGTCCGGTCAGCGAGCGGTGCTTGGCCCGCGACAGCGCGAGGCGGGCCTGAATTCTGGGGAACGCTGCGGCGGCGCCGGCAAGCGCGGCGGCGGACAGCGAGAGAATCGGAAGGGATGTTTCCATGACAGAAGCGCTAGCCTCGGCACCTAACAGATTCATGACAGTCAAGGGCCTGATCTCGGCATTCACCCAGCAGGAAGACCTCAATTTCCTGCTCACCAACCGGATTCCGCGGGCGGCGTTGACCCGTTTCATGGGCTGGTTCTCCAAGGTCGAGAACCCCCTGGTGCGCGACGCCTCGATCGCCTGCTGGAAGCTGTTCTCCGACCTCGATCTGTCGGAGGCGAGGAAGACCGAGTTCAAGAGTTTGCACGATTGCTTTACCCGCGAGCTGAAGCCCGGGCTGCGTCCGGCCGCAGCCGATCCCGCCATCATCGCGAGCCCGTCGGATGCGATCATCGGCGCGCATGGGCGGATCGAGGACGGGCAATTGTTCCAGGTCAAGGGCGCGCCGTATTCGCTGCTCGACCTGGTCGGCGATCCCGCGCTGGTCGAGCAGCACCGGAACGGCCGCTTCGTCACGCTGCGGCTGACCTCGAGCATGTATCACCGCTTCCACGCGCCCTATGACCTCGCGATCGACAAGGTGACGTTCATTCATGGCGACGTCTGGAACGTCAATCCGATCGCGCTGAAGCGGATCGAGCGGCTGTTCTGCAAGAACGAGCGCGCGGTGCTGCGCGCCAAACTGCCGACCGGCGAGGCGCTGACGCTGGTGCCGGTGGCGGCGATCCTGGTCGCCAGCCTCCGCCTGCATTTCCTCGACATCACGCTGAACGCGCAGTCGCGCGGCCCGGTGGATTTCTCCTGTGACGTACATGTGAAGAAGGGCGACGAACTCGGCTGGTTCGAGCACGGCTCGACCATCATCGTGCTTGCGCCCGACAATTTCGAATTCTGTGACAATGTCGCGGAGGGAACGCGGATCAAATGCGGCGAACCGTTGCTGCGCAAGCCCTCAATCTGATCTCGCGTGTCCATCGGCTCATTGTTTGAGCATGAAAACCGGTTTCCACTTCCCCCGATCATGCTTTAGAATGTCCGCGATCGTCGTGCGACGGTCCTAAATCGCAAACCTGATGGACACGTGATGGCGCGGACGCCTGTTCTGGCGGCGGGAGGCATTGTGCTGCGGCGGGAGACACCGCCGCGCTTTGCCGTCGTGCGCCTGCGCAAGCGCAATGAGTGGGTGCTGCCGAAGGGCAAGCTCGACGACGGCGAGACCGCGCGCGATGCCGCCGAGCGCGAGGTGCTGGAGGAGACCGGCCACGACGTCGAGGTGCACGAATTCCTCGGCACGCTGGTCTATGATTCAGGCGGCCGATCGAAGGTGGTGCATTACTGGCGCATGGATGCCGGCGGCAAGCCGGTGCGCGCGTTGATGAGCGACATCAGGGAAGTCGACTGGCTGCCGCTCGATGCGGCGCTCGAACGGCTGTCGCGCAGCTATGAGCGCACGTTCCTGGAGAATGTCGGCCCGATCGCATTGCAGGCCGCTGCGAACGCCGAGCGCGAGCGGCGCGCGCGTTTGCGGGTTGCGGCCGCGGAGCGGCGACGTTCGCGGCTTGCTGCTGATGAATCGGGCGTTGATACATCTTTGATCGCTGAAGAGCCTGTTGCCGCTGACGTCCCCGTGGTCGCGAATGCGCCCGTTGTCGCCGAGACGCCGATCGTCGTCGACACGCCAACGCCCGTTGAGGTGCCGGTCGCGAATGATGCATTCGATAATGCGGCGGCGCCGGCGGCGGATACCGAACCGGATCGGCCGGCGACGGTGCCGGAGCATAGCGCTGCGGATTACGGCGAAGCGGTCGAGACCGCGCATGTCGTGGAAGCAACTGCATCCGATCAGCTGCCGTCACCTGCGCGCGAGACCGAGCGAGTTGCCACCACAGTCCAGCCGATCCCGCGCAAGAACCTGATCGAACGCGTGCGCGATTGGCTGCGCCGCGCGGCCTGACGCCGCGCGCTTCCCATTAATTGTGACGCTTGTCCCGGGGCGGCGGCTTCGCCGCGCGCGGCGGCGGTGCGCGCCGTTGCGTGAAGCCGGGGCGTG
>NZ_JACMYO010000215.1 GCF_020889685.1 Bradyrhizobium oropedii
CGCGGCCGAAGCAGCGCCCCAGGCGGTGCCCGGCTTCTGGGATCCGCGGCGGCGCCCGGACCGGCCCGACCTGTCGCGCCTCACCGTGATTCGCTTCCTGACCGAGACCGATTATCCGCCGTTCAACTTCACTGGTCCGGACGGCAATCCGGCCGGCTTCAACGTCGACCTGGCGCGGGCGCTGTGCGACGAGATCAAGGTCACCTGCACCATCCAGATGCGGCGCTTCGAGACCCTGATCGATGCGCTCGCCACCAACCGCGGCGATGCCATCATCGCCTCGATGGCGGTGACGCCGCAGCTGCGCGCCAAGGTCGATTTCACCGATCCCTATTACCGTGCGCCGGCGCGCTTCGCGTCGCGCCGCGACAACGTGATGCCGGAAATCCGTCCCGAATATCTCGAGGGCAAGAAGGTCGGCGTCATCGCCGGCACCTCGCACGAGGCCTATCTCAAGGCGATGTTCACCGACGCCGAGATCCATTCCTATCCGGATAACGACGCGCTGCGCGCGGCACTGCGCCGCGGCGAGGTCGACTTCATCTTTGGCGATGCGATCTCGCTCGCGTTCTGGATCAACGGCACCGATTCCGCCGAATGCTGCGCGTTTTCCGGCGGCCCCTTCGTCGAGAGCCGCTTTTTCGGCGAGGGCGTCGGCATCGCGGTGCGCAAGGGCAACGACCTGCTCCGGCAGTCGCTGAACTGGGCGCTGTTCCGGATCTGGGAAAAAGGCCGCTTCACCGATCTGTGGCTGCGTTATTTCTCGATCAGCCCGTTCTGAGGAACGAGTGTCTTCACCTCGCCCCGCCTGCGGGGAGAGGTCGGAATTCAAGCGCAGCTTGAATTCCGGGTGAGGGGGACTCACCGCGATTCCGGCTCTTGCCGTTGATGCGGATCGAGCCCCTCACCCCAACCCTCTCCCCGCAAGGGCGGGGCGAGGGAGCAGGCACCGCTGCCGTCGTTTTGCATTTTGCCGCGAAAGCGTTAGTTTTCGCGGCCTTTTGGAGAAAGCCTGAAGAATGTCCGTGATTGATCTTGCTGCCAGCCCGAGCGACCTGCGGGCGCTCGCCGAACAATCCAACGCCTGGCCGTTCGAGCAGGCGAAAGCGATTGTGGCGCGGCTGAAGAAAAATCCCAAGGACGAGGTGCTGTTCGAGACCGGCTACGGCCCCTCGGGCCTGCCGCATATCGGCACCTTCGGCGAGGTCGCGCGCACCACGATGGTGCGCCACGCCTTCCGCGTCCTGACCGAGGACAAAATCAAGACGCGCCTGCTCGCCTTCTCCGACGACATGGACGGCCTGCGCAAGGTGCCGGACAACGTGCCGAACAAGGAGATGCTCGCACAGCATCTCGGAAAGCCGCTGACCAAGGTACCCGATCCGTTCGGGACCCATCCGAGCTTCGGCCAGCACAACAATGCGCGGCTGCGCGCCTTCCTCGATCAGTTCGGCTTCGACTACGAATTCGCGAGCTCGACCGAGTATTACACCTCCGGCCGGTTCGATGCCGCGTTGCTGCGCATGCTGGAGCGGATCGAGAAGGTGATGGCGATCATGCTGCCGTCGCTGCGCGAGGAGCGAGCGGCGAGCTACTCGCCGTTCCTGCCGATCTGTCCGCGCACCGGCCTCGTGCTCTACGTGCCGGTGACCGCGCATGACGCCAAGGCCGGCACGATTTCCTACGAGGATCCCGATACCAAGGAGAGCGTCACCGTTCCCGTCACCGGCGGTCGCTGCAAGTTGCAATGGAAGCCGGACTGGGCGATGCGCTGGTACGCGCTCGGCGTCGACTACGAAATGGCCGGCAAGGACCTGATCGACTCGGTGAAGCTGTCCGCCAAGATCTGCTCGGCGCTCGGCGGCACACCGCCCGAAGGCTTCAACTACGAGCTGTTCCTCGACGAGAAGGGCCAGAAGATCTCGAAGTCGAAGGGCAACGGGCTCACCATCGATGAATGGCTGCGCTACGCCTCGCCGGAATCGCTGTCGCTGTTCATGTACCGCGAGCCGAAGGCGGCGAAGCGGCTCTATTTCGACGTCATCCCGCGCAATGTCGACGACTACCAGCAGTTCCTCGACGGCTTCACGCGGCAGGAGGCGCGGCAGCAGCTGCAGAATCCGGTCTGGCACATCCATTCCGGCAAGCCGCCGCAGGCCGACATGCCCGTCACCTTCCAGCTCTTGCTGACGCTGGTGTCGTCGTCGAATGCGGAGAACGCCGAGACGTTGTGGGGCTTCATCGGCCGCTATCGGCCCGGCGTGACGCCGCAGATCCATCCGAAGCTCGACGCGATGGTCGGCTATGCCATCAACTACTATCGCGACTTCGTGGCGCCGACCAAGCAGTTCCGCGAGCCGACCGAGGGTGAGCGCGCCGCGCTGCAGGATCTGCGCGATGCGCTCGCCAACATGCCGGCAAGTGCGACCGCGGAAGACATCCAGAACGTGGTCTACGAGATCGGCCGCCGCGAGCCGTTCCTCGACATGGTCAAGAAAGGCAAGGACGGCCGCCCCGGCGTCTCGCTCGACTGGTTCAACATGCTCTACCAGGTGCTGCTCGGTCAGGAGAAAGGGCCGCGCTTCGGCTCCTTCGTCGCAGTCTACGGCGTGCAGAATGCGGTCAACATGATCGACGGCGCGCTGGCGCGTTCGTCGTAGTTCGACGACTCTTCCGATTGTCGTCCCTGCCTAGTGCGCAATTGCGCACGGGAGCAGGGACCCATAACCACAGGCCTTAGTTGTTAAAGCGAGCTGTGGCTCCAGCACCACAACATGCGACGATTGGTGGTTATGGGTCCCGGCTCAAGGCCGGGACGACAGCGGAAGTTGTGGTGCTTACAGCGGCTCGCCCTTCTTGGTCGTGAACCTTGTAGGTGCGCCATCGATATCACATGATCGCGGCGAGCCCGCAAAATCCGGATGGCTGATCCCCGGCAATTTCAGCGGGAGCTGGCGCCGGATTGCGCTAAACTCGCTTCCATAAAATCAGCACGGCCTCCGCAGAGAGGCCGGCACAGATGGGAGCATGCGCATGCAGTTCAGGGTTTCGCCGACATCGCTGCAGGACAGTTCGAGCGCCGAGGAATGGCAGGCGCGAGTCGACCTCGCGGCCGCGCATCGGCTCGCCTACATCCATGGCTTTTCGGAAGGCATCTTCAACCATCTCACCTTCGTGGTGCCCGGCCGCACCGATCGCTACTACCAGATCCCGTTCGGCATGCACTGGTCGGAGGTCACTGCGTCGTCCTTCATGGAGGTCGGCATCGACGATGCCGAGGTGAAGCGCGGCGAGGGTGAGGTCGAGCGCTCCTGCTTCTGCATCCATGCGCCGATCCACAAGGCGTTGCCGCAGGCCAAGGCGGTGTTCCACACCCACATGCCGTATGCGAGCGCGCTGACGCGGCTCAAGGATCCCCGCATCAAGGAGATCGGCCAGACTGAGGTCGGGCTGTCGGAGGCGATCGCGTATGACGATCTCTACACCGGCCCTGCGCTCGATCCAGAGGAAGGTGCGCGGCTCGCCAAGGTGATCGGCAACAAGACCATCCTGTTCATGGCCAACCACGGCATCTCGACCGTCGGCGAGACCGTCGCCGACGCCTATGACCGGCTCTATTACATCGAGCGCGCCGCGCAGGTGCAGATCTACGCGATGTGGACCCAGCAGCCGCTGAAGCAATTGCCGCAGCATGTGGTAGAGAAGACCAAGCGCGATTTCCGCGACGACCATCTCTACAACGGTCCGTCCCCGGCGCAGCGGCATTTCGATGCACTGAAGCGGATGCTGGACCGCAAGGAGCCGGACTACGCGACGTAGGGGGACGGCGCTACAACCTCCGCCGTCGTCCCTGCGAAAGCAGGGACCCATAACCACAGTGTCGAGTTGTTGAAGCGCGCTGTGGCCCCAGCGTGGTGCGCAACAATCATCGGTGGTTATGGGTCTGGGGTCGCGCTTCGCTTGCCCGGGACGACACCGATTTTGTGGTCGCCGGCTCGGCCAGCTACTGGCTCGCCCACACGACGCGCGCGATCCACGTGACCTCTTCGGCATCGAGCATGCGGTCGGGATGCTCCGGATTGAGCGAGGCGAGTTCCAGCACCTTGCCGGTGCGGCGCTTCAATTCCTTCACCATCACCTCGCCGCCGGTGGTGCGCACCACGACGCGGTCGCCGCGGCGGATCGCGGTCGCCGGTGACACCACGATGATGTCACCTTCGCGATAGGCCGGCTTCATCGAGTCGCCCTCGATCTCCAGCGCATAGGCGTGCTCGTCTGTTGTCGCCGGCAGCGCCACTTCATCCCAGCCCTTGCCGGCGGGAAAGCCGGAGTCGTCGAAATAGCCGCCGGCGCCGGCCTGTGCGAAGCCGATCAGCGGCACCGACTGGCCGGCGCGCGGGCCATCGCCGAGCAGCTGCACGAAGGTCTCCATGCTGGCATTGCTCGCGGCCAGCGCCTTGGAGAGCGATTCAGTGGAAGGCCAGCGCTCGCGGCCGTCGCCGGTCACGCGCTTGGACTTGTTGAAGGTGGTGGGATCGAGACCGGACTGCTTGGCAAGGCCGGACGGTGACAGGCCGGCGCGTTCGGCGAGCCGATCGAGTGCGGCCCAGACCTGCGCGTGGGTCAGCGGTCGGGCGGCTTTGGGTTGCTTCGCCATCGAGGACATCCCCCGGGTGGTATCCTAGGAATTATTGCCTGAAACTTGGGATTTTCGCAAATCTGCCGCCGGATCTGTCCCGGCACCGCTTGAGTTGCGCCGCTGCCGCCGATACGGTCCCTCGCTCGCCACATGGCGTCTGGGGCATTTCCCCTCAAATCCGGATAAAACCCCAAGAGACTCAAGGACAAAAGGGAAGGCCGGGCCGTGCCCATGATCTACAAAATCACCCCCGCTTCGGCCTGGCGCGAGGCCGAGCGGCAGGGCGTGTACCGGGGCAGTGCGGACGACAATCGCGACGGCTTCATCCATTTTTCCACCGCCGCCCAGGTGGCCGAGACCGCGCGCAAGCACTACCACGGGCAAACCGGCCTGTTCCTGGTCGCGGTCGATGCCGATGTGCTGGGCGACGCCCTGCGCTGGGAGCGGTCGCGCAACGACGAGCTGTTCCCGCATCTCTATGGCGAACTCGACCTCGGCGCGGTCATCGAGATCCTCAGCCTGCGCGCGCGCTCCGACGGTGGCCACGACGTTCCGGAGCTCAAGCCGTGATCCGTGCCTTCGACGCCTTCTCGCTGCCGCTGCTGCGCTGGTTCGATCCGGAAGATGCCCATCGCATGGCGATCCAGGGCCTGAAGCTGTTGCCGCCGATCCGGCAACGGGTGGATGATCCCAAGCTCGCGGTGCGCGCCTTCGGACTGAACTTCCCGAACCCGATCGGCATGGCGGCGGGTTTCGACAAGAGCGCCGAGGTGCCCGACGCACTGCTGCGGCTCGGCTTCGGCTTTGTCGAGATCGGGTCGGTGACGCCGAAGCCGCAGGCCGGCAACCCGCGGCCGCGCTTGTTTCGCCTGGAGCGCGACGAGGCCGTCATCAACCGCATGGGCTTCAACAATGACGGCGCGGAAGCCGTGCTGCGGCGGCTCGCCGCGCGCGCCGGCGCCGCAGGGATCGTCGGGGTCAATGTCGGGGCCAACAAGGATTCAGCCGACCGCGTCGCCGACTATGTGAAGCTGATCGAGACGTTCGCGCCGGTCGCAAGCTATTTCACCGTCAACGTCTCCTCGCCGAATACGCCGGGCCTGCGCAATCTGCAGCAATCGGCGGCGCTCGACGATCTGCTGGCGCGGGTGATCGATACCCGCGAGCGCGTACGCAAGAACGCGGGCGACTCGCCGGTGCTGCTCAAGATCGCGCCGGACCTGAGCCTCGCCGAGCTCGACGACGTTGTGCACATCGCGCGCTCGCGGCGCGTCGACGGCATGATCGTCGCCAACACCACTCTTGCGCGCCCCTCGACCTTGCGCGAGGACAACCGCGCCAAGGAGCAGGGCGGTCTGTCGGGCCGTCCGCTGTACCGGCTGTCGACGCGGATGGTGGCCGAGACCTATGTCCGCGTCGAAGGCGCGTTTCCGCTGATCGGCGTCGGCGGCATCGATTCCGGTGGTGCGGCGCTGACCAAGATCCGCGCCGGGGCCAGCCTGATCCAGCTCTACTCCTCGCTGGTCTACAAGGGCATCGGTCTGGTCGACGACATCAAGCGCGACCTGTCCTCGACCTTGCTGCGCACCGGCCGCGACTCGCTGTCGGAAATAGTCGGCGCCGATGCCGCGACCATTACGGCCGAGGATTGGCCGGTGCGGTAAGTACCCGTAGCCCGGATGGAGCCAACGGGTCGCGCGAACGCGCGCCCGATGACAGGCTCCGCGCAATCCGGGACGGTCTTGCCGAGGGCGGAGACCCCGGATTTCGCTTGGCTCCATCCGGGCTACGAATCTACGATTTGAATGACTTCTTCAGCAGCGCCGGATAGCGCAGGCCCTGCAAGCCGCCGCGCGCGACGTAGAAGCCGAGCAGCGCGATCCACAGGCCGGTGTTGCCGTATCCGCTCAGCACCCACCATGCGGCGAGGAAGATCGCGAGCGAGGCCAGCATCAAATTGCGCATCTCGCGCGCCCAGGTCGCGCCGACATAGATGCCGTCGAAGCCGAACGCGAACACGCCGGGCAGGGGGGCCAGGATCACGAACACCAGGAACTCGCGCGCATAGCGGCGCACGTCCTCGCTGGTCGTCATCAAATTGATCAGCGCCGGTCCGAACAGCGCGAACAGCACCGAGACCACCAGCGCGAAGCCGATGCCCCACAGCAGCACCAGCCGCGTCGAATCGGCGAAGCCGCGTCCGTCGCGCGCGCCGAAAGCGCGGCCGCACAGCTGCTGCGCGGCGTTGGCGAGGCCGTCGAGGAAGAAGGCACTCACCAGCAGGAAATTGTTCGGCACCGAATTCGCCGCCAAGGTCACGTCGCCTTCGCGCGCGCCCTTTGCGGTGAAGAACAGGAACACGACGATCAGCGCCGCGGTGCGGACCATGATGTCGCGGTTGACGGCCAGCATGCGCGTCAGCTTGGCGCGATCGAACAGCGTGGCGGCTGGAACCGCAAAGCCGCCTTGCGAGATCCGCCACGCCACGACGATGCCGACAATGAAACCAGCGGTCTCGGCGAGCACGGCGGCGATCGCGGCACCGGCAATGCCGGCGCCATAGGCCTGCACCAGCAGCACGGTTGCGATCATGTTGATGATGTTGATCACGATCTGCAGCGCCAGCGCCAGATTGGCGCGCGCCTGGCCGACCAGCCACCCCAGGATGACGTAGTTGGCGAGCGCCAGCGGCGCCGACCAGATCCGGATCATGAAATAGCTCTTGGCCGCACGCGTGACGCCCTCGCTGCCGCCCATCAGCTGGAATGTGATTGCGGCGAGCGGCACCTGCAGCGCGATCAGCGCCGCGCCGATCAGGCCGGCGACGATGAAGCCGCGCACCAGGATCGGAGCGAACTCTTGAGGTTCGCCGGCGCCCTGCGCCTGCGCGGTGAAGGCCAGCGTGCTCATGCGCAGGAAGGCGAACAGCCAGAACAGGCAGTCAAAGATCACCGAGGCCATCGCCACGCCGCCGAGCAGCGCGGCATCGTCGAGATGGCCGATCGCGGTGGTCGAGACGATGCCGATCAGCGGCGTGGTCAAATTGGCGACCATCGCGGGGCCGGCGATGGCGAAAACTTGGCGGCTCGTGATCTTCTGGTGAACGGGGGCGTGCATGGCTACAATTGTGAGGAACGTCCTATTTTATCGCGTCGTCCGCCGCGCGGCCATGCTCGAATTGTTCTCAGAGCAATGCGGTGGCGAGGGGGCTGGGCAGCCCGCGAAGCAATTGCGCGGTCAGAACACCACGACCATGCCGTCGCTTGCTGCCGTGTACGGCAGCTCGTCGACGCGGCCGAGCATGTCGTCGCTCATGTGGGTCAGCACCACGCGTTTGGCGTTGATGGCGGGTAAATGCGCTTCCAGCGTTGTCAGGCTGAGATGGTTCTTGACCAATTTGTCGTACGTATAGGCTTCGGCGATGAACAGATCGGCGTCCCGCGCCGCGGGGATCAGCGCGTCGGTCCACTCGGTGTCAGCGCTGTAGCTGACGACGCGGCCTTCCGCCTCGACGCGATAGGCGAGGTGCGGACCGCCGGATTCGCCATGCATCACCGGGTAGGGCGTCACGGTCACCTCGCCGAAGCTGCGCCGCTCTTGCGGCGTGAGCGTGACGACGGACAGATCGAAGCGCTGTCTGGTTTTGGAGGAGTGCTCGAACATCACCTCCATCACTGCGGGCAGCTTCGTTTCGATGCCTTCGGGACCTGCGATCACCAGCGGCCGGCTGCGGCGCGAAAATTGCGCGTCGAGCAGGAAGAACGGCAGGCCGGCAAAATGGTCGCCGTGGAAATGCGTGATCAGGATCAGGTCGATCGCGTCGCGGTCGATCTCGAGCCGCTTCATCGCGGGAAGCGATGAAGCGCCGCAGTCGATCAGGAAATTGGTCCGCGCGCCGCTGACGTGGAAGCAGGTGTTGAAGCGGCCGCCGGAGCCGAATGCATCGCCGCAGCCGACAAATCGCAATTGCATCGGCTGCGAGCTTTCCTTTGATTCACCGGCCGCGCGGCGCGCCGAACAGCCGCGACAACAGCCAGATCGGGATCACGATCACGGCGCCGAGCAGGAAGTAGCGCCAGGCCCAGTTGATCGCGTCGAAGCCGAAATCCCAAAGGCTCTGGAACAGCCTGCGGATGCTATGGAGAATGTTCCACGGGTCGAGGCCGATCGCGGCGAGCACGACGCCGACCAGGATCGAGAGCAGGATCAACCGGAACGCCACCGAGAGCGGCGAGCCGCCGAGAAAGCGGTACAGGCCGTCGCTCTGGCCGCCGGCCGGCAAGTCCCTGACGTCGTTGGGCATCGTTGTCTCCTGGCGGAATCGCCCGCGCATTATAGGTCACGGCGGTGCACATGGGAAACCCGCGGGGCGCGATCAATGGCTGCCATGCGGCTTGCGGGTTTAACTTCCTGTCATGGAGATTAACAGCCGTTCAAGTGTCTCCAGCCGGTCGGCTTCGCGCGGAGGCTTGTCCCACCGCAGGCGGCTGATGCGGGGAAAGCGCATCGCGACGCCGGATTTGTGTCGCGGCGAGCGCTGCAGGCCCTCGAAGGCGACTTCCAGCACCAGCCCTTGATCCGGCTCGTGCACGACGTGCCGCACCGGCCCGAACTTCTCGGTGGTGTTGCGGCGGACGAAGCGGTCGATCTGCAGCAGCTCCTCGTCGGTGAAGCCGAAATAGGCCTTGCCGACCGGCACCAGCTCGTCGCCGGCCTCGCCACGGGTCCAGACCCCGAATGTATAGTCGGAATAATAGGACGAGCGCTTGCCGTGGCCGCGCTGGGCATACATCAGCACGGCATCGATGATGTGCGGATCGCGCTTCCACTTCCACCACGGGCCCTTCGGCCGTCCGGGCAGATAGGGTGCGTCGCGCCGCTTCAGCATCACGCCTTCGACCGCGTCCGCATCATCGCCGGCGCCTGCGCTCTTCGGATCGGCGCGCGCGGCGGCGAGCTCTTCCCAGCTTGCGAACGGCACGGTCGGCGACAGGTCGATGCGCGGATCGTTCAGCCTGGCGACGAAGGCTTCGAGCTGCGCACGCCGTTCGGTGAACGGCAGCTCGCGCAGATCGTTCGCGTCGTCGCCGAGCAGGTCGTAGGCGCGCAGATGAATTGGGAATTCCTTGATCAGCTTCGGCGAGACGACTTTGCGGTTCAGCCGTTGCTGCAAGACGTTGAAGGTCTGCACGCGGCCGTCGCGCAGCACCAGCAATTCGCCGTCGATCGCGCCGGGCAGATGCAGCGACGGCACCAGGTCGGGGAAGCTGCCGGTGATGTCCTCGCCGGTGCGCGAATAGAGCCGCGCCTGGATGTGGCCGTGCGCATCACGGCCGGCGACTGCCTGCACGCGGATGCCGTCCCATTTCCATTCCGCGCTGAAATCGGCGGCGTCGAGATTGGCAAAGTCCGCATCCTCGATCGCATGCGCCAGCATCACCGGGCGGAATGGGGTCGGGTCGCTGTTGACAGGCTTGTCGCCGCGGCCTTCGAGCCAGGCGAACAGGTCGAGATAGGGCGGCGACAGCCCCGGCCACATCAGCTCGATCTCGTGCGGGTCTTTGTCGCCGAGTGCGGCCGCTGCGGTCTTCGCCAGCCGCGCCGAGATCCCGATCCGCATCGCGCCGGTGACGAGCTTCAGCAACGCCCAGCGTCCGGTCTCGTCGAGTTCGTCCAGCCAGCGCGCGAGCTGTGCCGGCAGCTCGGCCTTGCCGAGCGTGCGCAGCGTGGTGACGACGTCGGTCAGCATGGGAGGAGGTGGGTTGTTGTGGAGAGTGTTGCGCATGCGTGGGTCATCACTTGCATCGCGCCCGCGGTACCCCTCTCCCTCACCCTCCCCCGCAAGGGGGGAGGGAGCCTGTCCAGTGAGACGTCCCTCACTGACGTCAATTCCTTCAACATCGTTGTGAGGTGAGCACGCCGGTTGGGCACCCTCCCCCCTTGCGGGGGAGGGTGGGGGAGAGGGGTGGCCCAGGAAAGACTCGTTGTGAGATGCACCAGTCGCCTTCGGCCACATCAGCGCAACTGTCTCCGAGAGATCGCCGACGTAGTCATAGGAATAACCGAACAGCACGGGGTCGGCGCGTTCGGTGATCAGATCGCGGATCAAGCCCGGCTTGGCGTGCTTGAACGACAGCGCGCCGGTCAGCGCCGCGAGCGCGTAGCCGCGGTCGGGGTCCTCAGTCTCGCGGAAATAGCCGACCAGCAGCTTGATCTTGTTGTTGCGGCCGGGCTCGTAGGCGAGGCGGTCGAGTAGCTCGGCAAAGCGGTTCATGGCTTCTTGGTCTCGCCATCGGGCTGGGCCTCGCCAGTGGCCGCCGCCGTCTCGCTTTCGTCCTCGTCGCCGTAGCCGACCAGATCGAGCGGCCGGGCGGCAAGGCCCTTTGTCTTGCACCAATGCACTAAGGCATCTTCCTGGCCGTGGGTGACCCAGATCTCGCCGGCACCGGTCGCCGCAATCGTTGCCGTCAGCCCATCCCAGTCGGCATGATCCGAGATCACCAGCGGCAGCTCGATGCCGCCTTGCCGGGCTCGCGCGCGTACGCGCATCCAGCCCGATGCAAAGGCAGTGACCGGATCGGGAAAGCGCCGCGTCCAGACATCCGAGGTCGCGCTCGGCGGCGCCAGCGTGATGGTGCCGGCGAGGTCGGCCTTCTTCATGCCGCGCGCGGGCCTGAGCTCACCGAGGGGAATGCCGCGCTCCTGATAATAGTAGGTGATCTTCTCCATCGCGCCATGCAGATAGATCGGCGCGTCGTAGCCGGCCTCGCGCAGCAGGGCGATCACGCGCTGTGCCTTGCCGAGCGAATAGGCGCCGACCAGATGCGCGCGCTCCGGAAACAGTTTTACGGAGGCGAGCAGCTTGTTGACTTCGCCGGCGGCATCGCCGTGGCGGAACACCGGCAATCCAAAGGTCGCCTCCGTGATGAAGACGTCGCAGGGCACCAGCTCGAACGGCGCGCAGGTCGGGTCGCGCGCGTCCTTGTAGTCGCCGGAGGCAACGATGCGCCTGTCCTTGCAGGTGACCGAGATCTGGGCCGAGCCCAGCACGTGACCGGCAGGATGAAACGACACCGTGACATCGCCGAGCCTGATCTCCTCGCCATAGGCGACCGCCTGCACAGAGCCAGCGAAATTCTCGCCGTAGCGCAGCCGCATCATGTCGAGGGTTTCCTGGGTCGCGAGGACAGCGCCGTGGCCCGCCCGTGCATGGTCGGAATGGCCATGCGTGATCAGGGCCAGCTCGACCGGCCTGACAGGATCGATGTGGAAGCCGCCGGGCTTGCAGCAAAGCCCGGCCGGGACGGGCATCAGGATGTCTTGCGGGCGCATGCCGCACATATAGGCATTGATTCCGCGATATCTAATCGTCAATCGCGGGCTTGACCGGCGCATCCATCTCCGGAAAAAGTCCGTGCTTTGATGGATGGCCCGACCCGGCCGAGATTGGTTCCTTAAAGAGAATGGCCCCGCGCCTGTTTCTGTCCTCCGGCGACCTCGTTGCCGACCGCCGCTACGAGTTCGCGCGCGACCTGCAATTGAAGGGCGATCTGCCGGCTGCTGCCGAGCTGCTCGAACAGGCGATCGAGCTGGTGCCGAAATTCCCGTCGGCCTGGTACACGCTGGGCAAGATCCGCCTCGAACTCGGCCAGCGCGAAGCCGCGATCGCAGCCTTCCGCGCCGCGCGCGATGCCGATCCCGAAGACCGCCACGGCGCCGGCCTGCATTTGATGCAGCTCGGCGTCGAGGCCGTCAGCGCGATGCCGCCGGGCTATGTGCAGACGCTGTTCGATCAATACGCGCCGCGCTTTGAGGCGGCGCTGGTCGGCGATCTCGGCTATCGCGGTCCGGCGCTGCTGTTCAAGGCGGTGCTGTCGGTGCGCGCGGGCGCGAAGAAGCCGGCGTTCTTCAAGCGCGCGATCGATCTCGGCTGCGGCACGGGGCTCGCGGCCGGCGCATTCGCGCGGCATGTCGACCGCTTCATCGGCATCGACCTGTCGCCGCGCATGATCGACAAGTCGCGCACCACCGGGCTTTATGCCGAGCTCGAGGTCGACGACATGTTGAAGGGCATTTCGACCAAGCCCGATGCCAGCGCCGAATTGATCCTTGCTGCGGACGCGATGGTCTATGTCGCCGATCTCGCGCCCGTGCTCGCCGAGACCGCGCGCGTGCTGGTGCCAGGCGGCGTGCTCGCGTTCACGACGGAGACGCATGACGGTGAGGGCGTCATCCTCGGCGCGGGGCTGCGCTACGCGCACAGCGCGGCTTACGTGCGCGCCTCGGTCGCTGCTGCCGGGCTGACACTGCCCCTGCTCGACGATCTCTCGGCGCGCAATGAAGACAACATCCCGGCACCTGGGCTCGTCGCCGTCGCCGTCAAGCCCTAACGCACCCTCTCC
>NZ_JACMYO010000216.1 GCF_020889685.1 Bradyrhizobium oropedii
CATCATGCAGGACAAGAACAGACCCTTTCGCAGCCGCGATACGTTCCCGCGTCGATTTAAAATGACCAGACAGGACGTCGGCCTCGCTTACTCGTTCATTGGAGAAGAAACGATAGGCCGCCTTGGTATTCGCCCAGTCTTGGCAAAACCATCGGAATGCTCTGGCCGATGTCTCCACCAATCTGCTTCAGCAGCATGCGAACTCTCTCGCCAAGTCGAGCGTCCTGGAATTCGCACAGCGCGGCTTCACGGTCAAACCAGGTCACCGCATCAGACGCCAACCGATGCGCCTTCTCATCCCGGGCGCGTGAAGTCAGTCCCATAGGGCACCTCTTCTCGAATCAGGTGCCCATCAAAGAATCGCAAGCGATTCCGGCGACTCAAGTTTTTCAGCTCAGTGCACTCCCGAAAAATATGGGTAATCGTAAGCTTGCTCGGATACGTACGACGCAGTCACATGCCTGAGACATTCAACGGCAAAAAGGGAAAGCGGCTGCCGTGGATAACGAGGAAGATTGGTATGAAGGACTCTTGGACGGGCTGGCGGATGTGCCGGCAAAAGTGTCAGCGAAGCGGCGGTCCAACAGGTGGATGATTATAGGGCGAACGAACGGCAAACGCTGTGCCGACTTTTGTGCCGGCGCCGAACCGCTCTATTCGCATCAATCGCGGTAAACTGCGAGAGCGATTTTTGGTAGAGACGTTTAGTCAAATGTATTCAACGACGACGACGGCCTCGATCCGGCAACCGTCCCGAACTTGGACCTCTAGCAGGCGACGGCCGATAGATGACCGAAGACCTTTGATGTCGACGTTCAAGCAAGAGGTGCCAATTACAAGCCACGACGCGCGTTCAGCCGCCCTTAAGTCGAGGTATGAGAATAACTTTGACGCCCAGCGGATTGTTGGGGGTAACCTCCCCCATCCCTGCAGCCAACTGTGCCATGTAGGGATGACCGTGGATGTAAATATCTGTTGTGGGCTGGTACGACCTGGGGAAGGCATCTACGCTATTCAGCGCGCCGAGCAGGATGTCTGGAGCCGCTTGAGGACCGTGGTTCCAGCCCAAGTCTACGATGTGAGTGAAATCCTCATCTAATATCCTAGCCGGCACACCGAATGCTGGGCATGACAAGTGCCGCGGCAGGTCAAAATGGCTTGCGCCTCCGGCCAATTTCCCCTCAACCTCTCGTTTCGAACTGCTGGACTCTCCCACATCCCGCGGGCTCTGTCTTGCGAGTTTCTCGATCCGAATTTTCTCCAACTCGGAGATAAAGTCCTCCGACCATTTCTGGATGGGATAAGCTCGGAGCCTCGCCTTCATCTTCTTCCAGCGACAGATGCGGTCGGGCAGCGACATTGAAAATGCGATCGAAAGCTTGTCTGCTATGTCTTCGATGTCGTTGGGATCGATGAGCAGCGCCCCGTCGAGTTCCTTGGCCGCGCCGACAAATTTCGACAAGACCAGTACGCCGGGATTGCTGGGGTCTTGCGCGGCAACATATTCTTTCGCTACGAGATTCATCCCGTCACGCAACGATGTTACCAAGCAGACACGTGCGGCGCGGTACAGACCCGCGAGCACTGGCTGACTCTGAGGCTTCGTTTCGTGGCGGATCGGCATCCAGCCGTCCGCGCCATGACGCGCGTTGACGTCCTCGACAAGAGCCGCGACATCGTGCTGATAGTCATCGTAGCTCTTGATGCCGGATCGTGAGGTGGTCGCGATCTGCAAAAGCGAGATGCTGCGCGGTTCCTTGTTCAAACGGTGATCGATAGCCCGAACGCGATTGTCGAGACCTTTGGTGTAGTCGAGCCGGTCGACGCCGACGGCAAGCTTCTCACGATCGAGACCTTCCAATAGCGATGAGACGTCGGCATTCGAACTCGCGTCTGCTGCATATTGTGCAAATTTGTCTGTATCTATGCCGATCGGAAATACTTGGCATCTTGTGACGTGACCATCGTCCGAATTCACAACACCGTCTTCGCGAGGTGTGAGGTCGAGATCGGCACGGACGCAGGCTAGGAAATTCTGCCGGTCCTCGTCGGTCTGAAAGCCTAGCAAATCATACGCAAGCATCGATTTGGTCAGTTCGCGATGATGCGGTACCAGCTGCACGTCGGGCGCCGGCCATGGCGTGTGCAGGAAGAAACCGATCGGTCGGTCGACGCCCAGATCACGCAACTCGGCGCCGAGCCTGAGGAAATGATAATCATGCACCCAGAACGCGTCCCACTTTCCATACGCGAGCAGCGCATCCGCCATGCGGGCATTGATTTTGCAATAGCTTTTATAGTCGTCTGCTGAGGAGGAGATCCGCTCTGTCAGCGAATGTAACGCTGGCCATAGTTCCGAATTGGAAAAGCCCTCATAGTAGCGGCGATAAACCTCGGCAGGCAGATCCACCCTCACGAGCTTGCCTCTGCCGAGCGGCATGACGGTCGATTCGGCCTCCAGCGGGCGCCTCGGCCCCACCCAAATTGCGCCGGATTGTTGCACCATGGCAACCAGCGCCGCCTCAAGCCCGCCTGTCTTTGGTTCATTGGCGTTGCTGCCGGCAACTCGGTTCGAGACGACGACGAGATTCACAAGTCATCCTTTCCCGTCTGATCTGCGTTTGCCGGTTCGATCAATTTGCCTCGCCTGATCGCTGACGGTTTACGGCCTGACATTCGACCCGCTTCGGCGATTTCATGCGGGCTTCGTCGGCTACTAACGAATACAGCGCGCAGTTTCGAATAACGGGCGTACGACGTAGGTCCTCGCTACCACAAGGCGGAGGTGGTGATTTCGGCGCTGAGTTCGCTAACGGCTTGTTCGCGCGAAGGCGGCCTTCGCAAGCCAACGAAGCACCGGTTTTCTGCAGACCGAACGGCCTGTACTTTTCGGCAAGCCGCACCCTGGTCTTCTATCTGGCCGCTCGAGCGGCCTTGCGGTCGATGATTCCGCAGCAGCAAATCGCGGCTACCTCGACCATCAAACCGTCGCCGCGGTACGGAACGACTATTTATGCAACGCGGAGCTGGATGGCTGCCTACCTCACTTGGTATGTGACACAAAGACGCGTTTGGATGTTGAGACCGAAAGTCCGTCACGCTCGAGAAATATTGGTAAAAAGACGAAAATCGTCTCGGCAGGTTTCATGCCCGTTCTTGTAAAGCCCCGCACACTGGGTCTGTTGACCAAATGCGAGCGTCGTCCTCCAGGGGCGAGTCTCATCATTTCGGTCTTCGCGATGTTCGACCTCGCCAACCCGGGCGCCGGTCGTCTGCTGGGCGAGCAGGAGCTTTGGGTGATGGCCGCGAAGGAGCTTCCGCCCAGCACCCCTCTCGACATCGGCATGCCCAAGCCGCAAGCCGAGTTGCTCATCGCCGGACATGCCGCGGCGCCTGAGGGACGGCCGACCGAGCGCATGATGTTGGGCTGGACACTCGGACCGATCAAGAAGCACCTTCTGGTGACGGGCGACCGCTATTGGCAGATGACCACCTCCGGATGGAGACCAACAGAAGTGCAACCATTCCAGCAAATGCCGCTCACTGGCCAACGCGCGTTCGGTGGGCCCGGCTACGCGGCGAACCGGGCCGGCGCCGGCCATGAGGCTCTCCGCCGCAGCATGGCCGGCGAACTGGTGGCCCTGCCCAACGTCGAAAGCCCCGAACATGCTATTCAGTTCATCGACGCGACCGCACCGCCCGCAACCTTCGGACCAATGGCGCTTGATAGCAATGAGCGCTTACAGTATGCGGGAACCTATGATGCCACGTGGCTGCAATCAGTTGCCCCCGCTCTGGCGGGCGATGCCGATCCGCGGCTTTTCCTGTTCGGTCCACCAGACCAGCGCTTGAGCGGCTTCATCTGCGGCGGAGAACCCTACGCGCTGCAGAACTTCTCTGCGCAGCATCCGTTGATCGAAGGCCGCCTGCCAGCGTTTCGCGTGCGCTGCTTCATCGGCTGGCGCGATGCGATGCGTGGTGTCACGGAACTGCAGACGTACATCGATACCCTGTGGCTGTTCGCGGGAGCCCGCCGCGGCGTCATGATCTATCGCACCGCGATTGCCGTGCAGGAATTGGATGGCAGCGACGTTAGCGACATTATGGTCGCTTACGAGCAACACGGTGAGCCGGCGCGGCCGTTCGATCATTATCTGAATGTCCGGCGGCTGCGGCTCGACCCAGCGAGCGCCCCACGCTATGCGTTTTCGGAACATCAACTTGCCCCTGAGATGTCGGCTGCCGAACGCGAACGTCGCACAGCTCGGCGTCGGTATCTGGCCGAACAGCGCGCAGCGCAACAGCTAGCCTCCATTCGCTGGGCGCTCGATCAGGAGTTCGCACGCATTGAGCTCCCGCCTTCGCTGCGTCCGACGATCGAGATACCGTCGATCGAACCATCGAGCATTCCCGAATTGTTGCCGGAGGAACTCGAGAGCGGCGAGATCGAATTATCCGCGATGCTCGACGCGCTGGAGACGGTCCAGGCAAAGGCAGAATCCGATGTCGACAGGCTTGACGCTCAATATCGACCGATACTTGGAGCCTATGAAAAGCTTGCTAGCGGAAACGCCGCATCGAGCGATATCGACGCCTTGCTTGCCGCAATCTCTTCCACGGACGCCGCGCAGTCGATGGACGCGAGCTTTCAGCAGGCCTCGCCATTCCCTGAGCTGCCGGATACTGATCCAGGCCTCATAAAGGATATCGAAGACAAGTTCGCTCGGGCGAAAGACTGGCGCGGCGGTATCCTTGGTACAGCAACGCAACCGCTCGACGAGCAAAAACAATTCGAACTTGCGCATGCTCGTTTTTTTGACTTGGCGGCGGGACGGCCGCTCGAGCCGATACGCAACGCGATATCGGATGACGCCTTTTTGCTTCCCGATATCCCTGAACCAGACCTGCCGGAAAAATCGCGGAGCGTCACGCCGGAGGCGCCGCAGCGCCTGACCATTGACGAGATACTGGCCCAGATCGACGCCTCCGATCCACCGCCTGAAGCCGCCCAACGAGCGCGTACGGCACTCACCGATGCTGAAGCGGCGCTCAGAAGGGTCCTTCCTGCGTCACTGTCCGATGATCGCGCGCCGTTTGAGGCCTTGAGTGCCCCCCATCAAGGGGCAAACAGTGACGAGCCCGGAGCAGGGATCGCCGCAGCGAAGACAGAAACTACGAAAGCGGTGACCGTTCTACGGACCGAGATCGACAGAGCGGAAGGTCAATTGGCAGCCGGCACGGCCGCGGCAAGGCTCGCCTCACCCAAGCCGCTCAAGCCTGACGCGATGCTGGCGCCGGCTGTCGCACGCGCGCTGGGCGAACTGGTGGAAGAGGAGTTCCGACGCGGGGGCCAGGTTGCTGGTCGGGATCTCGCCGGCGCCGACCTCTCCGGACGAAGGTTCGCGAACGCGGACTTCTCCAGCGCCTTCCTTGAAGGCGCGAAGCTGAACGGGACCAACCTGGCCGGTGCGAAACTGAGGAAAGCCGCGCTGACCGGTGCAACGCTCATCAACGCTGATTTAAGCGCGACCGATCTCACCGAAGCCAATCTCGGTGAAGCCGACTGCCGTGGAACACGTTTCGCGGGCAGCCAGCTTGTGCGCACCAATCTTCTCGGCGCACGCATGGTGGGCGCATGCTTCGACCAAGCGCATCTTGCCGAGCTCCAAGTTTTGCGGGTACCGATGATCGGGGCGACGCTCCGCTCTGCGCAAATACGTGAATGCTCCTTCATCAAAGCCGTCCTCGATAACACGGATTGGGGGGAGGCCGTGCTCGAGCGCGGACAATTCATGGATCTCTCGTTGTCTTGTGCGAGCTTTGCTGGCGCGCGACTTGAGCAAACCTGCTTTGTCAAGGTGACAGCGGCCCTACTCGATCTCTCGAGCGCGCGATTTGACCAAGTCAGCTTCATCGGCGATGTCGATCTGCGCGACGCCCGGTTCGGCCGCAGCAGCGCCGAGGCGCTCTCCTTTCAGACGGCCGACCTCAGTGGCGCCGACTTCACCATGGCTCGACTGAACGGAGCCTATTTCGGCAAGTCGACGCTGGCGCGGGCCACCTTCCGAATGACCTCGCTGAAACGCGCGGTCTTCACCGGCAACGATCTGCGCGGCAGCGACTTCTATGCGGCCAACCTGCTCGAAGCGCATCTCAACCAGGCCAACCTGGCCGGCGCCAGTCTGCGCGATGCAAATCTCTATGGCGCAGACCTGATGGATGCTTCCTTGGTCGCGGCCGATTTGAGCAACGCAAATATCGACCGCACCGTCCTGATGGTCACACGCCATGTCAATTGATCTCTTATTGCAGTCGATCGATCATCAGTTCCCCGTGCGCGACGTTAACCTCGATGACGAGACGCTATCTGGACTACGCCTGAACGATGGCGTTGTGCTGAGTTCCTCTTTTCGCGGCAGCCAATTCACGCGCGCCCGCCTGACCGGCATGACGTTTCAGGACTGCGATTTCAGCGGCGCTTCCTTCGCTGATGCTTGCCTTGACAAATGCATATTAGTCGATTGCCACGCTGGCGGATCCGACTGGCGGCGGGCGCGCTTGACCCAGTCGACGTTCATGACATCAGATTTCAGCCATAGCGACTTCGGTGAGACGCGGCTCAGCCAGACGACAGCGATGCGTTGCGTGTTGGCCCGCACGATCCTGAGCAAGGCAACTCTCTCTCAAAGCGCTCTCATGGATTGCGACCTCGCCGAGGTCGTGCTCGACAACGCCACGCTGACGAACGCCGCCGTAACGCAGGCCGATTTGCGTAGTGCACAGCTCACGGGACTGCGCTGCGACACAATTCATTTCTCCGAATGCGATCTGTCGGAGCGGGAACTCTCCGGGCTGATGCTCGCGCGAGCGAACCTGAGCGGTGCCAAGCTGAGAGGAGCAAACCTGTCCGGAACAGACCTGTCCGGTTCGGTGTTGACGGGCGCGAGCCTGGTAGGTGCCGACCTCTCCGGCGCGATCGCCCCGAACACACTGTTCGTCAGGGCTGACCTGCGAACCGCAAAGCTGCGCAATGCCAATTTGACGCAATCCATCTTCATCGAAGCCTGTCTGGACGGTTGCGATCTTTCCGGCACACAATTGACGACGGCCGTTTTCACACGTGCATCGGCCAGGTGCGCCGTGTTTGCCGGCGCCGACATGTCCTATGCGCTGATGCACCACGCCAAGGTTGAAGGCAGCGATTTTTCCGGCTCGCGATTTCTGCGCACTGACTTTCACTGCGCGTCGACCGAAGGTAGTCTGTTCGTGCCCCGGCATCGCAGTACTCTGCAAACCGTGCCGGAACGCGCCATTGCCGAACTCTACGATGCAAACCGCGTTATCCCTTTCAACGGAGGGTGCTAAACAGATGACTTTTGTTAATTCAAATGGCCCGATGCTGGCGGAGGATCATGCCTTTCCGGATGTCTGCAAGACGCCATCGGGTCCCGCCCTCGTGCCGACCCCTTATCCGAACGTCACTGTGAACACGACGGCCATCCCCACCCAGTCTAGGTGCCTGATCATGTGTATGCCGGCACACAACATGACGACCGAGCGCGCGACATCGATGGGTGACAACGCAGGTGTGGGCCTCGGCGTGATCTCTGGCCTTGTCATGGGTCCGGGCCGCGCCAAAGCGGGATCGGACAATCTGTCAATCGGCGGGTCACCGGCAGCGAAAATGGGGATGCCGACTAAGCAGAATGGTGCCAACCCGAACGCGTTCGGACTTTCGATATCCCCCTCTCAAACACGTTTGACGGCGCAGCGCTAATGTGCCGACAGCCATCCGATTAGAGTATCCGCTATGCCAAATGCCTATACGCGACTGGTCGTCCCAGACACCCTGGCTTCTCCCCTGGCGAAGTCAACTTATCTGCGCCTCGGCTCTTATTCGGACGAAGAAGAAAAACTTGTCACTGGTCTCACGACGACTATTGGCGAAAGTCCGGCCGCGATCAGAAAACATGAAAGCGACAATGCCGGCTTACTTGCCTTCACCAACAAGGACGTCCAGGCCAATATCGAAGGCGCTGCGCTGCTCAAGATCGGTCGCGGTCAAACCACGGAGGTCACGAACGGCAACTCCCAACATCAGGTCTCGAAAGGAACTTATGAGATCTCGGCCGAGAATGGCGTGTCAATCAGTGCTGGCGCTAATGGGACACCTGCCGACATCATCCTGACGGCCTCGAACCGGGTCAAGCTCATCAACAACGGCCACAAACTGGAGACGACCGTTGGAAACTCGGAAAAGCAGACGATGGGCGACACCAAGGAATTGTTTCAAGGCACCAAATTCACCTGCATGATGGGCGCAGCTACCACGCTGACGATGGCCAAGAACGTAAGCATGTTCTTTGGAGAAGCGTTCACCTTCAAGATCTCGCCAGAATGTTCAGTGAATCTCAGTGATATGAACTCTATGACGATCGGCAACAAACTTGACATTGTCGAAGGACACGACGTCAAGCAAGTGATTGGAAAGTCGACCAAGTGTGTTTTTGGACCCGATTTCAAGTCGGCTGACAGCGATACCAAGATTCTCAGGACAAGCGATTTCAAGCTCGCTCCCGTCGAAGACTTCAAGTCGGTCGGTCGCGACATCAAATTCTGCAAGACCAGCGTATCCAACTCCGAAGAAGAATTGAGAAAGGGACAGTCGAACACGGAAGAGTACAAGCTTGTGACCCGAAAAGCTGAGATCACGTCCAGTTCCGGCAATGAGGAAGTCATACAAAAGAAGTTGATAAATTTCATGTAACGAGCTGGAGAACAAGGATGACGATGCCGATCCGTGCTACAAGCACCGACATCTTGGCGATGGCTGAGCGCTTTCTTAAGCCTGGGCATCACAGGGCCCGTGTCGTGTCGGTCAGCGACGATGGCTCTGCGGTCGAGGTCGAGACCGCTGGCGCCCGTCACACGGCGACGGTGGCTGTTGGCTGCCTGGTCCGGCCCATCCCACAGGACATGGTGCTGCTCTTCACTGAGGCGGAGCGTGGCTTTGTCGTGACCGTGCTCGAGCGAGCGGATTCCAGTGGTGGCATGGTCGCGCTGCCCGGAGATCGCAACATGTCGATTGAGGGCGAGACTATTACTCTCGCCGCGCGTCGGCGCCTGTCCATGCGCGCCGACAGTACCGACCTGCAGACTAAGCTGTTTGCCGTGCTCGCGGACAAAGGCTCCTGGATCGGCAAGCTCTACACGGTGATCGCGGACCGTGTCCGATGTTCGGCGCGAATCCAGGAAGCGAGCGCCGAGCAGCTTACGGTAAAGGCGGTCGAGCGTGTCGCGGTGATCGAGCGTATCGACACATTGCAGACCGAAACCCAGGCCATTAGAGTCACCGGCATTGCCTCCGAGATGGCGCACAGCAAGGTCATCGCGGTGAGCGAGGATCTCCGCCTCGATGGCAAGCGCGTCACAGTTGCATAGCACAGATGCTGTCCACTGGCATGCCGGCTCCGACCCGGCAGGAGAGGGTTAGAACGGCCCAGGAGTTTATCTCGGCCGGCCGTCTCGAGGAGGCGGAGGCGCTGCTCGAGGAGGTCGCCACCACAAGTGATCCCGATACGCTCAATGCGAGGGCCACACTGGCGCTTGCGCGCCGGCGGATCGAGTTTGCCTTCGACATGCTGTCTGAAGCTGCGACCATCTACCCCGAACACGCCGGCCTCACCACCAATCTCGGCATCGCTCACGGATTGCTCGGCCGCGCTGAGGCGGCGGTGATTTGCCTCGAACGCGCGGCGGCTCTCGCCCCGCGGAGCGAGGAAATCAAGCTGGCGCTCGCTCAGGCCTTGCTGAACCGAGGCGAGGTTGCGGAAGCCCGTGCGATGACAGAGACCGTCGTCCACCACGAGCCCAGGAATGCGCGTGCGCTCGTTCAACTTGGCGCCATCGAGTTCGCGTTGGGCCACAGCCCGGCGGCTGAGGCCGCCCTGCTTCGTGCGCTTGAGATTGCTCCGGACGATCCCGACGCGCTGGGCAATTTATCGGTGCTCAAGCTTGAACGCGGGCGCCTCGACGAGGCGCTCAGCCTTGCCGCGCGCGCGCATTTGCGCGCCCCGCTCGATACAGCTGGGCTCTTGCATCTGGCTTATTGCCACGCCGCAACTGGACTCTGGTCGCAAGCGGAGGCCACCTGCAAGAAACTGCTCGCCTATGCGCCCGCTCATGTTGGTGCGCGCGAAATCTTGGCCCGTGTTACGATTGCCAAGGGTGAGGTGGACCGCGGCATTGCGCAACTGACAGAATTCGTGCGCGCTCGCAAATCGGATCCTACCGCCGCGCTTGCTCTGGCGCGTGTCCTACAGCTCGTTGGCCGGCTCGACGAATCCCTCACACTTGTCGGTCACGTCGTGCACACGCGACCTGAGAATGACGCAGCGAAGTCTCTGCAGACGACGCTTGAACTGACGCTCGGTCGCTTCCCGACGCCCGAGCCGTCCGCCTCGGCACCTGTGAGGCGGATAGTCGTGCCGCCGACGATGGGCGCCCTTGAGTTCATCGCACTCGCTCGTCTCTTGCGTCGGCTGCCGAGCCTGCAAGATGTGCATGTGGTCGCGCATCCAAGTTATCAGGCTCTTCTTGCCAACCTCGCCGAGCGGGTGATTTTGGACGAACCGAGGCCCGCGATCTCGGCTATGCCGCTGCAATCATTATTGCGCGTTCTGCCGACCGACGCCCGCAACATTGCCGATGGCATTCCCTACCTGCGCCCCGAGGCCGAACTGTTCGCCAAATGGCGGGATGCATTGGCCGCGTTCGCAAGGCCTCTGGTGGGCATCGTGTGGGAGGGTGGCGCGCTCGGCCTATCGATGGAGCAAGTCGCAGCTGCGTTTCCAAACTCCGTCACGCCTGTCAGTTTGATGAGCGGCGCGCAACGGCATGACATGAAGCGATGGAGTCGTCCGATCGATGCTGGCGTGCACATCGAGAGCCCTGCGGAAATGATCGCAGCGATCGCCAATCTCGACGCGGTGGTCGGGCCCGACAGCTTCGCCGTCCATATCGCCGGAGCGCTCGGCGTCTGCGGCGTGGTTTTCGTGCCACGCGGTTATCCCTGGTATTGGGCTCAGGCTGGCGGAAAGCCACTGTGGTATCCGTCATTCGAAGTTGTCGTGCAGGAACGGTTCGGGCATTGGTCCGGCGCGATCGACGAAGGTCGTCGCCACCTCGAGACCCTGCTACGCAAACAACCGATTGACTGAGCGGCGCGCTCCCACAGCATCGCGGCGCGCCCAGGTCGCTGATTGCTTAAGCTGCGACTGGCGCTTCCTTCTCCGGTCGAGTCCGATCGGCGGGAGGACTGCAATAGCCAAGCGGCTCGACCGCATCGTGCACCTGATTAAGCGGCTTGAACGCAATGAAAGTGTCACGTTCGAGACAATCACGTTGCTCGTGCGCTTTTGGATGACGGTACCATCGGCATTGCCGCGATCGAGCATTGGAGGCGGCGGAAGCTCATCATCCGACAACAGACATGCCGGCCATCGCCGACCCATTTGGTACGAGCGCGCCGCCTCGGAGCGAAACCCGACGCCGTTACACGAGACTTGTCGCTCACGAGAGTGTCTCGATCTAGAAGTTACCGCTTGACTTGGTCAGATTCAGGACGTGAAATGTGATGAAGCCCGTTCACAATATCAACCACGGCGACGGCCGCAGATGTCGTGCGGACGTACAACGTCTCGCTGCAACTGCTCGGCCGCGGGCCTTGATCGTCATCAATCGTCGGTGATCACCATTCGTGGTGATGGCGATCGGCTTGGAGACGGGTCGTTGCGCATTCGCTTGCTTGAGAAGCATTGAACAAGCCCAGCGAGGCGCTGGCATGACTTGCGAAACTCCCGAACAAGGGGACCAGCAAGGCTCGAGCGCGCGGAGCAGAAGGGCAAGGCCTTGACAGAGCCGCGCGCGTCAGCCGCCGACGAACCTCGAGACTCCGGCTCCAGCCGAATCGTCGCAAGATCAGATCCTTGAGGCCTGGGCGGCCGAAGCGGGGCAGGGCGACCATGAGAATCGGCAAGAGGCGGTAAGACGAACGAAAACTTGGCAGGAAGCAGCGCCCCATGAGCCGCCGTGACCACCTTGTCCGCCGCCCTCCCGGCGGGGCTCCAACACCTGAATATCGAAGGCAATCAGCTGACGAGGGTGCCCGATATCCTTCCGAGCGGTCTCCAAAGCCTCCACGTCAGAAACAATTGGCTCGCCAACCTGCCCACCAATCTCCCGGCAGGACTCCGTCAACTGCACGTCGACAACAATCGGTTGACCAGCCTGCCCGAGACCCTGCTAACGCAGCTCGGCTCCGGCTGCCTCGTTGATCTGGATGATAAGCCGCTGCCTGCACGGGGGCGGACCAACCTGACGGCGGCCACGAAGGCTGAGGGTTATGCTGGCCCGAACGTGTTCTTCTCGGATCCCGACGAAACAGCACAAGATCGGGCGCGGCCCCTGGCCGAGGCAGTCGCGGATTGGCTCGACGAGCCGGACGCGGCGGCCATCTGGCGGAGCTTCGCCGACGAGCCGGGAGCCGAGGAATATTCACGCTTCCTCCACAGGCTGCGGGACACCGTGAACTATGACGCATTCCGGCAGGCGGTGGCCGAGGACCTGCCGCAAGCGGCAGGGAGGCCGACATTGCGCGAGCGGTATTTCCAGGCGGCGGTCGCAGCGAACGAGAGCTGCGAGGATCGCATCACGTTGAACTGGAATGGCATGCATACCGCGCGCGTGAACGCTGATGTTCTGGGCGGAGCCTACAATGAGCATCTCGACAAGCTCCTTTAGCAGGGCCGCTTTATGTTCCGCTTGGTCGCGCTGGACGGGATCGCACGCGAAAAGGTGACCTCGCTCCCCCTCGTCGAGGTCTATCTCGCCTATCAGGCCAGGTGCGCGAGCCACTGGAGCTGCGGCAATCGCGCCGGACATGCGTGCGCGGCGGCGATCAGGGTGAGACTCCGTATCATCCT
>NZ_JACMYO010000217.1 GCF_020889685.1 Bradyrhizobium oropedii
CAATCACGGTGACCGGCGGCAGTTCGGTCGGGGCGGGGGTCTGGGCTCGCACCATCGTCAGCGGCGCTGCGGCTCCGATGGCGGTGAGCACGGCCGCAGCGCCGCGCGTGGTGACCGAACCAGACAAAAATCGTGTTGCTGTACGCAACAACGTACCAGCCATAGCGCCCACCCCGTCGTCGCGGTTCGGCTTCTTCCCCGACGAACCATGGCCTGAAGACTGCGGGAGCGGTTGGGCTTTGGCAAACAAGATGTGTCCCGGCGAGACGGGATTCTTTTCCATTCATGATCGGGAAAAATTCCCGATGCCGGGCCGCAGGCGCGATCACGGGGCGGCATCGGGCTCTAACGGCGGCCGACCGGGCAATTCCGGCCGGCCTTTTGCCGGTTCCTGCCTAAAAGGCAGGCATCCCCGCCTCTCCGGACCGGCGCATCTAGTCCTTGAACTCGCAGCCGAGCCGCTGCAGCGCCTCATCGACCCAGCGACGGTCGCTGGTGCCGGCGAGGATCTGCTGGATCGCCTTCTCCTCGGTTGTCTTCTTGGCTTCGGTCAGCTTGCAGATGGCCTCGGCGTCGTCATGGGGCACGCAGAGCACGCCGTCGTCGTCGGCCACGATGAGATCGCCGGGCTCGACGATCATGCCGTCGATCGAGATGGCGCAATTGATCTCGCCCGGGCCGTCCTTGTAGGGCCCGCGATGGGCGACGCCGGCGGCGAACACCGGGAAGGATCCGGCGCGGATCGCGCCGGCGTCGCGGATCGAGCCGTCGATCACGAAGCCCGCCACGCCTTTCTTTTCGGCCAGCGTCGACATGATCTCGCCGATGATGGCGTTGACCAGGACGCCGCCGGCATCGACGACGATCACGTCGCCCGGCTGGGCCAGGTCGATCGCCTTGTGCACCATCAGGTTGTCGCCGGGCCGGGTCTTCACGGTCAGCGCCGGGCCGCCGAGCCAGCCGCCCCTGTGCATCGGCCGCAGCCGGTTGGTGCCCGCGATCCGCGACATCACATCGCTGATGTTGGCGACCGGCAGCGTGCGGTAGCGCGCGACGAGGTCGGGCGACACTTTCCGCTTCGCCCTGTGAATTGCAAATCCTATGGCCATCGGCTTTCTCCGGCGTTTGTGTTGGGCGTGATTGTACGTTTGCAGTCAGGATGACGGAACTATTGTGCTCGCGGGATTATCATCGTCATTGCGAGCGAAGCGAAGCAATCCATGCTCCCGCATATGCGGAGCGATGGATTGCTTCGTCGCTGACGCTCCTCGCAATGACGGGGCCGCAGACATGGCCTTACGGTCGCTCAGTGCGCGCGGCGGTCGAGATGGGCGTTGAGGCGAGGATAGACGCGGCGGGCGTTGCCTTCAAAGATCTTGGCCTTGTCCGCAGCGCTGAGCGGCAGCGCATCGATATAGCGGCGGGTGTCGTCGAAGTGATGGCCGGTCTCCGGATCAATGCCGCGGACCGCGCCGACCATCTCGGATGCGAACAGGATGTTCTCGACCGGGATTACTCTCGTCAGCAGCTCGATGCCGGGGAGGTGATAGACGCAGGTGTCGAAGAACACGTTCTTCAACAGATGCTCCGACAGCGGCGGCAGCTTCATGTCCTGCGCCAGGCCGCGATAGCGGCCCCAATGATAGGGTACCGCGCCGCCGCCATGCGGGATGATGAACCGCAGGGTCGGGAAGCGCTTGAACAGGTCCGAGGTCAGGAACTGCATGAAAGCGGTGGTGTCGCCGTTGAGGTAATGCGCGCCGGTGCCGTGGAAGCACGGATTGCAGGACGAGGAGACGTGAACCATCGCCGGTACGTCGAGCTCGACCATCTTCTCATACAGCGGATACCACCACTCGTCGGTCAGCGGCGGATCGCACCAATAGCCGCCGGCGGGATCGGGATTGAGGTTGCAGCCGACGAAGCCGAGCTGGGTCACGCAGCGCTCCAGCTCCTCGATGCAGTTCGCAGGCTTGACGCCCGGGCTCTGCGGCAGCTGGCACACCGGCACGAAGTTTTGCGGAAACAGCGTGCAGACCCGGTGCACGAGATCGTTGCAGATCGTGGTCCATTCGCGGCTGGTCGCTTCCTTGCCGACATGATGCGCCATGCCGGCAGCGCGCGGCGAGAAGATGGTCACATCGGTGCCGCGCTCTCTCTGCAAACGAAGCTGCGCGCCCTCGACGCTGGTGCGGATCTCGTCGTCGGTGATGCCGAGATTGGTGGTGAGCGGCCGGCGCGATTTGTCGGCAAGGCCGGCGAGCTGCTTGTCGCGGAAGATCTGCAGCTTGGCCGGCTCGGTGGTGTAGTGGCCGTGACAATCGATGATCATGGTTGCTTCCTTATTGTCCCCTTGGCAGTGTTATCAGTGGCTGACGGTTGACGGGATCGCGCCCGCAAGTTCCGTCTCGCGCGGCTTGACGCGCATGGTGGCGGCGATGGCTGATGCGACGAACAGGAAGCCGGCGATGCCGACCAGCGCCCAGGAGAAGCTGCCGGTGGAATCCTTGATCAGGCCGATGCACCACGGGCCGATCAGTCCGCCGAACTGCGCCAGCGTGTTGACCATCGCGATCGAGGCGGCGCCGGCTGCTCCGGTCAGCAGCGATGCATTGATGCTCCAGAACAATGGATTGCCGGCGTTCAGGCTGAAGCCGACGACGCAAAGCAACACGAAGGCCAGCACCGGGCTCGCAACATAGGCGCTGCCGAGCATCGCGACCGCGGCGAGCAGATAGACGGCTGCGAGATGAAACTTGCGATCGCCGGTCTTGTCCGAGCTGCGGCTGACCACGATGGTGCCGACGACGCCAAGCAGCGGCGAGATCGCCGAGAGGAAGCCGACCTCGATGTTGCTGAGATTGCCCATGCCCTTGATGATCTGCGGCAGCCACAGCAACAGGCCATAGATTCCGACCAGCGCGCAGCCGAACAGCGCCGCCAGCAGCCAGACCCTGATATCGAGGACGCATTCGATCAGCCTGTGCTGCCCCTGTTGCTCGATCTCGGCTCGCTCGGCGGCGAGCTCGCCCTCCAGCCACCCGGCTTGCTCCTTGGTGAGCCAGCTCGCCTTGGCCGGGCGATCGGTCAGATAATAGAGCGTGAAGAAGCCGAGCAGAATGGTCGGCACACCTTCGGCGATGAACATCCATTGCCAGCCATGCAGGCCGGCCGTGCCGTCGTACCAGGTCATGATGCTGGTCGAGATCGGCCCGCCCAACACCGCCGAGAACGAGCCGGCGATGATGTATCCGGCGACTGCGCGGGCGCGATAGCGCGAGGGGAACCAGTAAGTGAGGTAAAGCACGACGCCGGGCATGAAGCCGGCTTCGGCGACGCCGAGGCCGAACCGCATCACGTAGAGACTGAGCGGATTCCAGACAAAGGCGGTGAGCGTGGCGACGAGGCCCCAGGTAATCAGGATGCGCGCCAGCCAGATCCGGGCTCCGAGCCAGTGCAGCATCAGATTGCTCGGCACCTCGAGCACCATGTAGCCGAGGAAGAAGATGCTGGCGGCAAAGCCGAAGATCGCGGGGCTGAGGCCGAGATCCTTGTTCATCGTCAGTCCGGCATAGCCGAGATTGATGCGGTCGAGATAGTTGAAGAACATCATGACGAAGAGGATCGGGATCAGCCGCCAATAGACCCGGCGGATGGTTTGCTGTTCGAGCTCGCTGACGGATGCTTGGCCCATTGGAATCCTCCCTTGCTTTTTGTTCTCGCGCCTGTGATCCGAACCGGGCGGAGCGCCTGTTATTCGCGGCGATTTCGCATGGCTGACCGGCTGCGCCTGTTGCCCCGTATTATCCCTTGGAGCACCGGCGTTTTGGCGCCAAGATCGGGAAACCGACCGGGGAGGTCAAATACCGCTTTGACCCATCACTTATAGGGAAACGGAATAAGCGATGGATTACAGGCAGCTTCGCTACTTCATCGCGGTGGCCGAAGAACTCAGCTTCAGCCGCGCGGCCAAGCGGCTGCATGTCAGCCAACCGCCGCTAAGCACGCAGATCAAGGCGATGGAGGAGGAGCTCGGGACGCAGCTGTTGTCGCGCACACGGCGTGCCGTCGCGCTCACCCAGGCCGGTCAATTGCTGCTGGAGCACGCGCGGCGCGCCGTCAGCGAGCTCGACCTCGCGTCGGAGACCGTGCGCCGCGCCGCGCGCGGTGAAGCCGGCGCGATCCGTGTCGGCTTCACCGACTCGGTCCCGATGCTCGACATGTTCGCCGAACTGTTCCGCAGCTTCCGCGGCAGCTATCCGCGGGTGAAGATCGAACTCCGGCACATGTCGACGGCAAAGCAACTGCAGGCGATCGCCGACGCCGAGCTCGATGTTGCCATCATGCGGCCGCCGCTTGATTTCCAGCCTGCGGCCGACTTGCAGGTTCATGTCGTCTGGCGCGACCGGCTGATGGTGTTCCTGCCGCTCGATCATCCGCTCGCTGCTGCGCCCGGCAAGCTGAATGTTTCCGAGCTTGCCGAGCACGAATTCGTCGGCATGGCGGAGAGCGGTTGCGGGGTCGGCGACCAAGCCGCGATGCTGTGCCGGCGGGCCGGCTTCGCGCCGCGTATCGCGCAGGAGGCCCATGAACTGCGCACGGTGCTCAGCCTCGTCGCGGCAGGGATCGGGCTTTCGATTCTACCATCCTGCTATCAGCAGGCCGGTGTCATGAACGTTGTCGCGAAAGCGCTGGAGACGCCGGATGCCGAAAGCCGCATGCTGGTGGCGATGCGCTCGAACGCCTCGCTGCTGCCGCGGCGGTTCGTCGAATGCGCGCTGCAGGCAGCGTCACGCAGCGCGCCGCCGCTCGTCAAGGTGGCGGCTGTCCGGGGGTGAGGGGCCAGGCCAGGTCGTCGTGTCTCGTCGGCCAACTCGCCGCGCAAGTCAGGCGCCGTCGTGGCCCGGGTTCTCGAGGCTGAAGGTCTCGGACTGCTCATCATAGGCGAACAGCTCGGCATACCGGCCCCAGGACACGATGGTCTTGAGTGTTTCGTCCGCATAGTCCTCCGACATGTAGTCTTCGAGCTCGTTGCGGAAGCGCGCGGCAGGCGCCATGTGCGACGGCCGTTCGTCGAGCACGCGGCGGATCAGGCTGATGACAGGCACGTAGTTGGTCAGGTGCTCGGCGAACAGCTTTTTGCGCGCGTCGGTGTCGAGATGGGCGAATCGGACGCCGGCTTCGGTGAGCACCAGGTCGCCCTCGCTGAGTTGGGCAAAGCGCAGGAGCTGCAGCGTTTCGCCGAGATGGAGGATCTCGTCGGTCTCGAGCTGAAGCTGGCTCGCCAGAACCGGCAGGTCGGCATGCCCGCCATAGGGCGGTCCGGCCAATGTTTCGATCAGACCCGACAGCACGTTGGACGAGACGTGGTCGAGCACCGTGCCGACGCCCGCTCCCGGAATTCCGGCCGCCGACGGCGACTTGGGTTCCTCGCGCTGTGTCATGCGTGCATAGAGCTGTTCGACGAGTTGGCGGAATGTCGGATCCAGCCGGTTGCGCGGATGCTTGAGATCGATCTTGAACTCGGCGGCGACGCGTCCCGGATTCGACGAGAACACCAGGACCCGGTCGCACATGAGCACGGCCTCCTCGATGTTGTGCGTCACCATCAGCACCGACTTGATCGGCAGCCGGCCCTCGATCCAGAGGTCGATCAGGTCGGTGCGCAGCGTCTCGGCGGTCAGCACGTCGAGCGCCGAGAACGGCTCGTCCATCAGGAGCAGGTCGGGATGTACGACCAGCGCCCGGGCAAACCCGACACGCTGGCGCATGCCGCCGGACAATTCCTTCGGATAGGCGGACTCGAAACCGTCGAGGCCGATCAGGTCGATCGCAGCCAGCGCGCGCTTGCGCCGTTCGGTGGCGTCGACGCCGAGTGCTTCCAGTCCGAGCTCGACGTTCTGCAGCACCGTCAGCCAGGGGAAGAGCGCGAACGATTGGAACACCATGGCCACGCCGTTGGGCGGCCCGGCGATCGCCTCGCCCCGGCAGGTCGCATTGCCGGATGACGGCGCGACGAGGCCCGCAATGATGCGCAGCAGGGTCGACTTGCCCGATCCGGAACGGCCGAGCAGGCCCACGATCTCACCGGCATGGATGGTGAGGTCGACCTTTTCGAGCACCAGCAATTGCTCGCCGCTTCCCTTCGGGAACAAACGCGAGACGCCTTTTATGTCGATCAGGGCAGCTTGCTTGGTTTGGTCGAGCATCAGGATCCCTCTCGATCAGCCGAGGCGAAGGCGTCGCTCGCCGAAGGCGTAGAGCGGGCGCCACAACAGGCGGTTAAACAACGTGACCAGGATGCACATCACGACGATGCCGAGCACAACCCGGGGAAAATCCCCGGCCTCGGTCGCGTGTGCGATATAGGCGCCGAGACCGGTGGCGACGAGATGGGTGTCGCCCCAGCTCGCGACCTCCGCGACGATCGAAGCGTTCCAGGACCCGCCCGACGCGGTGATGGCTCCTGTGACGTAGTAGGGGAAAATGCCGGGCAGCACGACCTTCACCCACCAACGCCATCCGCCGAGATGAAGGCTGCTGGCAGCCTCGCGGAGGTCAGTCGGGAAAGCGGCGGCGCCCGCGATCACGTTGAACAGGATGTACCACTGGGTGCCCAGGATCATCAGCGGGCTGAGCCACACATTGGGATCGAGGTGGAAGCGGACGATCAGCACGACGAACACGGGAAACGCGAGGTTGGCCGGGAACGCGGCGAGGAATTGCGCGAGCGGCTGGATCCGTTCGGCGAGCTTCGGCCGCAGCCCGATCGAGACGCCGACCGGTACCCAAATCAGTGACGCCAGCGCGATCAGGACGATCACGCGCAGCAGCGTGACGAGCCCATCTCCGATGGCGTCGACGACATCAGACAGTCCGAGCGAGGCGGAGAGGAATTGATATGCCAGCCAGGCCGCATAGCTGGCCGCGGCAACGATCAGCGTAATCCAGATGCCGTCGACAACGCGCGAATGCTGGCCAGGCTTGCCGCTCGGCCGCAACGCCACCGGCCAGCTGATGCGCATCGTGGAAATCGCCTTGTTCGCCATTGCCAGCGGATAGGTCAGGGCCCGCAGCGCGCGTGTTCGCCGGAACAGATCGAGCATCCACGACGTCGGAGCTTCGCCGGAGGCTGTCTGCTCGAAGCGGAATTTGTCGGCCCAGGCGACGATCGGGCGAAACAGCAGCTGGTCATAGGCGATGATGACGATCAACATGGTGAGCAGCGCGTAGCCGATCGCCGGCAGGTTCTTCTGCTCAATCGCCGTGGCGACATAGGAGCCAACGCCGGGGAGGGTCACGGTCGTGCTGCCGACGGTGATCGCCTCCGATGCCACGACGAAGAACCAGCCGCCGGACATCGACATCATCGCGTTCCAGATCAGGCCGGGCATCGCGAAGGGAACGTCCAGGCGCCAGAACCGCTGCCAGCCCGAGAGGTGGAAGCTCGCGGTCGCTTCGTCGAGATCCTTCGGCACGTTGCGCAGCGACTGATACATACTAAACGTCATGTTCCAGGCCTGGCTCGTGAAGATCGCGAACACGCAGGCGAACTCCGCGCCCAGCACGCGGCCGGGAAACAGGTTCATGAAGAACACGACGGTGAAGGTGAGGAAGCCGAGAATCGGCACCGACTGCAGGATGTCGAGCATCGGGATCAGCACCATCTCGGCGCGTCGGCTCTTGGCTGCAACGGTGGCGTAGACGAAGGTGAAGATGGTCGAGCAGACGATCGCCAGCAGCATCCGCATCGTGGTCCTGAGCGCGTAGTACGCCAGGTTGGCAGGATCGAGCGATACCGGCGTACGTTCAAGTTCGGACAGAGGCGCAATGGTCTGCTCGCCGCCATAGACGACAAGCACCATCGCACCGACCAGCAGCAACAGCGCCGCCAGGTCCCAGAAATTGGGCCGGAGGGAGACGGGTCCCCAAACGGCTGATCGAACGTCCCGAAACGTCATAAGGCCACCTTCGGGGGCAGAACTTGGCATGATTGCGGCCCCACAGGATCGGAACCGGGCCCCAAGGGCGGCTTATATGCGGGATTCACGACAGTCGGGTAGTCGGGAGTTGGGCGATCGCCCCCATTTCGGGAGGCCAGAACCCGGCGTGCCGGGTGGAAACGCCGCGATGGAGACGCATGGCGTGCTTATCGCGAAGCCGTTGCGCCGTGGAGCCGGTTCGTCGAGTCCGCTGCAGGCGCCATCGCTTGTCCCCGAGGTCGCAGCGGCGGCGGCTTGTCGCGCGTCGCACCTGACGATCCGCGTACCCATACTTTCGTTGGCAGTAGTCTCCCGGAATGCAGTCTGGCGCTGCTCTTGCATAGCTGAATGTCAGGTGCTGGGGCGCCGATTCGTCGTGGTCTCGCCTGCGACGGTAATGTCGCGGGCGAATGGTTGGTGATGCGCGCCCGCAGCTGATCGACATCTGCGGAGACGACAAGATGCACGTTCTCACACGTGCGGCAGTCCTGCTTGGGGCGGTGTGGTTGACATCGCCGACCCTGGCGCGCGACGACGGCCGCTACGCCAACTCACCATTAAAGCCCTGGTTTGAAAGCCTGCACAGCGGCTACGGGCAGTGCTGCTCGGATGCCGACGGATACGTGGTTGCCGATCCCGACTGGGAGTCGGATCACGGCCACTATCGCGTGCTCATCGACAGTGAATGGGTTGTTGTGCCGAACGAGGCCGTGATCACCGAGCCCAACAAGATCGGTCGAACCATGGTGTGGAAGCACTATATCGACGGCCACCCGCGGGTGCGCTGCTTCATGCCGGGCAGCATGACCTGAGGCGCTGTCTCACGCGCGCGTGCGGCGCATGAGGAAGCGCGTGACCACGCCGCCGAGCGTGGCGTGGTCGAGCGGCTCGGTGAGCGATGCCTTGGCGGTGTCGACCACCGCATCCGGCGCGAGGCCGCGGCGCAGGTCGCACAGCGCGTCGGCATAGTCGGCGGTGAATTCCGGATGCGGCTGCACCGACAGCGTCGTGCCGTTGGCATAGAGCAGCCCGGCATGCGGAGTGAACGCGGATGACATGATGGTGCGCGCGGAGGCGGGCGGGGTGATCACCTGGTCCTGATGTGAGGCGGCCGCCGCGATCGTCGTGCCTTCAAGCAGCCCGTTGTCCGGCGCCAGCTGATAGATATGGCGGCCGATGCCCCAGCCATTCTCCGACTTGCGCACGGTGCCGCCGAGCGCCTGCGCGATCAGCTGATGGCCGAAGCAGACGCCGACCATCGGAATGCGCTTGTCATGGGCTGACCGCACGAAGGCTTCGAGCGGCGCGATCCAGGCGACATCGTCATAGACGCCGGTCGCTGATCCCGTGATCAGGATTGCATCCAGCGTGGCCGGGTCTGGAAGCGTCTCGCCCTTGGCGACGCTCACGACGGCGCAGGCAACCGACGGATCGGCTGTGGCCACCATCCGCTGAAACATCTGCGGATAGCTGCCGTGACGCTCGCGGAATTGCGGACTGACGAGCCCGGTTTCGATGATGGTGATGCGGGGCATGGAACGCGCTGATGGATGAGCGGGGATGCCTCAGCCTTTACTCCGAAAGTGCTGACCGCCACAAGCCGCGCGCGGCGGCCGCCGTTCAATCCCGCGAGGGTGCTGCCGCGTCGATCGTTGCGGTGTGCTGTGCCGCCGGTGTCGCGTTTGCGATCGCCGGCGTAGTGCTCGTGCTCACGATTGCCGGCGACGTTGCCACGATCACCGGCTCGGTGCGGTAGCGCGGCAGCTGATCCTCGAGCGAATAGCCGACGCAGAGCGCGAGGCTCGACCACACCGCCATGCTGAAATACAGCGACATCCAGGCGATCTCCTCGCGCCATTCGGCGATATCGTGGGTCACGATCCAGCGCCGGCTGACGTCGCGCAGGCCTTCGAGCGGATGCAACAGCGTTCCGCCGGCGGCGAGGTTGGCGCGCCAGCGGTTCAGATACATCGGGACGTCGACGGTCATCAGAAAGGCGAGGAAGGCGGCGATGCCGACGATCGCCACGATGAACGCCCAGCGCACCGGGCCATGAAACTCCGGCAGCAGCCGGCACAGCGCAATCCCGACCAGGAAGAACACCACGGCCCAGATCGAGTTTTCGATCGCGTTGCAGAGATAGTGGGTGGTCAGTACCGCATACCAGGAGAAGCATTCCGCAATCACGATCAGCGGCACGATGATCCAGGCGATGTTCACGGTGGTCTCGGCGCCGGTCATGGTGCCGAGCTGATGCAGGATGATCGCCCATTGCGCGGCGAAGCAGACCTCGGCGACGGTGGCGACGGTGCGGCCAACCACGACGCTCGACAGCCAGGTGTCGAACAGGCAGATGCGCTGCACGTCGGCGCGCGGCAGCACCGAACGGAAGGCGCAGCCGAACACATAGGCTGCGCACAGCAGCATCATCAGGCCGATGCCGGAGGTGTTGCTGAAGCTGCCGGCGGCCTGCTCATGGAACTGGCGGTACATCGCGAACCAGATTGCGATGTTGGCGGCGCTGACGAAGCTCAGGAAGCCCCACCACCGGACCACTGGATTTGACCAAGCCAGCGTAACCGGCCGCGCCCGCCACTCCATGCTCATTCACCGCTCCGCGTGTAACCGAATTGATATCGAACTGTAGTAATTCTGTCATAGAAGGTAGCGAATCACGACTAAAAAATGCGTGTGGAGCGGGCTAAGCGGGGCTCCGATTGTGACAGCGTTTATGACAGCGCGGCGTTTGTGACAGTGGGCGCCTGGCGCGCGGTAACCTTCTCCTTCGTCATTCCGGGATGCGCCGAAGGCGCAGGCCTGGAATCCATCGGGCCGCCGCGATGCTGTTGAATGGATTCCGGGCTCGCGCTTTGCGCGCCCCGGAATGACGATGGGAAGAGGTCCGGGGCCCATCCCTTCGTGATCGTGATCGAATGTGACGCCCGCGCCGGTAGGCAGGCTCCGCGCGATCATCTATTGAACGGCATTCCTTTTTCGGGCCGAACCCGCACGGGCTGGCTTCACGCGAAGGCGCTCTGTGACGACGGACACAACGGCCAGCTATGACCCGCTGCTGCGCAGGATTCATTGGACAACCGCGGTGCTGTTCATCGCGGCGATGCTGATCGGGCTCTATTGCGGGCTGCAGCCGGCGGGGACCTCGCCGCGGCGCGAACTGCTCGAGGTGCACAAGTCGCTCGGCGTCACCCTATTCTTCCTGGCGATCCTGCGCCTGATGGTGCGGGCCGCGACCACGGCGCCGCCGGAGCCCGGATCGTTCTCACCGCTGGTCAGGCTCGCAGCAAGGCTCAATCACTGGGCGCTCTACGCCATCCTCTTCGTGATGCCCGTCACCGGATACATGTTCTCGTCGGCCGGCGGCTATTCGCTGCGTTATTTCTGGACCTTCAGCTGGCCGCGGCTGTTCGCGGATAACAAGGCGATCGCGGACGCCGGCGAGCTGGCACATGGCGTGCTTGCCTGGTTCGTCTATGCCGTGGTCGCCCTGCACATTGCCGCGACGCTCTGGCATGTTCTCGTCAAGAAAGACGAGACGCTGGCCCGGATGTGGCCGCGCGCAAGCCGCTGACGCTGCGATTGGCTTTCAGCCGCGCAGCGCAGTTTCCGGAATGGTGCGGCGAACCACTTCGCGCATCGCGAAGCTGGAATGGATGCGGGCGACGCCCGGCATCCGCGACAGATGCTGCTTGTGGATACGCTCGAAGTCGGCGATGTCGCGGGCGATCACCTGCAGATGATAATCGTCGCTGCCCGACATCAAATGGCAGGACACGACGTCGGGACAGCGCGCGATCGCAGCCTCGAACGCTGCGAGATAATCCTCGCTCTGCTTCTCCAGCGTGATGGTGACGACAACCGTTGTCACGAGGCCGAGCGCCGATGGTTCGAGGTCGACGCGATAGCCGCGGATCACGCCGATCTCCTCGAGATGACGGATACGCCGCGCGCAGGCGGTCGGCGACAGCCCGACCTTCTCGGCGAGCTCGATCTGGCTGGCGCGGGCATCGGCAACCAGCTCGGAGAGGATTCTGAGATCGATACGATCGAGACCGTCCACGCAGTTTTCCTTCAAGAGCTGAGCCGACAACGAAGGATATGGGCGTATCTGGCTGTGAGCAAGCCGGAATTCGCTGAGAAACGCCGTGTGACGGGGCATAGCCTTGCGGTAGGCGGAGACTCATTTTTCAAGGAGCGGACCATGCGCATCGGCGTGCCCAAGGAGATCAAGGTTGAAGAATATCGGGTCGGGCTGACGCCTGCCTCGGTGCGGGAATATGTGGCGCACGGCCATGAGGTCGTGGTCCAGCGCGGCGCCGGCGACGGCATCGGTGCCGGCGACGACGTCTACACCCAGGCCGGCGCACGGATCGCCGATACTGCGGAAGAGGTGTTCTCCGTCGCCGAGATGATCGTGAAGGTGAAGGAGCCGCAGCCATCCGAATGGATCAGGCTGCGCGAGGGCCAAATCCTGTTCACCTATCTGCATCTCGCGCCCGACGTGCCGCAGACCGCGGGGTTGATCGCCTCCGGCTGCACGGCGGTCGCCTATGAGACCGTGACCGATGCGCATGGCGGGTTACCGCTGCTCGCGCCGATGAGCGAGGTCGCGGGCCGGCTCGCAATCGAGGCCGCGGGCGCCGCGCTGCGCAAATCCGCCGACGGCATGGGC
>NZ_JACMYO010000218.1 GCF_020889685.1 Bradyrhizobium oropedii
TTTGAAGGTCTCGATCAACGGGACACAGGTCGTGAACTACAGCGGCCCCCTGGGTTATGGGCAAGCCACCAATTGGGAATACGGAGTCTATCGATCGACGGCGCCCGAGACCGTCGCCGTCGATTACCGAAACATGACGCTGTTGACAGGGGCGGCGGCGACCGCCCCGACGCAGCCGACCACGCCGACGCAGCCGACCACACCGACCACGCCCACCACCCCGAACGTTGCGCCGACGGTGACGAAGGCCTCCGCTTCGCCGGGGACCGGAACCGAGCATGTCGGCGATGTCGTCACTTTGACGCTCGGCTTGAGCGAGGCCGTGACCGTCAAGGGTACGCCGACGCTGTCGCTCAATGATGGTGCCAGCGCCACCTATGTTGGCGGCTCCGGGACAAATACGCTCACCTTCCAGGTGAAAGTCGCGGCGACTGACACGAATACCTCGGCGCTCGCCATCACGGCCGTCAATCTCGCGAACGGCGCGAGCATCACGGATTCCGGGGGGCTTGCCGCTAATCTCTCGGGCGCGGTGAAGACGTTCTCCGGTCTTCAGATCTCGACCACGCCCACCATGCCGACTCAGCCAACCACACCGACGACGCCGACAGCTCCGTCGACACCGACGGTGACTCAGCCGGTGCTCTCCGTCGCGGACAGCTCGCTCACGGTGAACGGCAGAGGCGGTCATATCGACCTGGGGACAACGCTGTCCACGACCGATCTCAACGATAAAGTCAGCCTGAACATCAAAGGGCTGCCGAGATATGAGACGATCACGACCGGCGATGGCACGACGTTCAGGGGTAACAACATCACTCTGAGCTCTGCGCAGGTCGCCAGCGGATTGACGCTGACGTCGTACTACCGGGGCAATTCTCATCCGGTCGCGACTCTCACCTTGACCGCGAGCGCGACCGACCCGGTTACTGGCGCCGTGGCGTCGGCGAAGCCACAGACCATCACCGTCACGGATCCCCGGCCGTCCGCAACCTCAGGGAGCACGACAAGCCAGCACCATGGGCTGCACCACCACCACCTTGGGTCGGGCAGCAGCACGCTGGCAGCTACCTTGCCGCAGACAACCTCTTTGGCGAATTACGATACGGCCAAAGGGTCCCAAGCGAGCCATAGCTTCGCGCTGCTGAACCAGTATCTGGCGGGTGGCTCTGGTCGGGTCGACGGGGGGCAGATCGCGGCAGCCATTTCGAATGGCGCTGCCTGGATTCAGAACTCGTTCCTGACGAGGCCGCACCACTAACGCCGTGCCGCACCCGGGTCCTTTGCGCCCGGGTGCGGCACCGTCAGCTTCCTGGAAGCGGAGCGGCAAAAGTGGTCGGTCAGCACCCGCGATGGGGACGGTGAAAGCCGACGCACAACAGAGGATTGCGGGCTGCCGCCGTTTGACGGAAAATCGCCATACGGCTTCCGATTCGATACTTCGTTGTGAGCGTAGAACGTCTGAGTTTAGCTCAGTTTCCAGCCACAACTTGCGTGTGCATAAATCACAATTCGAAAGTTTTTTCGCCATTTTTGCTCGTTAACCAACGCGCTCAGCCAATCGGGGGGGCAATTTTCAAGTATCCCGTCGCGCTGAAACCTCCTCGCGGTTCGAGGCCCTAATGCTTTGATGATTGCGCGCGCCGTTTTGGCGCGAGCAGGCGTGTGTCGCCTATCCTCGGACAGGCGTCATTGGAATTCCATGTGCATGAAAAGGAACAACAACGCGGCCGCTTAGCCGCGAGGAGTAGAGTAAGGAAATGGCGATCCAGAACGGAAATGCCCACGTACCGCCAGATCTGGGGTTTCGAGCGCTGGCTCTGTTCCTGCGCCTCCATGGCGTGAACACTGAACCCGATCAGCTCCGCGATCGCTGCGGAGATGAGGGGATAGGCATCCGCGCAATGCTTCGTTGCGCGCACGAATTCGGGGTCAAAGTCCGTGCGACGACGATGGATTGGCCGCGGCTGGCGGGCATCCAGCTGCCTGGAATCGCGTCGCTGCGTGACGGCGGATTTTTGCTTCTAGGAAAAGTCGAGGACCAGGTGGCGCTTGTGCTGCACCCGACTTCGTCGCATCCGCGGCGGATGACGCGTGCGGAATTTGAAGCGATCTGGGATGGCGGCTTGATCTCGCTCGGCTCACAGGGCCTCGCGCACCGCGCGCGTCATGCGATTGCCGACATCCGCGCTCGAGCAGCTGGCCTGGGCGGCGGCCTGATCCGCCACGCCGGTGGTCTCCTGATGCTTGTTCGGGACGGCTTGACGAAGGCCCGGGATACCTTGACGAAGGCGCCCGACATCCTGATGCGGGCGCGTTTTACCGCTTCCGGCGACGTTGCGAACGAGGCCGCGGATATCGGGGCGCCGGCTGCGAGCGCCGCTCCCGAAGACGTCGACGAATCCGGGCTCATTGCGCTCGCGATTTTGCTGCGCTGCCACGGGATCGCTGCCGACCCAGGCCAAATCCACCACCGGGTGGGCGCGGCACGCCTCGGCGTTACTGAAATCTTGCGCTGCGCCAAGGATTTCGGGCTCAAGGCAAGGGTGCAGAGGACCAGTTGGGGCAGGCTTGCAGTCACGCCGCTGCCGGGAATTGCACTGCTGCGTGACGGCAGCTTCCTGATTCTCGGCAAGCTCATCGACGGCAAGCTTCTCGTTCAGCGCCCGCTGTCTCCGCGCCCTGAAACACTTACCCAGGCGCAGCTCGAGGCGATCTGGGATGGTGGCATCATTCTAATGGCCCGGCGCGCCAGCCTGACTGATCTCGCTCGACGCTTCGATATCTCCTGGTTCGTCGGCGCCATGCAAAAGTATCGCCGCCTGCTCAGCGAGGTGCTGGCGGCGTCGTTCTTCCTTCAGATCTTCGCCGTTGTCTCACCGCTGTTCTTCCAGGTGGTGATTGACAAGGTGCTCGTGCATCGAAGCATGAGCACGCTCGACGTTCTCGTCGTCGGCCTTGTCGTGCTGACTGTGTTCGAAGCCGTTCTCGAGACGCTGCGCGTCTATCTATTCGCGCATACGACAAACCGTATCGATGTCGAGCTCGGTGCCAGGCTGTTTCGTCACCTCATGGCGCTGCCGATCGCCTATTTCCAGACTCGCCGCGTCGGGGATTCGGTGGCGCGCGTCCGCGAACTGGAGAATATCCGCCAGTTCCTGACGAGTTCGGCGCTCACGCTGGTCATCGACCTTCTTTTCACGGTCGTCTTCCTTGTGGTGATGTTCTACTACTCGACGACGTTGACCTGGGTCGTGCTCGCGTCCTTCCCATTCTACATCGGCATATCGGCGGGAGCCGCGCCGCTGTTCCGCGCGCGCCTCGATGAGAAGTTCAATCGCGGATCCGAGAATCAGGCCTTCCTGGTTGAAAGCGTCACCGGCGTCGAGACCTTGAAGGCCATGGCGGTCGAGCCACAGATGCAGCGCCGCTGGGAGGAGCAGCTCGCCAGCTATGTCGCCGCCAGCTTCCGCGTGCTCAGCCTGAACAACACGGCGAGCCAGGCAGTTCAGATGATCAACAAGCTGGTCATCGCCGCGACCCTCTACTTCGGCGCGCGGCTGGTGATTAGCGGAGAGCTGACCGTCGGCGAACTCGTCGCGTTCAACATGCTGGCCGCGCGCGTCAGCACGCCGGTGCTGCGGCTTGCGCAGGTCTGGCAGGACTTCCACCAGGCCCGTCTGTCGATCGATCGTCTCGGCGACATCCTCAACACCATTCCGGAGCCGAGCTTCACTCCGTCCCGCGCTGCCTTGCCGCCGATCCGCGGCCAAGTGAGGTTCGAGCACGCGACTTTCCGCTATCGCATCGACGGCCCCGAGGTGTTGCACGACGTGTCCTTCAGTATCGAGCCGGGCCAGGTCATCGGCATCGTTGGCTCGTCGGGGTCGGGCAAGAGCACCATCACCAAGCTGATCCAGCGTCTCTATGTTCCGGAGAGCGGACGCGTACTGGTCGACGGCGTCGATCTCGCAATGGTTGACCTGAGCTGGCTGCGGCGCCAGATCGGCGTCGTGTTGCAGGAAAACGTGCTGTTCAATTGCACGATCCGGGACAACATCGCACTGACCGATCCGACCATGTCGATGGAACGCGTGATCGAAGCGGCAATGCTGGCCGGCGCGCACGACTTCATCCTGGAGCTACCCGAGGGTTATGACACCGTCGTGGGTGAGCGCGGCAGCAGCCTGTCCGGCGGACAGCGCCAGCGTATCGCAATCGCGCGTGCGCTGATCACCGACCCACGAATCCTGATTTTCGACGAGGCGACCAGCGCGCTTGACTACGAAAGTGAGCGTGCGATCCAGCAGAACATGAGGCGGATTTCCGCCGGACGGACCGTGATCGTCATCGCTCACCGATTGTCGACCGTACGTAATGCCAACCGGATCATCACGCTCGAGCATGGCCGCATCGTCGAGGACGGCAGCCATGACGAGCTGATCCAGACCAACGGCCGTTACGCCAATCTTCATTACCTGCAGGCCGGCATCCATGACGTCCGCTAGTCGCAACATCGTCCCGTTTCCGAGGCGCGAACTTCGGCGCCGGGAGCACGAGCTTGCATTTCTGCCGGCGGCGCTCGAAATCGCCGAATCGCCGCCGTCACCGATCGGGCGTGCGATCGGAGCGAGCATCATCGCAATGTTCTGCATCGCGCTGCTGTGGGCGACGCTCGGCAGTGTCGATATCGTCGCTACGGCGACCGGCAAGATCGTGCCCGGCGGCCGCACCAAGCTGATCCAACCGTTCGAGACGGGTGTGGTCCGCGCCATCAAGGTCCGCGACGGCCAGAGCGTGAAGGCCGGGGACGTTCTGATCGAGCTCGACCCGACGATGACGGAAGCCGACCAGGAGCGCCAGAAGAGCGATCTGCTGGCGGCCGAACTCGACGCAGCGCGATTGCGGGCGGCACTCGCAGCCGATCCGCTCGCCGCTTTCCATGCTCCGCAAAACGCAAGCGCGGCCGAGATCGAGATGCATCGCCAGTTCCTGATCAGCGAGCGCGCCGAGCAAAATGCCAAGCTTTCCGAGATCGAGCGGCAGCAGGGGCAGAAGGAGGCGGAACGAGAGACGACATCGGCGAGCGTTGCCAAGCTGGAAGCAACCATTCCCGTGCTGCAGGAGAGGGTCGATATCCGCAAGGGCCTCGTCGAAAAGGCACTGGCTTCGAAGGTCGTCTATCTATCCGAGTATCAGGAGCTGGTCGCCATGCAGCAGGACCTTGTGCTGCAGAAGAGCCGGCTGCGCGAAGCCGATGCGGCGATCGCGCTACTGAAGGAAACAAAGGAAAAGGCTGCCGCGGAATATCGCCGCGCGACCTATGACGCACTTGCGAAGGCCGAACAGAAGGCTGCCAGCGCGGCGCAGGAAGTGATCAAGGCGGATCGGCGCACCAAGCTCCAGCGTCTGACCGCGCCAGTCGACGGGGTCGTGCAGCAGCTTGCCGTTCATACGGTCGGGGGGGTGGTGACCCCGGCTCAGGCGCTGGCGGTAGTCGTCCCCAGCGAGAGCCAACTCGAGATCGAGGCCATGCTCTCCAACCGCGATATCGGATTCGTCCATCCGGGGCAGGCGGCGGAGATCAAGATCGATACCTTCAACTTCACGCGCTATGGACTGCTTCACGGCGACGTGCTCAGCGTATCGACGGATGCCATCACGCGCGACAAGATGCAGGGGTCGAATGACCGCCCATCGGGTGCTACTCAGAGCAGCAGCGAGCCGAAAGGTCAGGAGCTGGAATATGCCGCGCGCGTGTCGCTCGACCAGACCCACATGCAAGTGGAGGACAAGCTCGTCAAGCTCGGCCCGGGCATGGCGGTGACAGTCGAGATCAAGACGGGTACGCGCAGGATCATCAGCTACCTGCTTTCGCCGCTGGCGAGATACAAGCAGGAAGCGTTGCGGGAACGGTAAGCAGCCGTCTTGCTCGGCTAATCCCCGTAGCGCCGGGGTAAACCGGGCGCCACGCAGTCCCGCTTGATATTGGAAAGGCCCGGATCGACGGTGACGCGACCCGGGCCGGCGCATCGTCGCTCAAACGTGGCAAGGTCCTAAGGCAACAGCTTTGCGGTCGTCGTTGAACGGCCCAGCGACCAGGCGTTCTCGCCTGGGGGCAATCGGGCCACGGCCTCATCCACTATCCCGCAGATCACCAGATCCGTTTGGGCACCCATGACACATGGACATGGCGCGAGGTATCCGCCGCGGGACAACCTCTACGCCAAACCAGCGCCGGCTTGCTCCGGGGGGCGTCCGTCAGCATCGTCCGCCGTATGCCCGATCTCGCCGCTCTGAGGCGCAAACACGGCGCTCTGGCTCCAGACAGCCTCTCAACGCATTTTGATTACTTCGGATTGTCCGCTGTTCAGCTAGCGAATTCGATGCCACTGTCGGGTATTTCAGTTCAAGGCACGCGCTGATTGTAGTGAGACAGATCAGCCGGGCATTCGGAGGGGCTAATCACCTTGTGCGGCTTCGTCGGCATATTCGAATTCACGGAATCGTTTGAAGCGGCGCGCAACCGGGCGCTGGAGATGGCAAAGACGGTTCGGCACCGTGGGCCGGACTGGAGTGGCATTTATGCCAGCGAACGCGCGATGCTGGCTCACGAACGCCTTTCCATTGTCGACGTGGAGCACGGTGCCCAGCCTCTTCTCGACGTCGCCGCGGGTCGGGCGTTGGCTGTGAACGGTGAGATCTACAATCATGTCGCTTTGCGCGACGCACTGAAGCGGCCGCACGCTTGGAAAACGAAATCAGACTGCGAGATCATCCTGTATCTCTACGACGAGTACGGACCGGATTTGTGCAAGATGCTGAGTGGCATTTTTGCGTTTGCCCTCTTCGACGAACGTACCGGCGATTTCTTCGTCGCCCGAGACCACATCGGCATCGTGCCGCTTTATATCGGATGGAGCGGCGACGGCGTAACGTATGTCGCAAGCGAAATGAAGGCTCTCGATCCGGTGTGCGAGACGATTCAGGAGTTTCCGCCGGGACATTACTACAGCGGCAAGGGCCGGGAATTCGTCAAATGGTATGATCCAGATTGGGCGCATGCATTTCCTACCAAAAAGGCGTCGTTGCAGGAGCTCCGGACCTCACTCGAAACCGCAGTGAAGCAGCAAATGATGTGCGACGTACCTTACGGGGTACTTATTTCCGGTGGGCTCGACTCCTCGCTCATCGCAGCGCTCGCAGCACGGCACCGCTTCAAGCGGATCGAGTCCGGGGAGACCGAGGAGGCCTGGTGGCCAAGACTACACTCGTTCTCCGTGGGTTTGGAAAACTCACCCGACATGAAGTATGCGCGAAAGGTGGCGGCTCACATCGGCACGGTCCATCATGAAGTTGTATTCACCGTGCAGGACGGGTTGGACGCGTTGCCCGACGTGATCCGGCATCTGGAAACCTTCGATGTCACCACCATTCGTGCCGGCACGCCGATGTATCTTATGGCGCGTAAGATCAAGGCAATGGGCATCAAGATGGTGCTGTCCGGAGAAGGCGCTGACGAGGTATTCGGCGGCTATCTCTACTTCCACATGGCCCCGTCCGCAGAGGAATTCCACGAGGAGACTGTCCGAAAGCTCTTTGCGCTGAGCAGATACGATTGCTGTCGCGCGAACAAGGCAACCGCTGCTTGGGGGGTGGAAGCCCGTGTACCGTTCCTGGACAAGGAATTCCTGGATTACGCGATGTCGATAAACCCGGCCGAGAAAATGTGCCCCGGTGCGAAGATCGAAAAGGGCATATTGAGGGAAGCTTTCACCGACCTGTTGCCCCAGGAGATCTTGTGGCGTCAAAAAGAACAGTTTTCAGACGGAGTTGGGTACAGCTGGATCGAGTGCTTGAGGAATCATGCCGATGGCAAAGTCTCGGATCAGATGTTCGCAGAGGCGGATAAGCGCTTTCCGAAGCAGACGCCGACCTCGAAGGAAGGATATTTCTATCGGACCATCTTTGACAGCATTTTCAAGAATCCGACGGCCTGCCTAACCGTCCCCGTCGGTCCCTCGATTGCGTGTTCGACGCCGACCGCGTTTCTCTGGTCCCAGCAGTTTGCGAGCATGGATGATCCATCTGGAAGGGCAGTGAAGGGCGTACACATTCAGGCCATCGATGACACGTGAGCAGTGGGCAGCTCCGGCCGCGACGCCGCCGCCCGGGCCAGCAGTCTGCTGCGGACCAGATTGAGGAGATCGCGGCCAGTATCTCAACTTGCAGTGGCTGACCCGAACAGCCGCAGCTTCTTTTTTGGAAGGTTCGTAACGATCGTTCGTAGCGTCCGTTTTGCGTCACGGAGCTTCGCCTCGATGTGGCGTTCTGGACCGTCTCTGCCTATTGCGATCCACTTCATGGCATACTCGCTGTTTGCCAGATGGGCCTTGTGCCCGGCGACACCAGCCAGGAAGTCGTAGCCGCGTTCCCCGCGCGAGATGCTCTCCTCGATAGCCAGCACATGGCTTACGAGTCCGGGCTTGAGCCGGCCATCGCTCTCATAGAGAAAGCCGCTTTGATAGTTCAGGACGCGGCCGTCATGCACGAAATTGTACACGACCCCGATCGTCTGGTCGCCAACCAACGTCCGTGAGATGCGGACCGCTCCCGTGGGTACTCCGCGCGCGATGAGCTCCTCGTGGAACGGACGGAAGCCCGGATTGGCGAAAGCCCCTTTGCGTCCCCATCGCGACCGATGAAAGTCGCTCAACAGATCGAACGCGGCCAGGGCTTCGGTCGTCGTTTCCATGATCCGGAGTTCAAGGGGGCCTCGTTCGGCGTACAACCTCATGGCACGGCTCACGGCCTGGCGAGTGCTGCGGCCCAGTGTGGCGCGATAATCCTTCTTTTGCTGACGGACTTTCGCGAAATCTACCCACAAGGCCGTATCGGCCTGTTTCACCTCGCTAACGAGCCCAGCCCGGCCCGCGGCGCGGCAAGCGGCCAGTTCGACGTCTGCATCAATTCCGGAAAGCACCAGCTGGTCCGAGCGGCGCAAGTGGGACGTCAGCGCGTCGAGTCCTGCCGGGATAATGGTGTCCGGTTGCTCCGCAAGAATGCTATTGCACTCGATGAACAACCGGTCGAAACGGGTATCCCCCGATTCATTGAGCAGCCAACGTGCCCGCGCATGCGGCCCAAGACTCCAGGCTCTGCGCCGGCCAATAATCGCCAACCCGACGACCTTGCCTGACGACCGTGCTACGAGGACGTGCGGTTGGGTGCCATCCGGAATATGCCGTAGCCAAGTGCCGATCCAGAGCCAGGACAAAAAGAACGAGTGAGTGGCTCGAGCTTCGAGCTCCTTCCACGCGGTCTCAAGCCAGGCAACGCTCTTCAAGGCCTCCAGACTGACATCGGTGACGGCATTGGGCATGCTCATTCTTGTTCAACGCCAGATGACCGCAAGCGCGCTTTGATGAGAGAACTAGGATCCTGCCGCAATGATCGCGCATAATCCCATGATCGGGCAGGCCTGGTCACACACGTATCCTTCTGGCGGCCACGCCATTGGGCGTCTGTGACCGTCGCCTCGGCCGGGCGGATGGCGGTACTATATCTGGAATTCGACCTCAGTGCGGACCCTTTCTGGTTACCCACTCCTGCGACTTGTGCCTACGGCGCGACTGTGCCGAGGGGGCTGTGATCGGCCACCTTTCGGCTGGTGCGATACGCTTTGGCAGCTATCGCGCTTCGAGCGCGCCATTTCCGCAATCGTGAGATAGAACGACTACGACGGTCGAGATAGAGCCTGAGCGGAAGCCAGGAACGCTCCGAGTTGCTCCACCAAATCTGCCGCGATCGACTTGTCGACCATAAGAATTGTGGTGCCCGGTGTTTTGTCGGACGACCAAGCGCCCTGAGCGGAGATCGCAGCATGATCGGAGCGCACCTTCACAAGCACGCGAGTTCTTTCTACGTTGAGACGCTCGCCGACGAGATTAGTCCCCTCCACAGAGCCGCCGGCAGTTTGCCGGCCAACAGCGACGGGCGAAATCTCTAATATCGCCTGGGCCAACCAGATCGCATGCTTGTAGGGAATCGTCCAAATTGCTGAGCCATCATCGGCGTCAACATCAACTCTAAATGCCAGTCCGTCATCGGAGCTCTCAATCCCGAGAAAACCCTTGATGGTTTGCCGCTCAAGCGTGCCGTCTCGATTGGTCAACGCGGGCCTCAATTTTGCTTTCGCGATGGTGAGCGTTGCTATTCCGAATTCAACCTGTTTTCGAGTGAGCTGATCGCTCCGCAATTGGGCGGGACCGTCGCTCCCTAGGCCGGAGCGGCGATCCCTTATCGCACGATGTGTCTGGTCGGTGTGTCGTTGTCCGCCAATCCGCACGACTGGGGACATGGTAGATCGGCAAATGCCTGCGACAAATTGCCATTCTGAACTAGTCCGAACTAAGAGGTCCAACAGCACGCCGCCTTTTGGGGCAAAGGTATTAGCGCGCTGCAACAATCGCAGAGGTGACGAAGTTCAAGAGAGACCTAACGTCATTGGTCGAGGTTGACCGCTACAACCTCCGAAGCGCCCTAGCCCAGCTCTCCCTGAGCTGGGCTCGCCGAGCGACGGACGTCGCTGCCGGGTTCACCGTGAGCACTTCTGACCTTGGCGACGCCAGTGGGATCCAGTCGTCGTCTGGCCACGGCAATGAAGAGGCCGCCGAGTGATGCGACCTCACATTCCCGCGCAAGAGCCGCCTTCAACCACTCCAGCACGCCGGCTGAAATACGGACCGCGCGCCGGCTGTCCAAGTAAGGCCACTCGCAGGAGCGGATTGGGCCATTGGCGCACCATCATTGGAACAACAATACCCCGTGTAACTCCGACGGGGTGAGTTCAGGCCTTAAGCCTTCACCCCGGTAACGGCCCCGGTCTATCGCCCAGATCGGGGCTGTTTCTATTCGGCGGAGCAGCGGCTTGTTAGCCCGCCATCATGAGCGCAACAGTTTCCTGGCGCTGAAGGGCCAGGTGTTCAGTCCCGAGGGAGCCGCATCGCCGGCTTCGAACTGGTCGCGGCACCTCGATCTTTAGTAGAAACGCAATCTTTCTCGCGCAGCATCGTTCAAATTTGCATTGGTTATTGATGGGCTCGGAAATGATTGCTTTTCCCGACAGGCGAAAGTCTGTGCGTAATCCATCGCTGGACAATGGCTTGATCAGGTTCGATGACTTGTCACTGTGCTGCATCGTCGGCGACATCACAGAGAGCGGCGCGGCGCTGAGGGCAGATGATCCGCCATCACCTCTTCCTGACCAATTCACGCTTATCGTTCCTCCTAGCAAGACTTACGCGTGCAACGTCGTTTGGCGAAAAGGCGCATGGGTTGGTGTCGCGTTTGTTACTGAGTGATACGGGGAACGCGCGAATGGCCGCAGGGGCGGCTGCAACCTTATCGGCTGGGCAGGCAAGCCAGTGCGGGTTTGAACAGGCGCCGTCACCTTCTCAACGCGGGTGACGGCGCCTGATAGTTTCAGTTTGCTCGATCGAGGACGTAGGTCATGCAGTCTCGGCGTAGAGTACCGAGCCGAACCAAATGCAGAAGGCCGCCAAATGAGGCGGCCTTACTCTGCAGTCCCAGGATTTGGTTTCCGTCATTCAATTGAGCATCAGCCCCGGCGAAGACCTTCCGCTCAGGTGTGCACTTGTCTCTGCGTATCGGGCGAGCTTTATCAGCGCTTCCTTGGCTGCACAGGGGGCGAGGGCCGCGGCCTCGTCCCGTAGCTCTCTCGCTCGCTCTGCGAGCCGTGCTTCGAGAGTATCCCTCTGAACCACGCGTTGGCGTAATTGTCCCATGCGCTTTCCCTCGTCAGATCCCCACCCGGAGCTTACGATTCCAAGCCTTAACCGCGCGTAAAAGTTCCCCCGAGGACGATGTTCTGAGACGCCAAGACGGCGCGAAGAGGGCGCCAAATGGGACAAATTGCGAATTGCTTGGCAAAGGGCAGACTTTGCAGAAAGCCCCCAAGGGGGAGACGAACGCTGCACGTCCCCGAACCTTTCAAGCCAGCGAAATGTCATTGTTCTGATCCAACATCTGGCGGTTGAGAGCGTGCTCCCATGACCCGGCGAGCCATTCCGGGGCGGAATGGTGTGTCGATCTCGCAACGTCTCAATAGTTTCGCTGGGGATCGGACGTGTTTGGGCTTCACGTCGTTGCTGATTCGTCGTTTAGTCATGACGGACCTTCGGCGGCGATTTTATTTCCAAGACGTTCATTTGAGATCGGGTCCAGGAGGTCGCTGTCCAGCGCCAGCGGCCTCTTCGTTTTGCTTCATTGAATTGCGAGGGGCCATCAATGCCGATACAGGTATGGGCCGTTGCCGCTTCGATCGGCTGGACAGCCGTTGTAGGCACGATGCTGCTGTATATGATCTTCGGTCCCGGCTAGCATGCTTCAGTGCTGGCACCGGCCACCGCGGGAAACGCTCGGGCCTTCCGGCTATTTGCAGAATTTTGGCAGTAACCGGCAGGCATGGGCCGCCGCTTCTCATTGTCGCCATGCTAGCTCATTTTTTTTGCCATACTCCTTAACTAACCCAATCAAGTCTAGCAGTCGGGGGGCAATCCCACTGCAACAGAATGTGTTGGCGGTCACCGCGATGCAT
>NZ_JACMYO010000219.1 GCF_020889685.1 Bradyrhizobium oropedii
GCCTGCGAGGCGCCGGAGCCGAGATCGCCCTGCTCCAGCAGGATCACGCGGAGGCCGCGCCGGCCGCGTCACGCGCAATGCTCGTGCCGTTGAGGCCACCGCCGATGATCGCAACGTCATAGTCCGCCATGCCCAACGCCTATCGCATTTCCATGCGAACGGAAGATGTGCTCGCGGAAAAAAGGCATCAGGCGTCAGCCTGCTCCAACGGACGCAAAGAAATGTTCGGGTCCATCGACCTCGATCAGCTTCCTGCCTTCGATCACCCAGAACCGGTTGGCCACCGTCCGCACGAACTGGCGGTCGTGCGACACCAGGAGGCAGCTGGCCTGCTGCTCCATCAGTTCCGCCTCCAGCGTCTCTTGGCCCTCGATGTCGAGATGGTTGGTCGGCTCGTCGAGCAGATAGAAGTTCGGCTGGGTGAGCCGCAGCACCAGCATGCCGAGCCGGGCCTTCTGTCCGCCCGACAACCGCCCGATCGGACGGCCCTGCATCTCGATCGAGAGGCCGGCACCGGCGAGCAGGCCGCGCGCACGCTGATCGCCGACCTCGAAGCGTCGCGTCAGCATGCGCATCGGCGTATCGCTATCTGCGAGATCGGCCAGCGCCTGATCGCAATAGCCTGTAACCAGCGACTCGGTGGCCCTGATTTCCGCCATTGCTGCCTCCGGGCGCTCGATCGCCAGCCGCAGCGCCGCGACGAACCGGGTCTTGCCGGCGCCGTTCGGCCCGAGCAGCGCGATCCGGTCGCCCTTGCAGATGAATTGCTGGCCGGTCCTGAACAGCGGCCTGCCGTCGGGCGTGGCGATCGCAGCGTTGTTCAGCCGGATCAGGACCTTGGCATGGGTGTCGCGATTGGCGAGCCTGATCGTGCCGGCCGAGCGTTCCATGTGCGCCGGCTTCGCAGTCTCCTCCAGCCTCTCGGCACGCTGCTTCAGCTGCTTGGTCTTCGACAGCAGAAGGTCGCTGCCGGAATTGATGCCGAGGTTGTTGAGCTTCGCGGCCTGCTGCCGGAGCTGCCGGACGGCCTTCATGTCGCGCTGAAAGCGCCGCTCGTCCGAGGCATCGAATTCGTCGAGCGCCGCGCGCGCCGCGGTGTAGGGCAGCGAGAACAGCTGCGACCGTTCCGGGCGCAGGAACAGCGTCCGGTTGGTCGTCGCATCGAGAAAGGCGCGATCGTGGCTTGCGATCACCACCGGCATCTCACGCGGCAGCGCATTCAGCCAGGCCTCGAGCCGGCCGATCTTGGCGAGGTCGAGATGGTTGGTCGGCTCGTCGAGCAGCAGCACATCGGGCTCGGTCACCAGCACGCGGGCGAGCAGCGCAAGCCGCAGCCAGCCGCCGCTCAGTTGCTTCAGCGGCCGCTGCCACAGCTCCTCAGGCACTTCGAGCGATTGCAGGGCGACGTCGACCCGCCAGCTCTCGCCGGCGCGTTGCTCGCCGGGAAGTGCCTCGAGCACGGCGGCATGGAACGGCGTATCCATCAGCCTCATCGGCGCATCCTGCTCGACATGGCCGACTGTCAGTCCGCGGGAGCGGGTGATGTCGCCTTCATTGGGCTCCATCACGCCGACGATACAGCGCAGCAGCGTGGACTTGCCGCGGCCGTTGGCGGCCACGAGCCCGATCCGGTCGCCGGCATTGACGACGAGATTCAGTTCGGAAAACAGCGGCGCGTTCAGCGTCACGCCGAGATTGCGGACATTGATGAGGGTCACGATCAATTCTCTGGTCTTGCCGGCAATCACGACGTCATCCCGAGGCATCCAGCCATCATCGGATGTGCGTGTCGAAGCGCGGCGAGGGATTTAAGTGCAGGCGCGAACGCTCAAGCGTTCGACGCCGCACGGCCACGAAGGGCAGACCAGGAAGAGATTTTAGCCGAGTTTCCGGTCAGCCCTGCAAACGCATTTGCAGGGCGTTGACGGGGCCACGCTTGAGGTGGGGATCATTGAATCTCGCCACGACGCAGCCCTCCTTTCTCGGCACGAAAATGATGTGGTGGTTCGACGGTAACCGGACGTGCAGCGGATGGCAAGCACGGCCGACCGGGCCGACCCGACGGTTCGGATCAGTTTACCCGGCTCTGCGTACGGTTTCGGCAAGCCGGTCGCCGCCGACCAGCGCGGCAAATTGACCGATCGGGGCCGGCCGGCCGATCAGATAGCCCTGCACCGCGTCGCAGCCCTCTTCGGAGAGGAAGCCGAGTTGCGCCTCGGTCTCGACGCCTTCGGCGACGATCGACATTTCAAGGCCGTGGCCGAGATCGATGACCGCGCGCACGATCGCGGCCGATTGCGGATTGCGGCCGAGATTGATGACGAAGGCGCGGTCGATCTTGATCTTGTCGAACGGAAACGCCTGCAGGTAGCTCAGCGAGGAATAGCCGCTGCCGAAATCATCCATCGAGATGCGGACGCCGAGCGCCTTCAGCCGCCGCAGCAGCGACAGGCCGCGGTCGAAATCCTCGATCAACACGCCTTCGGTGATTTCGAGTTCGAGCCGGTCGGGCGTCAGCCCGGTCTCGAGCAGGATCGAATGGACCAGGCCGACGAGGTCGCCATGGGTGAATTGCGCCGGCGACAGGTTAACCGCGACCTGCATCGGAACGGCCCAGGAGGCCGCCTCGCGGCAGGCTTCGCGCAGGATCCATTCGCCCATCTCGACAATGAGGCCGCTTTCTTCCGCGAGGGGAATGAAGTCGCTCGGCGGCACGAAGCCGCGCTGCGGATGGTGCCAGCGCGCCAGCGCCTCGAAGCCGATGATCTGGCTGCTCGCTACGCTCGCGCCGGTGGCCGCCTGCGGCTGGTAGTAGAGCGACAATTCGCCGTTCTTGATCGCGACCGACAGCTCCTGGTGCAGCACGCGGCGATCGCGGATCTGCTGGTCCATGTCCGGCTCGAAGATCGAGATCGTGCCGCGTGACTTCGCCTTGGCGCGGAACAGCGCCGCGCCGGAATTGGCCAGCAGCGAGGCCGCGTCGGATCCGTTGTGCGGGAACACCGCGATGCCGGTGGTGAGGCCGGTCCGCACCGATTTGCCGTCGATCGCGAAATCCTCACCCAACGCCTCGGCGGCCTGCTCGGCCAGCGCGATGCCGGCGGCGGGTTGCTTGCCGTCGATGATGAGGCCGAATTCGTCGCCGGACAGCCGCGCGACCACGCCGCCGCGCGCCACGGTCTGCAAGCGCTGCGCGACCTCGATCAGCACCTTGTCGCCCATCGCATGGCCGTAGACGTCGTTGATCTCCTTCAGCCCGTCGAGGTCGACGCAGAGCACGGCGAACTCCTCGTCGGTGCCGTCGCAGGCCTCGATCATCTGGGTCAGCGCCTGCAGGAAGGCGGCGCGGTTCGGCAGATCGGTCAGGCCGTCATGATAGGCCATGTGCGCCATGCGCGACTCGGTCTGGCGTCGGTCGGTGACGTCCTCATGGGTCTTGATCAGATATTGCGGCTCGCCATTGTCGTCGAGCACGGTCATGCGGCGGGTCAGGAACAGCCGCAGGCCGTCCTTGGTCGAGATCGGATGCTCCTCGGCGATCATGCTGCGCTTCCTGATCGCAGCCTCGTCGCGGGCGACGATCAGCTTGGCTTCGCGCGCGTTGAAGATGTCGGAAGCGGTGAGACCGGCGGCGTCCTCGCGGCGGCGATTGAGGATCGTCTCGGCGCTGCGGTTGGCCAGGAGGTAGCGGCCGTCGGTGACGCGCTGCACGATCAGCGAGACCGGGATGTTGTCGACCACGAGCTCGAGGAATTTCTTGTTGTTCTCGAGCTCGCGCGACAGCGAGCGGCGGTCGGTGACGTCCTCGAACAGTGCGATCAGGAATTCCGGCTCGCCGGCTTCGTTGCGGGCGATCACCCGGTTGGACGCCAGGATGCGCTTCTCCGAGCCGCGCTCGACGAAGAACTCGCTGCGGTGATAGCCTTCCGGCGCGTCCAGCGCTGCGCGGTCGGCGGTGTCGATGCTGAGCGCGGTCTCGGTGCGGAAGATCTCGTCGGCGCGCTTGCCGACGATGTGGTCGCGCGAGAAGCGCGAGAAGCGCTCGAACGCGCGGTTGGCGAAGATGTAGCGGCCGTCTTCGATGTTCTTGGCCGCGACGCAGACCGGAACGTTGTCGAGCACCGACTCCAGGAACTGCGTGGTCGAGGCGAGCTTGCGCGACAGCTTGCGCTGGTCGGTGCAATCGAGATGGGTCGCGACCGAGCCGCCGTTCGGCAGCGGAAAATATTTCACCAGCACCGACCTGCCGCCGGGCAGTTCGGTGACCAGCCCCTCGGGCAAAGCGGCCCGGGCAAAGAAATCCTCGGCGGTGACGTCGAGCACGCCGCGGTCGCGGCGCAGCTCCAGCAGCTCCGTGCCGGTCATGTTGCGCCTGATATCGGAACGCGACAGGCCGTAGATGTCGAGATAGCGGTCGTTGCAGAACACGATGCGCTCGCGCGCATCGGTCATCACCACGCCCTGGTTCAGATGATTGAGGGCCGACGACACGAAGGCGTTGCGCCGCAATTGGGCACGCTTGGCCTTGCGCAGGGCCGAGAGGACCCAGAGCCCGATCGCGCCGAGAAAGGACGCGACCACCACGCTGCCGATCAGGAGCTCCCAGACCACGCCGGGATCAAGGTCACCGAGATAGGTCGACGGCGCGAAGGCATCGGAGGCGGCCCGGGCCGCACCGTACGGCACGACGGCAGCGATCAGGCAAAGCACGGCCCTTGCCGGAATCGAATTCTTCCCGCCCGCCTGCCACTTCCTGCCAGCCATCGATCACCCGAAGATTTCTCGGGCGAGTGTCCGGCTCCGGCGGTTTGGATCGGGTAAACGCGTACTGATGCAACTGGACAATGCGACTTAATTCACGGCAATTGCCCTGACATGATTAATGCTCCACTAACGGGGCATGGCTCCCCGACTATTTGAGATGGCCCAAGCACTTGCCTAATCAGCACTTGCAGAAGGCGATCGGATCGGCTGAACGATGTTAGCGGCAACGGCGATCCGGTGGTTGTGCGGAATTTTTCGGACCTGAAGGACGAGATGGACAGGGTTGATTGCGTGATCGTCGGTGCGGGGGTGATCGGCCTCGCGGTGGCGCGGAGGCTGGCACAGGCCGGCCGCGAAGTGATTGTGATCGAAGAGGCCGAAGGGATCGGCACGGTGACCTCGTCACGCAACAGCGAGGTGATCCATGCCGGCATCTACTACCGCGCCGGCAGCCTGATGGCGCGGATGTGCGTCAGCGGCAAGCGGGCGCTCTACCGCTACTGTGCCGAGCACGGCATTCCGCACAAGAATTGCGGCAAGCTGATCGTCGCCACCACGCCTGCGGAGACCGAAAAGCTGCAGTCGATCCGCGCGCATGCCGCGGCCAATGGCGTCGACGACATGCAGCTGTTGTCGGGCGAGGCGGCACGCGCGCTCGAGCCGGCGCTGAACTGCGACGCGGCGCTGCTGTCGCCCTCCACCGGGATCATCGACAGCCATGCCTACATGCTGGCGCTGCGCGGCGACGCCGAGGCAGCCGGAGCGGCCTTCGCCTTCCACACGCCGCTGCTCCACGCCAGGGTCACCGCTGACGGGTTCGAGATCGAGGCCGGCGGTGCGGCGCCGATGACGCTCGCCTGCGATCTCCTGGTCAACGCCGCCGGCCTCGGCGCAACGGCGGTCGCGCGCAATGTCGAGGGCATGCCGATCGAATTGATTCCAACAGCTTATTTGGCCAAGGGCAATTATTTCAGCTGCAGCGCCAAAGCGCCGTTCTCGCGGCTGATCTATCCGGTGCCCGAGCCCGGCGGGCTCGGCGTCCACCTGACGCTCGACATGGCCGGACAGGCGCGGTTCGGCCCCGACGTCGAATGGATCGATCACATCGATTATGCCGTCGACCCCGATCGGGCCGAGCGGTTCTATCCGGCGATCCGGAAATACTGGCCGACCCTGCCGGATGGGGCACTGATGCCGAGCTATTCGGGAATCCGGCCCAAGATCGTGCCGCCGGCGGTCGCGACCCAGGACTTCCTGATCCAGGGCCCGGCCGATCACGGCGTCGCCGGGCTGATCAACCTGTTTGGGATCGAGTCCCCCGGACTGACGTCATCGCTCGCTGTCGCCGACCACGTCGGCGAGCTGGCAGGGCGCTGAGCAAATACAGCTTGGCAAACGCAGCATGGCCTCCCGGGGGATGCGCGCCACGGCGTTCATCCCTCGGTGAAAGGTCAGGATTATTTGCTGATTTACGGGGACTTAGTGGACCGTGTCGTCGGCGGAAAGTCTCAACCGCTCGATTTGATCCTTGACCATCAGCTTGCGGCGCTTCAGCTCGCAAATATGCAGGTCGTCTACGGAGGGGTGAACGAGTGCTTCGTGCAGTTCGTTCTCGAGTATTTTGTGTTTACGCTCCAGCTCAACGAGATGGGCCTGTATCGCCATTGCGAACACTCCTCGGTGCGTTAAACCTCAGGTTCGATCCGGACCAACAAGTGTACACGAGTGGATTGGGCTGTCGATAGGAGAAGCGATATGCCGCAGGCACGCATTTCGGTTTATCTGTAACTAATCGTGACTGTGGAACCGGTTCGGCTTGCGCGGCGCGCGCGCAGGGAGGATATTCCGGTAAGCGGCTGCTTCGGCCGCAACAACCTCGTCGTGCTTACCAGTTAATACACAACCATGAACGATCAGGATGAGCGTGAACTCCTCGCCGAGCTTGCGCGTCTGCAACAAGAGCACCGCGACCTCGATGCCGCGATCGACGCGTTGCATCAGTCGCCAGCGCCGGATCTCTTGATGCTGCAACGCTTGAAGAAGCGGAAGCTGCAATTGCGCGATCGCATCGCCTTCATCGAAGACCAGATCACGCCCGACATCATCGCCTGACGCGCCGGCGGCTGCGGACGCCTCGCGGTTGGCCGGCCCAGGTTCGCTCGGCCCCGCGGTTTTCCCCGTCATCCACAGCGCCTCGCTGGCATCACGTCGGGCTTCACGTTCGCGGCAACGGACGAGCGCGTGGTGATCCACGCTTGACTCCTTTGGAACAAAAAGAGAACATACTGACCCAGCCGCCTGCCATCAGAGGGAGTTCCGCCATGTCCGCACCGCCTTCCCTGCCCGAGCACAGCCACTACGAGAAGGCCTGCGATCAGGCGATCGCGATGTGCGACGGCAACCTGCGCAGCACCATCAAGGCGCTGATCATGGCCAACGAATATCTGGAAGCCGAGCTCGAGGAATTGCAGGCCGCGATTGCCGCCGGCTGCGTACCGGCGCGAACCCAGGCCGCGAGCGACGCCGCCTGATCTTAAGGGGAGCAAGCAATGACCGACGTGACCTATTACGTGGCACTGCCCTTCATGCAGGACGACGACGGCTCGCCGGTCGCCGGCAGCGCCGAGGAATGTCAGAGCTCGGCGATCGCACTGCGCCGGGCGGAGACCATGTCGCGGATGCCGGGCAGCATCGGCGCCGTCGCGTTCAGCCGCACCGGCGATCCAGCGATCGGCGAATTCGGCGATGCCAAGCTGTTGCGCGCCTACGGCAATGTGCCTGAAGACCTGGGTGCGCTGTAACCTCCAGGATCCTCTGGAATCCCTTGGGATTCATGACGCCGCTGCGCCTTGCGCACATACATCGCACGGTCGGCCTCATCGAGAACCCGATCGACATCGGAATGCGCGGTGAGGATCGCAACGCCCGCCGAGGCGCCGGCGGAGACCCGGCTGCCGCGGAACACGAAGGTCAGGCGATCGATCGCTTCTTCCAGCGCAGCCGCCTTGGCGCGCGCGTCGATCTCGCTGAGATTCCACAACAGCACCGCAAACTCGTCACCGCCGAGACGGCCGATCACGTCGGAAGCGCGCACCTGGTCCGAGATCGCGGCAACGATCGCCTTCAGCACCTCGTCGCCTGCCGCGTGCCCGAAGGCATCGTTGATCGGCTTGAGGCGGTCGACGTCGAGCACGATCAACGCGCCGGAGGCCTGGTAGCGCTTGATGAAGGACAGCGAACGGACGAGCTCGCGCTCGAAGCCGCGCCGGTTCAGGATGTCGAGCAGGAAATCGGTCTCGGACGAGGCCTGCAGCTCCTCGATCCGGGCCTGGGCCCGTGCCAGCTGCGCCCGCAACCTGCGGATCGTGGACTTGTCGCTGGGCGCGAGCGCGCCGCGCGTCGCAGCCTTGGTTCCGGCCGCTTTGGTTCCAGCGCCTCTGGTTCCAGTTCTTTTGCCCGGTGCGGATTTACGCGCCGCAGGCGCGCCTTTCCGTCGCTTTGCGGCTCCGGAGGCGGCCGCCATCGTCTTCTTCTTCATGCGCATCCTTGTTGAGGCCTGCTTATGAAGGCTTGCCGGGATTCACCAAGACAGGATAGTCCATTCTAACTCCCTTGCCACGCCTTGGATGAGAACCGGGCCGCCCCTATAATCGGCCTATGCTTTTGGATTCCTGAACAGAATTGAAGAGATGACCGCTCCGATCGCCATCATCATGGGAAGCCAGTCCGACTGGGAAACCATGCGCCATGCTGCCGAGACCCTGGCTGCGCTGGGTGTTGCCTGCGAAACGCGCATCGTTTCGGCCCACCGCACCCCGGATCGGCTCTATACCTTCGCCAAGGGTGCCAAGGCGGCCGGCCACAAGGTGATCATTGCCGGCGCCGGCGGTGCCGCGCATCTGCCGGGCATGACGGCCGCGCTGACCGAACTTCCGGTGTTCGGGGTTCCCGTCGAATCGAAGGCGCTGTCCGGCGTCGATTCGCTCTATTCGATCGTGCAGATGCCGGCCGGCATCCCGGTCGGGACGCTCGCGATCGGCAAGGCCGGCGCGATCAATGCCGCGTTGCTCGCGGCGAGTGTGCTCGCGCTCAACGATCCCGCTTTGTCGGTCCGGCTTGCGGCCTGGCGCAAGCAGCAGACCGATGCGGTCAAGGAGCATCCGGAGGGCACGGCGTGACGGCTTCGAACCTCGTGAAGCTGAAGCCGGGCGACACCATTGGAATCCTCGGCGGCGGACAATTGGGCCGGATGCTGGCGATGGCCGCAGCGCGTCTCGGGCTCCGCAGCCAGGTGTTTTCGCCCGATCCGGATTCGCCGGCCTTCGACGTGGTGCAGCGTGCGACCTGCGCGGAATATGCCGACGTCGAGGCGCTCGAACTGTTCGCCAACGATGTCGACGTCGTCACCTATGAATTCGAAAACGTTCCGGCCGCGACCGCGATGGTGCTCGCCGCGCGCCGCCCGGTGCTGCCCGCGTACAAGATCCTCGAGACCACGCAGGACCGGCTGATCGAGAAGGATTTCATCAGCAAGCTCGGCATCGGCACCGCCGATTATGCCGACGTTTCCTCGGTCGCCACGCTGCGCACCGCGATCGAACGCATCGGCCTGCCGGCGGTGATCAAGACCCGCCGCTTCGGCTATGACGGCAAGGGCCAGGCCATCATCCGCCAAGGCGATGACATCGAGCAGGTCTGGGACGATCTCGGCACCAAGTCGGCGATCCTCGAAGCATTCGTGCCGTTCGAGCGCGAGATCTCGGTAATCGCGGCCCGCTCCGCCTCCGGCGAGGTCGAATGCTTCGACGTCACCGAGAACGAGCACCGCGATCACATTCTGAAGATCTCCCGCGCGCCGGCCGCGATCCCCGAGGCGCTTGCGGCGCAGGCGCGCGCGATCGCCGAAAAGATCGCCACTGCGCTCGATTATGTCGGCGTGCTTGCGGTGGAATTGTTCGTGGTGCCCGGCAACGGCAAGGCGACGGTGCTGGTCAACGAGATCGCGCCGCGCGTGCACAATTCCGGTCACTGGACGCTCGACGGCGCCTCGATCTCACAGTTCGAGCAGCACATCCGCGCGATCGCCGGCTGGCCGCTGGGCAAGCCGGTGCGCCACGGCGAGGTCACCATGACCAACCTGATCGGCGACGACATCCTGAGTTACGAGCAATGGCTCACCGTTCCCGGCGCCACCGTGCATCTGTACGGCAAGGGCACGCCGCGTCCCGGCCGCAAGATGGGCCACGTCACCGAAGTGACGCCGCCCCGCAAACCATAATTCCAACGGCGCTTCCACGCATCGATGAAAATGGGATCGTGGCGACCACGATCCCATTCGATAGATCACGCCGTCTTCACGCCGGCGACGATGCCGGCCGGCTCGTCGCTGAGCCAGCGATAGATCACGCCGCCGAGCGCACCGCCGATCAAGGGCGCGACCCAGAACATCCAGAGCTGCCCCAGCGCCCAGCCACCGACGAACAGCGCCGGTCCGGTGCTGCGCGCCGGGTTCACCGACGTGTTGGTGACGGGAATGCTGACGAGATGGATCATCACCAGCGCAAGGCCGATGGCGAGCGGCGCGAAGCCGGCCGGCGCCTTGCCGTGGGTCGATCCCATGATGATGAACAGGAACATCATGGTCATCACGACCTCGGTGATGAAGCACACCACCATGCTGTAATGGCCCGGTGAGTGCGCGTCATAGCCGTTGGAGGCAAAACCCTTGCTGACATCGAAGCCGGGCGCACCGCTCGCGATCACGTAGAGCAACCAGGCCGCGACGATCGCGCCGGCGACCTGCGCGATGATGTAAGGCAGCACCTGACCACCCGGGAAACGCCCACCCGCAGCAAGCCCAACCGTCACGGCCGGATTGAGGTGGCAACCCGAGATATGGCCGATCGCATAGGCCATGGTCACCACGCTCAGCCCGAAGGCCAATGACACGCCGACCAGGCCGATCCCGACCTGCGGAAAGCCGGCTGCGATGACAGCGCTGCCGCAGCCCGCGAATGTGAGCCAGAACGTACCGATCAGCTCGGCCGCGTATTTCTTCATCTCCATGTGGCATCTCCCCTATTTCCAATGTCCGGGTTATCCAAAACTCCGGGAGCGGCCTCGATCCTGGCGCCAAACCACCCAAATCAGGGCCGCACAAAGGCATTTTCGCCCCATTTCGTGGCTTTACTAGGCCCGAAAGTCACTCGACCGGTGGACATCTGCGCGTTTGTCTGATACATGCGCGCGCCTAGGGTTGAGAAGCAGGCCTTTTGCCGCCCCTTTACCTTGCCAGAATTCCGAACCGATCAATTCAAAAGAGGATGCCGCGTGCAGGTTCTCGTCCGCGATAACAATGTCGACCAAGCCCTGAAGGCGCTGAAGAAGAAGATGCAGCGCGAGGGCATTTTCCGCGAGATGAAGCTCCGCGGTCACTACGAAAAGCCCTCTGAGAAGAAGGCTCGCGAAAAGGCTGAAGCCGTGCGCCGCGCGCGCAAGCTGGCCCGCAAGAAGCTGCAGCGCGAAGGCCTGCTGCCGATGAAGCCGAAGCCGGTGTTCGGCGCTGGTCCCGGTGGCGACCGCGGCGGCCGTCCCGGTGGTGCAGGCGCCAGTCGCGGCCCCCGCTGAACCGTTTTGCCGATTTGGAAGTCTAACAGCGCGGGCCACGGGCCCGCGTTGTCGTTTTGAAGCAAGCCGCGTTCCGGGGACCCATGCAAAATTACCGGCAAGAGCATTTTGCATGATGGCTGTTCCGGCACCCCGCCCCCTCTTCCCGGAACCTGCGCACCGCCGTCGCGCCCCGCACCTCGTCATCATTGCGGTAATTCTCGGCCTGCCGCTCGGGGGCTGCTCGTTCGACCTCGGGTCGTGGGGCTCGGACGACAAGCCGAAGCCGGCTGCCACCGCCGACAAGCCCGCCGCCGACACCATCACGCCGCAGGACATCAACAGCGCCAAGGATCACACCACGCGTGCGCAGGTGCTGGCGCGCTCCGGCAAGCTCGACGAGGCGATGGTGGAGTTCGAACAGGCCCTGGCGGCCGACCCTTACAACATCCAGGCGCTCTACGGCCGCGCCCTGATCCATCAGGGCCGCGGACAGCATCAGCAGGCGATCGACGATTTCACGGCGGCCAGCGGGCTGTCGCCGCAGAAGGCCGAGCCGCTGATCGGCCGCGCCACCAGCTACCTTGCGCTCGACAACGCCAGGCAAGCCGCCACCGACCTCGACGAGGCCGTGCAGGCCGATCCCAACAACGTTGCGGCGTGGAGTGCGCGCGGCCAGACCTATGAGCGGCTTGGCGACAAGGCCAAGGCTGCGGCGTCCTACAATCGCGTGCTCGCGCTGCGGCCGAATGACGGCAACGCGCGCAGCGGGCTGGCGCGCACCGGCGGCTAGCAATTCGCGTGAAGTAAACCCATCGGGAAGGGGTAGGCCGACGCTTCGGTCTACTTCGGCAGAACGGCGTGGAACATCGACTTCATGCCGGAGAACATGTCGTCGGTCACCGAGGTGTGGTCATTCTTCGGCGCAGGTATAGCCGCGTCGGCGCGCAGGTCGAGCGGCGCCTGGATCACCGGGACCGGGATGTCGGCCGGCGGCGTCAGCCGATTCGAATCGCGGTTCGAATCTTGGGCGCCGGCGGCGTAGGGCGGACGCTGCTGCGAGGATTGGTCGACGTTCTCAGTCGAGGGGTTCGACACCATGATCGGCGGCGGCAACGGCCGGATCGCCGACGCGGTTGCCGGACGCTGCGCCTCAGGCAGGCGGGCGAGGTCGGTGCG
>NZ_JACMYO010000220.1 GCF_020889685.1 Bradyrhizobium oropedii
CCTCGCTGTAGACGTTCCAGCCCTCGGTCTCGATCGCGCCGGGCGCGATGCAGTTGATGCGGATGTGCAGCGGCGCCCATTCGACCGCGAGCGCGCGCGACAGCCCGATCACGCCGGAGCGCGCCGCGATCGAGTGCGCGATGCCGTAAAGGCCGTGGGTCGTGACCACGACGATATTGACGATGCTGCCGGGATGCTCGCGGTCGCGCCAGCGCTGCGCCGCGGCCTGCATCATGTACCAGGTGCCGTTGAGGTTGGTGTTGATGACCGCGTTCCAGCCCTTGATCGAGACATCGATCGCGGCTTGCGGGAACTGGCCGCCGGCGCTGTTGACGAGGTGATCGATGCGGCCATGCTCGGTCCACAGCGTATCGAACATCGCGTTGACCGCGTCGGCATCCCTGATGTCGGCGACATGCGCAGACGCCTTGAGGCCACGATGGCCGAGATGATCGACGAGGGCATCGAGCTTGTCGGCATTGCGGCCGACCACGACGACATGGGCGCCGAGCCGGGCGAACAGCCATGCGATGGCACGGCCGATGCCGCCGGCGCCGCCGGACACGACGACCACCTGACCGGCCAGCGCATCGGCTGCGAACACGGTCGGATGTGTTGCGAGCTCGTCGTCGGAGAGGCCGAGCTTTGTGCCTGTCGCTTGATCGTTCTCTTGATCGTTCATGGCCGGTTGCAGACCTTGCGGCTTTCACTTGGCTCCGTACATTAGCCAGCCGACAACAACCGTGCAAAGAATGTCGACATGACCGACCTCTCAGCTTTCCCCATCACAAAGCGCTGGCCCGCCCAGCATCCGGACCGCCTGCAGCTCTATTCGCTGCCGACGCCGAACGGCGTGAAGCTCTCGATCATGCTCGAGGAGATCGGGCTGCCCTACGAGGTGCATCTGGTCGACTTCAACAAGGACGACCAGAAGACGCCGGAGTTTCTGTCGCTGAACCCGAACGGCAAGATCCCGGCGATCCTCGATCCCAACGGTCCCGGCGGCAAGCCGCTGCCGTTGTTCGAATCCGGCGCCATCCTGCAATATCTCGCCGAGAAGACCGGCAAGCTGCTGCCTCAGGATGCGGCGCGTCGCTACCAGGCGATCCAGTGGGTGCATTTCCAGATCGGCGGCATCGGGCCGATGTTCGGCCAGGTCGGCTTCTTCCACAAATTCGCCGGCAAGGACTATGAGGACAAGCGGCCGCTGCAGCGCTACGTCGCGGAGTCCGCGCGCCTGCTCGGCGTGATGGAGACGCATCTCGCCGGGCGGCAATGGTTCATGGACGACGAATACAGCATCGCCGACATTTCGATGCTCGGCTGGGTGCGCAATCTGATCGGCTTCTACGGTGCGCGCGAGTTCGTCGCGTTCGACCAGTTCAAGAACGTCGCGACCTGGCTGGAGCGTGGCCTGAAGCGTCCGGCAGTAGAACGCGGGCTCAATATCCCGAAGCGGCCATAGAGGGGCATTCGACAAAGCAAGGAGCCGTGTGAATTGTCGGGCTGGCAGGGAGACTTTCTGGTCGGAGTCATGTTTGCGTTGCCGTTTCTTTGGATACGGCACTACGCCGTGCGGACAATAGTTTGTACCATTGCTCCGCTCATCTGTTATTGGTTCCTGCTGAAGTTGTTGGCGGACCCTGAGAATTTTCGCGTAAACCTGCATGCGCTCCTTGCTGTGTTGGGCGGCTTTTGCGGGGCGCATCTCAGGTTGGTTTGGGTCACTGTCCGCAGACTATTGATGAGGAGATAATTGCGTTTCGCTTCTAGGTCGGCCCCTAGCCAGCCTACTTCAGCAGCTCGTAGACGACCGGATTGTCGGCGCAGGCGCCGAAGCCGCATTCGAGCAAGGTCGAGAGCACGTTCAGTGCCGTCAGCCCGACCACCAGCCATACCGCGCCTTGCGCGAATTTGCCGGGCGCGACGCCCGGCGCCGCGCGGTGATCGAACTGGCGGTCGAACAACAGCATGGCGGCGAGCAGGATGATCGCTGCGATGAAGGCGATCAGCGCCCACGTATAATAGTGATAGCCGAGCAGCGCCGACCCGTAGCCGGCGTCGCCGGGCAGGATGTGCAGCAGCACCTGCCTTGTCGAGACCGCGGCACCGAGGACCGCGGTCAGCAACGACAAGGCATAATGGCTCGGCCGCGGCCCGAAGCGGATGTTGAGGATCGGTCCGATCGCCAGCAGCGCAAACAGAGTGCGCTGCAACAAGCACAGCGGGCAGGGCAGCTCGTGCAGCAGCAGTTGCGCCGCAAAGGCTGCGGCGAGCAGCAGCGCCAGGCCGTAAAGCGCGAGGGCATTGAGGGTCACCGCCTGAGTATCGGTCATGGCCGGCCTCAGAACCACAAAGTGAGACGGTCGGTGGCGTGGTGCAGCAACGTTGCGACGCAAGCGACCAGGATCACCGCGAACAATCCGATCGCGACCGGACGCGGGCCACGCCAGGCCACCAGCATGGCGATGGTGATGGCGAGAAACAGTACGGTGAATTCCATCCTCAGCCTCAGGGGTGCGAGCCGGTCGTAGTCTATGACAGATTCGTGTGTGCTCGCGACGACCGCGAATGGGCATTGTCGCTTGCACGCGGCTCCGCCAAGATGGCATCTCCAGTCGAGTTCTTTTCCAGCCCGGGGCACCTCATGACCACAGACGCGATCAAGCCTGCCGCCCATCACCAGCATCAGCCCTGGTACAAGATCCTTTACGTCCAGGTGCTGATCGCGATCTTCGCGGGGGTCCTGATCGGGTATTTCTATCCTGATCTCGGCAAGGCGTTGAAGCCGCTCGGCGACGGGTTCATCGCGCTGATCAAGATGATGATCGCGCCGGTGATCTTCTGCACCGTCGTCCACGGCATCTCCTCGATGGGCGATCTCAAGCGTGTCGGCCGGGTCGGACTGAAGACCCTGATCTATTTCGAGGCGGTGTCCACGGTCGCGCTCGCATTCGGCCTTATCGTCGGAGAATTGCTGCAACCGGGTCGAGGCTTCAACATCGATCCGTCCACGATCGATCCGAAGTCGGTCGCCACTTACGTGACGCAGGCCAAGGAGCAGGGCATCGTCGCCCATTTGATGGCGATCATCCCGGACAGTTATCTCGGTGCGGTAGCACGCGGCGACCTGCTGCAGGTGCTGCTGATCTCGATCCTTTCGGGGTTTGCCATCGCGCTGATGGGCCCGGCCGGCGAGCCGATATCGGCGGCGATCGACAAGGCGGCCAAGATGTTCTTCGGCATCATCCGCATCATCGTCCGCGTCGCACCGCTCGGCGCGTTCGGCGCGATGGCCTTCACGGTCGGTGCCTACGGCCTCGGTTCGCTCGCAAACCTCGCAGCGTTGATCGCCACCTTCTATCTCACCAGCATCCTGTTCGTGCTGATCGTGCTCGGCGCGATCGCGCGGCTGGCGGGTTTCTCGATCATCCGCTTCATCGCCTATATCAAGGACGAGCTCCTGATCGTGCTCGGCACCTCGTCGTCGGAGACGGTGTTGCCGCAGTTGATCCAGAAGATGGAGCATCTCGGCGCCTCGCGCTCGGTGGTCGGCCTCGTGGTGCCGACCGGCTACAGCTTCAATCTCGACGGCACCAACATCTACATGACGCTGGCGACGCTGTTCCTGGCGCAGGCCACCAACACGCATCTGACGATCTGGCAGGAGCTCGGCATTCTCGGCATTGCCATGATCACCTCGAAGGGCGCCTCCGGTGTCACCGGGGCCGGCTTCATCACGCTCGCGGCGACGCTGTCGATCGTGCCCGACATTCCGATCCAGTCGATCGCCATCCTGGTCGGCATCGACAAGTTCATGAGCGAGTGCCGCGCGCTCACCAATCTGGTCGGCAACGGCGTCGCCTGTATCGTGATCAGCCTCTCCGAAGGCGAGCTCGACAAGGATGCGTTGCACGAAACCATGGCGCATCCGATCCAGCTCGGCGAGGCGCTGGAGCCGGGCGGCACGGGCTAGGGCGATATGAAGTGATGGGGCCGTCGCAGCGGGCGTTGCCAAAATATCGAAAACAACCCCATGCAAAGTAGCCGGCGGCGGCCGGCGTTCGACCAGACAACTTGACACGTCGGGCAACTCAGGGATATATTTCTAATATTCCGAAGTCGCGCAAGCTTCTGCAATTGACCCTCCCACATCGCAGGCGGAGTGGGAACGCGCCTTGTTCGCGGCCGCAGCTGAGGTCGTGAACCCGTAAAGCGGGCAGGGCCCGCACTGTAGGGATGACGAATATGCACCAAGCCTTGCGTGCATGATGCGCCATCGATCGTCGGTTGCGCGACTGGCTCACCTTTGCGAGTTAGTAGATCCAGCCCAATCCAGGAACACATAACCATGCTCACCGTCTACGGCGAAGGTCGCGGCTTCCGTGTTGTTTGGCTGCTCGAGGAGCTGGGATTGGCCTATCGGCTGCGCCCGGTCGATCTGCTCGCAGTCGAGAATGATCACGATTTCCTCGCGATCAACCCCGCCGGCTTCATTCCCGTATTGCAGGACGGCGAGACGATCATGGTCGAATCGATTGCGATTCTCGAGTACCTGCTCGCCCGCCACGGCTCAGCTTCGCTTGCCGTCGCCCCTGGTGATCCCGCCTTCGCCTCCTATCTGCAATTTCTCCACTTGGGCGAGGCGGGCCTCGCCGGGCCGATGAACGCGGTCATTGTCGGTCGCCAACTGGCACCCGCAGCCGAGCGAGATGCCCGGGTGACCTGCTGGGCGCTCGAGACCTTCGAGAGCCGGCTGGGGTTGGTTATCCGTCGCCTCGCGGATTGCCCCTATCTCGCCGGCGACCGCTTCACTGCTGCCGATATCTCGGTGAGCTACGCGCTTCTGCTCGGCCTGCGAACCGGCAACTACGTTCCGGGTTCTGTCGAGCGGGACTATCTCGCCCGCACGACGGCACGCCCTGCCTACATCGGGGCGATGGAAAGCTGCCAGGCCACCAAGGCCTGGGCTGCGAGATCACCGGGATTGTAGTGCTCGCTTCATCGGAGCGGCCAGCGCTGGAGCAGTGCTGCGCGAGCACGTCCGCGACTGGAAAATCCAACGATGAAATGTCACGATTCGACCTGGACGCGCAGTCACTGAGCTGATCTCTCAATGAGGCGCTTCAGTGTTTCAAGATTGGTCCGCATGCCCTTCTTGAACAGCGTGTTGGCGAGCGGCGCCAACAGCGCAATGGCGCCTGTCAATCCTTCGCCGCTTATCGATCCTGTCAGATGAAGCCGGGTACCACCATCGCTCGGTGACAATCGATAGCGATAGCTGAAAGGCGTTGGTCCGTTGACGCTGGCGATCGTCAAAAGATCGGGCTCGTGAAATTCGGTGACTTCAACGGTGTTGTCGATCGCCTTGCCGCCGATCTTGCGTTTGAACTGAAACCGGCTCCCTTGGCCCGTTGAGCCGGAGGAGACTCGATCGACTGACCGCACCGCCTCATACCAGCGCGAGCAAGCCTCCATATCCTTGAGGTAGTCAAAGACATTTGCGACGGGGCGATCGATTTGAATGTCGATATCGAACATCGTGAACCTCAACTTTGCTATTCGGCCAATTGCGGTCATCCGGGCGTATGTCTCGGCGAAAACGCCAAGACCTCGCTGGCTCGCCGCTCCGACTAGCTCGCCGCCACCGCCAACTGCCGGTTGGCAAGGCGCTCGGCCGACTGCGGGTCATGCGTCGGCAAATAGATCGTCGGGCGGCTTTGCGCGAACGTCTTGATGGCATTGAGCGTTGCTATCGAGAGCTCCCGATCGCTGCCGACACCGTCCGGGGTGGCTGACAGCATGAGCGCCTGATTGTAGGAGGTGTCGCCGGCGAGGAATATCGCGGTGTCGCCATCCAGGACGATCACGGACATGTGGTCTGGCGTGTGCCCCGGCGTCGCCACCGCAACAACATCGCCGGCTTTCGTCAGGCGCAGACTCCGATCGAACGAGCCGAAATTCTCTTTGGGCAGCTGGATCGGCGTCGGGTCGAACCACTTGGGCCAACGCTGCGGAAGATAGCCTCGAATCTGGCCAAGCAGTCCGCGCGCCCGCGCATACTCCCCAGCTGTTACAATAACTTCGGTATCGGGGAAATGCGCGAGGCCCGCATCATGATCCATGTGCAAATGCGTCAGCACGACTTTCTTCACATCGCGGGCACCGATTCCCAAGGCGCGGAGTTGCGGCCCAATTTCCTGCTCGGGCTCGATCTGGAAGCCGACCTCCCATCGCACATAGGGATGGAGCGAGCGTCCATGCTCCAACAGATAGGTCCCTTGGCCGCTGTCGACGACAATGACGCCTTCAGGATGCTCGATCGCCCACGCGAATGTCGGCACCCAGTCGGTCCAATTCGGATCGCGGAAGATGTCGATGAAGCCGCGGCTTCGGCCCGCAACCTGGGCGGTTTTGATTTTGACGGTTCCGGTTTGGATCGCATGGATGCGCATCTGGAGCCTCCCGTTGGGCTGAAAGCGTCGGTGGACTCAAAATGCGTGCGCCTCCGGGTAAACGCAATTGTCGAAGGTTCTTGAGCAGGTATATAGAAATGCATGGACAAAAACCCAGGCTGGGAACTCTACAGGTCATTTCTGGCGGTGCTGCGCGAGGGCAGCCTCTCGGGTGCGGCGCGCTCGCTCAACCTCACGCAGCCGACAGTCGGCCGGCACATCCGTGAGCTGGAGGTCATTCTCGGCGTGCCGCTTTTCACGCGCGCCCAGGATGGCTTGCGGCCGACCGCGGCGTCCGTCGTTGCACAGCCGCACGCGTTGGCGATGGCGGCGGCTGCCGAGACATTGTTGAGGACCATTTCCGGAACAGCGGACCAGCCGCGCACGGTTGTCCGCATCGCCGCCTCGGAGATCGTGGCGGCGGAGATACTTCCAGCCATTGTCATGACATTGGAGCAGAGTCAGCCGGGACTGGTCGTCGAGATCTCGGCTTCGGACCGAACGGAGGACTTGCTGCGACGGGACTGCGATATTGCTATTCGCATGGCGAGACCGACGCAGTCCAATCTCGTCGCGCGCAAGGTCGGCCAGGCTCGGTTGGGTTTTTATGCGCACCTGAGTTACGTGCAAAAGAACGGCAAACCATCTGATCTCCGAGAGATGAATCCGCATCGTATCATCGGCTTTGACCGCGAGACTGAGGCCGTCCGCGCCTTACGCCGGCTTGGACTGCCATTGAAGCGGGACGATTTCACGCTGCGATCCGACAATCACCTTGTCCAGTTGGCTGCCATCAGGGCGGGATTGGGAATTGGAATCTGCCAATGCGCCGTCGCACGTAAGGATTCCGCGCTCGTTCATATCCTGCCTGAGGCGTTTTCACCGCGCCTCGATGTTTGGGTCGCGAAGCATCAAGACCTGCGCAATAGCCGGCCCATGCGGTTGATGTTCGATCATCTGGTCGACGCGCTAAAGGCGGCCTATCAGCCCGGGTGAAGCCGTAAACATCCGACGCGCAGCTGAAATTTATCACTCTTCCCGTCGTGTCCTCAGAGCGGCGTCAGTCCGGGACGCCGGCCGCCTTGAGGGTTTCACGATAGATCGCGGAGATCGATTGCACCGGGAATGGAATGCGCGACAGGAAGCCGGAGATCGTGAACTCCGGGTCGACCTTGAGCAGCTCGCGCGCGATCTGGGTTGCGCGCTCGGTGTCACCGGTCTTCACCAGCGCCACGATCAGGACGCGCAGGGCGACTGCGAAGCGGCGGTTCTGCGCCAGTGCCTTGTCGGCCCAGATCACAGCCTCAGTGAAATTCTGGTCTAGCACCGCGCAGATCGCCAGCGCCGCGGAGGCGAACCAGCCGCGCGGGTCGCGCGGGTTGAGCCGCTGCGCGCGCTCGATCATGGCGCGGCCGGTCGTCTGGTTGCCGCGCATCGCCTCGATCCAGCCGCCGAGCACCAGCGCCATCGCCGAGTTGGGGTTGATCGCAAGCGAACGCTCGAACAATTCGCGTGCGGGCTCGATCTTGTCAGCCATGTTCCAGATTGCGAACGCTGCCATCCACAGCACCTGCGGGTCGCCGGGCGTGAGCTCGACCGCGCGCCAGGCCTGCGTGACTGCGCGCTCCCGATAGGCGTCGTTCGGCTTCAGCCAGCCCTGGACATGGCGCATCGCATGGCAATAGGCCGAGGCAGCAAGCGCCGGCGCGTAGTTCGGATCGAGCGCCAGCGCCTGGTCGAGGCGTTCGAGCGCGGCTTCCATGCTCTCGGGCGTGAACTCGTAGCGTAGACTGTAGGCGCGCAGCAGCAAATCGTACGCGTCGAGCTTGTCGGGTGGGGCTGCGCGCACCCGCTCGGCCTCTGCGACCAGCATCGTCGGCTCGATCGCGCCGACCACATTCTCGGTGATGCGGTCCTGCAGGTCGAACACGTCGGTCGCAACACCATCGAACCGATCCGCCCACAGATGCGCGCCGGAAGTGGCGTCGATCAATTGCCCGGTGATGCGCAGACGATCGCCGCCGCGGCGGACGCTGCCCTCGAGCACATAGCCGACGCCGAGCTCGCGACCGACCTGGCGGATATCGACCGCCTTGCCCTTGTAGGTGAAGGCGGAGTTGCGCGCGATCACGGTGAGGCGGCTGCAACGGGCGAGCGCGGTGGTGATGTCCTCGGCGATCCCGTCGGCGAAATAATCCTGCTCGGGGTCGCCGCTCATATTGGTGAAGGGCAGCACCGCGATCGACGGGCCCTCGCTCGGCCGTGGCGGGGTGGCGTTATCAGCGACCGGATGAGCGGGGGCGCTGTCCTCCCGGACATCGCCGACAAAGCGGAGACCTTTGCGGGGCAGGGTGCGGATCAACCGCTGCTCCTCGCCATTGTCGCCGATCGCGGTCCGCGCGGCGTTGACCCGGCTGCTCAGGGTCGCCTCCGAGACGATCCGGCCGTGCCAGACCGCGGCCAGCACCTCGTCGCGGCTGACGACGCGGTCGCGGGCACGGATCAGGAATTCCAGGAGGTCGAAGACCTGCGGCTCGACGGCCACCAAGGCATCGCCGCGACGCAGCTCGCGGCGCTCGGAGTCGAGGATCAAGTCGTTGAAATGGTAGGTCAAATCGAAGAGTCCGGCGGCCGGCGGCTGAATCCGGGGCGGAACCTAGCACAGGCCGGGTGGAGCCAAAATCACGACGGTCTGAAGGACAAATCCACGTCCTCTGAAAGCGGACGCGCTCGGTCTCTGCAATATTGACTTCGACACCAGAGTTAAGGAGATCGCCATGTCCCAATCCATCAATCAGCAACGCCGCCGCTTCCTCGGTATCGCCGGCGGGATCCTCGCCGCTTCCAAGCTCGGCATGATCGGATCGGCCAGCGCGCAGTCCAAGGCGGCAGCGCCCGCGGTCAAGGTCGGCACCCACACCTCGATTGGCCCGGTGAAGCAGATCAATGCCGGCGTGCTCGATACCGGTTATGTCGAGATGGGTCCGGCGTCGGGTCCCGCAGTCATCCTGCTGCACGGCTGGCCCTATGACATCCATAGCTATGCCGACGTCGCGCCGGCGCTGGCGGAAGCCGGCTATCGCGTGATCGTGCCGCATCTGCGCGGCTACGGCACCACGCGCTTCCTCTCCAGCGACACGATGCGCAGCGGCCAGCCGGTCGCGGTCGCCGCCGACATCATCGCGCTGATGGACGCCCTGAAGATCGAGAAGGCCGTGCTCGGCGGCTATGATTGGGGTGCGCGCACCGCCAACATCATGGCGGTGCTCTGGCCCGAGCGCTGCAAGGCCATGGTCTCGGTCAGCGGCTATCTGATCGGCAGCCAGGCGGCCGGCAAGGTGCCGCTGCCGCCGAAGGCCGAGCTGCAATGGTGGTACCAGTTCTATTTCGCGACCGAGCGCGGCCGCGAAGGCTATGCCAAGAACCGGCACGATTTCAACAAGCTGATCTGGCAGCTCGCCTCGCCGCAGTGGAAGTTCGACGACGCCACCTATGACCGCAGCGCGGCCGCATTCGAAAACCCCGACCATGTCGATGTCGTGATCCACAATTACCGCTGGCGGCTTGGTATCGCCGAGGGCGAGGCGAAGTACGACGCCTTCGAGAAGACGCTGGCCCAGGCGCCTGTCATCGCGATCCCGACCATCACGATGGAAGGCGATGCCAATGGCGCGCCGCATCCGGAGCCCGCCGCCTATGCCAAGAAGTTCTCCGGCCATTATGAGCATCGCCTGCTGACCGGCGGCATCGGCCACAATCTGCCGCAGGAAGCGCCGCAGGCCTTCGTCCAGGCCATCATCGACGTCAGCAAGGCCTAGAGCGTTTTCGAGCGCAGTGGATACCGGTTCGCGTGAAGAAAGCGCGTCAAACAAGAATCGAGAGCGCGGACAAGTATCATGAGACAGGTTGTCAAATGGGCAGCTGCCGCGATCGCGGCAGCCTGCATCAGCGCATCATTGCCGTTTGCCGTCGGGCATGCCGATGACGCGGCACTGGCATCGCCGATCTTCGGCGTGAAAATTCCCGAGGGCTATCGCGACTGGAAGCTGATCGCGGTCGGCGAGGAAACCGGGCTCGACGAACTGCGCAGCGTGCTCGGCAATGCGACGGTCGTGAAGGCCTATCAGGACGGCGCCGCGCGTTTCCCCGACGGCACCGTGCTGGTGAAGCTCGCCTGGAAACGCAAGCCGGTTGCGGGCCTCAATGGCGCTTTCATCACGGGGCCGGCAACCACCGTGCAGGTCATGGTCAAGGATGCGGCCAAATATGCCGCGACCGGCGGCTGGGGCTTTGGCCGCTTCATCGACGGCAAGCCGGTCGATGCCGCGCAGCATGAGACGTGCTTCGCCTGCCACGAGGCCCACGCCAGCGATCACGATTTCGTCTTCACGCATGACGCGCGCTGAGCATTACCAATATCGGTGTGGAGACCGGCGTTGTCCGATCTGGCGCTGTGATGGCTGCGGGGCTAGTTTCCCCGCAGCAATCGCATGCGGGGAACGGCTTTGACCATCACCATCTACGGCATCAAGAACTGCGACACCATGAAGAAGGCGCGCAGCTGGCTCGACGACCATGGCGTCGCCTATGACTTCCACGACTACAAGACCGCAGGGATCGCCAAGGACAAGCTCAAGCAGTGGAGCGACGAGGTCGGCTGGGAGACGCTGCTCAACCGCGCCGGCACCACTTTCAAGAAGCTGCCCGATGCCGACAAGGAAGGGCTGAACGAGCGCAAGGCGCTGGCGCTGATGGCCGAGCAGCCGTCGATGATCAAGCGTCCGGTGCTCGATCTCGGACCCAAGCGCGTCGTCGGCTTCAAGCCGGATATCTATGCCAAGGAAGTGCCGGCGAAGGCGCGCAAGAAGGGCTGACGCGTTTCGCGCGCCCCCCGGTTTGGAGTAACCTGCCGACAATCCCCGACGAATCCGTCGAAAATGACCCAAAGCGGACATGCCTGAGCGTCCCGAAGTTGCCATTTCTACGAGAACTCGCGTATGCACTATGTTTGGGATCGTTAGGTGTGAGAAATTCAAATGGCGATGGAACTGAGGGGCGCGAGAGGCGAGGGATTTGCGACGATTGCCGCTGATGGTCGCGTGCTGGATTCCTGGTTTCTTCGGCTAAGCCTGGTTGAGGGCGCCGGCAAGGCGGCAACGCTGCGGCTGACGAGCGACGAGATCAGCAGATCGTTGGGTGCCTCGGCAGACGGATATGCGCGACACGACGACGTCCGCAATGTCGACATCGTTGCCATTCGCACGGAAATTGACTCCCTTGCATCTGCGCCGACCGATGTGCACGACGCATATCTTCGACTCCATCTCCTGAGCCACCGGCTCGTCCAACCGAATTGCCAGAACCTTGACGGAATTTTCGGTCTGTTGCCGAACGTTGCCTGGACCACATTCGGTCCCTGCGAAAGCGCTCGTGTAGCGGAAGCGCGAATCGTGGCGCGCAAGCGTGGCCTTGGGTTCGAGGTGACAGGCGTGGATAAGTTTCCGCGCATGACTGATTATGTGACGCCTGCGGACGTGAGAATTGCAGATGCGGACCGCGTCAGGCTCGGAGCCTATTTGGCTGCCGGCACGACCGTCATGCATGAAGGCTTTTGCAATTTTAATGCGGGTACGCTCGGTCCCTGCATGGTCGAAGGCCGGATCAGCGCCGGCGTGGTCGTGGCAAGCGGCAGCGACATCGGTGGCGGAGCGTCGATCATGGGCACTCTGTCCGGAGGAGGGAAAGAGAGGATTACGGTCGGTGAGCGCTGCCTGATCGGAGCCAATGCCGGTATCGGCATTTCATTGGGTGACGATTGTATCGTCGAAGCGGGCTGCTATGTCACGGCAGGCGCGCGCGTCCTGCTGGAAGACGGCCGAGTACTGAAAGCCAAAGAACTCTCGGGCCAGAAGGGCCTGCTTTTTCGTCGCAACTCCCAGAGCGGCGCGCTCGAGGCAACCAGACGCACGCCGAATTGGGACGGCCTCAACGCGCAGCTTCACGGCTAGGCAGTTCACGCGAAGATTTCGTCGGCGACAGTGGTGGCGCGTCAGCCGCCTGAGTCCGCGTCCGAGACCTAG
>NZ_JACMYO010000221.1 GCF_020889685.1 Bradyrhizobium oropedii
CGCCTGCCGCCGCCGCTCCTGCGGCCGCCGCAGTGCCGCCGAAGCAAGCGCCGCAGCCGGCCCGCGCTGCCTGCAACAATCCGAATGCGCTCGGCGTCGCCCGCACTGTCGAGATCGACACGACAGGCGGTCCCGGCTTCGGCTTCGAGCACTTCAAACAGCTCGACTTCCTGCGCGACCACGAGGTGGTGCTGACCTTCGACGACGGTCCGTGGCCGGGCAACACGCCGGCTGTGCTGAAGGCGCTGGCGGACGAGTGCACCACGGGCATCTTCTTCCCGATCGGCAAGCACGCCACCTACCATCCGGAAATCCTGCGGCAGGTCTATGCCGCCGGCCACACCGTCGGCTCGCACACCTGGTCGCACGAAAACCTGAACAACAAGAAGCTGACCGAAGATCAGAAGAAGGACGAGATCGAACGTGGGCTTGCCGCGGTGAAGTGGGCGCTCGAGACCTCACCCTCGCCGTTCTTCCGCTTCCCGGCGCTGCAACATCCGCCAGAAATGGTGACCTATCTCGGCAACCGCAACATCGCGATCTTCTCCTGCGACCTCGACTCCTTCGACTTCAAGTCGAAGAACTCGCAACAGGTGATCGACACCGTGATGAAGAAGCTCGCCAAGCTCGGCAAGGGCATCATCCTGATGCACGACTTCCAGAAGCACACCGCGGAAGCCCTGCCGACGCTGCTGACGCAGCTCAAGGCCGGCGGCTACAAGGTGGTCGCGATGCGCGCGAAATTCCCGGCGACGGTGCTGCCGCAATACGAGCAGGAGCTCGCCAAGGACGTCAAGCTGCCGACCGTGAGCTCGCGGCCGGTGAACAGCGTCGTCACCACGGTCGATCAGTAGACCGCCGGTCATCGTCCTGGTGTCTGCGTTGCGTATCGAGGGTTTCGTCATCGCATCTGCCGACGGCCGGCTGGCGAATGCGCGGAATGTGATGCCCGACGATCTCAAGATCGAGGGCGACAAGCGGTTCTTCACCGCAGCGCTCGACCGTGCCGACCTCGTCGTGCATGGCCGTCACTCCCAGGAAGAGCAGCCGAACGCCCCGAAGCGGCCTCGCCTGATCCTGACAACCAAGGTCGCGACCACCGCGCCCGACCCTGATAATCCGAAGGCGCTGCTGTGGAATCCCGCAGGCTGCCCGTTCGAGACCGCGAGCCGCGAGGCCGGCGTGACATCAGGCATGGTTGCCGTCATCGGCGGCCCCGGCGTGTTCGGCATGTTCATGGACCGCTACGACACGTTCTGGCTCTCTGTCGCATCGAAAGTGCGCATCCCCGACGGCGAGCCGTGCTTTCCCGGCGTCCCTGCCCGCACTCCGCAGCAGGTGCTCGCTGCACACGGCCTTCACGCCGGCGCGTCGCAGCTCATCGACCAGAAGCAGGACGTCAGCGTGACGCCGTGGCGGCGCGCGGGATAGCATTGTAGAGCGAGCTGGCTAAGCGTAACCCGCCGCTCCCTGTTCGAGATCCAATCGGCTGGAATGACGTCGAGAGAAACTTGAACAGCTTTGCCGGAGGAGACTTAGATGCCGGTTTGGTTTGATCTCCTTCAAGCGTGCTGGGTTATCGGTTTCATGATTTTGGGGTTCTGGATTTGGATTCTTGGCAAGGAGGTGCGGGTGAATGTCTTGGCGGGCGTCTCCAAGTGGAAGCACTGGTTGCTTCGAGGAATGCCAGCGCGCGATGAACTCAACGAAAGGGGGAGGATACTTCGGCGCCGATATTATCGCCTCGTGTGGATCATGATCCCCTATTTCCTTGGTGGAGGGCTGCTGTTTCGGTACCTCAAAACGCATCTGTAGATAATTGACTAGCGTTACTACCGCTGCGACGCTTCCGCCACAATATGCCGATGCCTATACGTCCCCATACGCGGGGTCGTCGCGGCGCGGGCCGCGGCCGTAGCCGGCGATGATGAACAGCGCGCCGATCAGCGACAGGTTCTTCAGCGCATCGATCAGGGTTCTGAAGTTGTCAGGCGCCGGCTGGTTCCAGAAATCATGAAAGTAGAAGGTGACGACGCACACGTAGATGATCAAAAGGAGCGCGAAGAACCGCGCCAGCAGGTTCACCGCGATCATCAGCCCGGCGAGGATCTCGAAGCCACCGATGGTGATCGCGAGCAACTGCATGAACGGCATCCCGACGAAGGTTTCGATCTGCTGCGTGTAGGGCGCGGCGATGGCCGGGATCGTCAGCTTCGCCGCGATCACATCCGCCGTTGCCTGGATGCCGAACAGCTTGCTCGCTCCTGAATAGAGGAACAGCACGGCGAACAGAATCCGTCCGAAGGTGATGAACGCTGGCATGGGTCGGCCTCACTAGATGGCGGAAATCGGACGAAGCAGGCGGAACGATTATGGCCGCCCCGCCTGTTTCGATCAAATCGAATCCATCTCGGCTCAAGCACGATCCGGAAAACAGCGCTGCGGTTTTCCGAACATAACGTGCTCAAACAACCCCGTCAGCCGAACAGCGTCGGCTGCGCGCGACCGGCCCGCTCCTGTGCCTCGACCGCGGCAACCGCGGTCATGTTGAGGATGCCGCGCGCCGTCACGCCGGGGGTGAGGATGTGCGCCGGGCGCGCCGGACCGATCAGGATCGGCCCCACCGGCAACGCGTTGGCCAGCGATTTGATCATCTGATAGGCAATGTTGGCGGCGTCGAGGTTCGGCATGATCAGGATGTTGGCCTCGCCTTCGAGCCGCGATTGCGGCAGCACCATCCGCCGCGCCACGGCCGACAGCGCGGTGTCGCCCTGCATTTCGCCGTCCGCCTCGATCTCCGGATGCTTGTCCTTCAGGAGCTGGGTGGCCCGCCGCATCTTGCGCGAGGAATCCGTATCATAGCTGCCGAAGTCGGAATGTGACACGAAGGCGACCTTCGGCTTGAAGGCGAAGCGTTGGACGTGGATCGCCGCGAGCGATGCCACTTCCGCCAGTTCCTCCGCACTCGGGTTCGGCCGCACCTGGGTGTCGGCGAGGAAATGGGCGCCGGTGGAGGTGATCATCAGCGCCAACGCGGCATAGTCGCTGACACCCGGCAGGAAGCCGATGATCTCGCGGACGTGGCGCAGGTGGCTCATGTAGCGGCCCTCGACGCCGCACAGCATCGCATCGGCCTCGCCGCGCGACACCGCAAGTGCTGCGATCACCGTGTTGTTGGTGCGGACCACGGTACGTGCGCCCTCCGGCGTGACGCCACGCCGGCCGGCGACGTCGATGTAGGACTGCACATAGGAGCGGTAGCGCGGATCGTCCTCGGGATTGACGAGATCGAAGTCGCGGCCGGCCTTGATCGACAGCCCGAAGCGCTTGATCCGCGTCTCGACCACCGACGGACGGCCGACCAGGATCGGCCGCGCCAGCTTCTCCTCGAGCACCACCTGCGTCGCGCGCAGCACGCGCTCGTCCTCGCCTTCGGCGTAGATCACGCGCACCGGCTGGGTCTTCGCCTTGGCAAACACCGGCTTCATGGTCAGGCCGGAGCGGAACGCAAAGCGTTCGAGGTTGGCGGCGTATTCGTCGAAATTGGTGATCGGCCGGGTCGCGACGCCGGACTCGATCGCGGCCTTGGCGACAGCCGGCGCGATACGCAGGATCAGGCGCGGATCGAACGGGCTCGGGATCAGCGAGCCCGGACCGAACCCCTGGGTCTCGCCGGTTTCGAAGCCATGCGCCACCGCATCCGACGGCGGATCGCGCGCGAGCTGCGCGATCGCATCCACCGCGGCATGCTTCATTGCCTCGTTGATCGCGGTGGCGCCCACGTCGAGCGCGCCGCGGAAGATGAAGGGGAAGCACAACACGTTGTTGACCTGGTTCGGATAGTCCGACCGGCCGGTGCAGATCATCGCGTCGGGCCGCGCCGCGCGCGCCTCTTCCGGCATGATCTCCGGCACCGGATTGGCAAGCGCCATCACCAGCGGCTTGTCGGCCATCTGCTTGACCATTTCAGGCTTCAGCACGCCCGGCGCCGACAGCCCGATGAAGATGTCCGCGCCCGGAATGACGTCGGCCAGCACACGCGCGTCGGTCTTCTGCGTATAGACCGCCTTCCAGCGGTCCATCGTGGTGTTGCGGCCATCATAGACCACGCCGTCGATGTCGCAGACCCAGATGTTCTTGCGCTGCGCGCCCATGGAGACCAGGAGATTGAGGGTCGCGATCGCAGCGGCGCCGGCGCCGGAGCAGACGATCTTCACATCGGACAGTTGCTTGCCGTTCAACAGCAGCCCGTTGACGATCGCGGCGGCGACGATGATGGCGGTGCCATGCTGGTCGTCGTGGAACACCGGGATCTTCATGCGCTCCTTGAGCTGCCCCTCGATCTCGAAGCACTCCGGCCCGCGGATGTCCTCCAGATTGATGCCACCGAAGGTCGGCTCCAGCGCGGCGACGGTCTCGACCACGCGCTCGATCGTGTTGGCATTGATCTCGATGTCGAACACATCGATGCCGGCGAATTTCTTGAACAGCACCGCCTTGCCTTCCATGACGGGCTTGGAGGCCAGCGGACCGATATTGCCGAGACCGAGCACGGCGGTGCCGTTCGAGACCACGGCCACCAGGTTGGCGCGAGCAGTCAACGTCGCCGCCTCGGCCGGGTTCTTGGCGATCTCGGTGCAGGCGGCGGCTACGCCGGGCGAATAGGCCAGCGCCAGGTCGCGCTGGTTGGCGAGCGGCTTGATCGCCTGGATCTCGAGCTTGCCCGGCCGCGGCAGCCGGTGATAGGCGAGCGCGGCGTTATGGAGTTCTTCAGACGATGACGACATACGTGCTCCCCGCGTTTCCGGCCCAAATTTCTTGTTTCTGTGCTAATCCAGGCAAAAGTCAGTTGTCCGGCAAATCGAGCTGGATGTGAAGCATGTCCAGCCGCTTGGATGCAACATCCGATAATGTCCCCGTCAACAGGCCCGGGCGGGCCCATTCATCGATGCTGCACCTTCCGACCGCCGCTTGGCAATTTTTTTCCCTTGATGATCCGGAGTTGACCGAATGAAGAAAATTCTGCTCGGCCTGGTCGCCGTCGCAGTTGTCGCGGCCGGCGGCTACTTCGGTCTCGACTTCTATGCCCAGCGCCGGGTTACGCGCGACGTCGAGGCCGCCTTCGAGCAGATCCGTGCCGGCGGCGCCAAGGCGAGCCACGGGAAGATCGCCTTCGACACCAAGAGCCGCACCCTGACGATTTCGGACATCGCCACCGAGTCGGGCGCGCAATCCCCTGTTAACGTCAAGATTGCCAGCCTCACGATGACGGGCCTCGGTCAGCCGGAGGCCGCGCGGGTCTCCGCCGACAACGTCGCATTCAATGATGTCGAGATCGGCGTGACGGGGGGACCGACCGCGACGACCGCCTCCCTGACCTACAAAGTGCCGCGGATCACGGTGAAGGAATATTCCGGTCCCGCCGGACTGCCTCAGCTTCCGGCCTCGTCGTCGATCTTCGAGCTGTACCGGTTCGCATTGGCCCAGCTCGCGAGCATCAACGCCTCATCGGTGACCGCGCCCACATTGACGGGAACGATGACCTTCGGCGCTGCAGCACATGCCGGTGACGGCGCCGGCGGCACGTTCGACTATTCGGGCCTTGCCATCGAAGGTATGAAGGACGGAAAGATCGCCTCCAGCAAGACCGACAAGGTTACGTTCACGATCAACTCGCAGGTAGCGGGCAAGGCGCTCAAGACGACCGGCGATCTTGCGAATATGGTCGCGACCGATATCGACGTCGGCGCGATGGCGGCGATATTCGATCCGGCCAAGGCCAACGACGACAGGGACTATCGGGTTCAGGGGCACGTTTCAGCTGGTCCCTATGTGATAACAGCAAAGACTGATGACGTCGCCGCCATGCCTGGTATGAACATGCGGATCGAGGGCGTCACCGTCGACGACGTCAGGATCAATCCGTCGCGGATGCAACTGCCGGCGCTGTTGGCGATGATCCCGCCGCAGGGGACCGCACCGCCGAGCCCGGCGCAGGCGCGCGAGCTGTTGGAAAAAGTAGCTGGCCTCTATTCGGGTGCCGGCATCGGAAATGCCGAGATGCACGGGTTCTCGATCGAGACGCCGAAAGGCCCGCTCAAGCTTGCCTCGATGCGCTTCAACTTCGAACACGGCAAGATCGGCGAGCTTGCGGTCGAGGGACTTGATGGCAATGCCCAGAACGGCCCTTTCAAGGTCGGACGTTTCGCGCTGAAGTCGCTCGATGTCGCGAGCCTCATGCGGCTCTCGGCGCAGTTCGCTGGACAGAAGCCGTCGCCTGAACAGGCGCTGGCGCTGCTCCCGCTGATCGAGGGCGTCGAGGTCAAGGCTGTCACCTCGCCCTACAAGGCGACCGGCAAGCCGGTCAACATCGATGTCCTCAGTCTCGACTGGGGTCAGTTCGTCGGACCGATCCCGAGCAAGCTGCGGCTGGTCGCGAAGATGGCGGCGCCGCTGGATGCAACCGATCCGCAACAGCAAGCGCTTGTCGCAGCCGGAATCGACCGGATGGCGATCGATGCCGATCTCGGTGCTGCCTGGACCGAGGCGTCACGCGCGTTCGCGCTCGAGCCGGTCAAGCTCGACATGGCGGGCCTGCTGCACGCATCGGCGAAGGTCGCGCTCGCCAACGTTCCGCGCGAGGCGTTTTCGACCAGTGCTGCGGAGTCCATGGGCGCGGCCGCGCAGATCGAGGCCGGCACGATCGAGCTTGTCGTCCACGACCTCGGCGTCATCGACCTCGCGGTCGCCCAGTTCGCCCGCACCCAGAACGTCGGCCGCGACGAAGCGCGCAAGGCCATCCTCGACAGCATCAAGGCGCAGAGCGATGCGATCGGCGCAGCCAATCCGGATGCCACCGCCCTCGTCACCGCCATCAGCCAGTTCATCGAGACGCCGGGACAGACGCTCGTCATCAAGCTGACCCCGCGCGCCAAGGCGCCGGCGCTTCAATTGATGCAGTTGCTCAAGACCGATCCGCAATCGGCGCTGGCGCAATTCAAGATCGAGGCGTCGACGGGGTTGTGAACTCCTGCCCTATTGGGGCAACGCACTCTCCACGTTGTCATGGCCGGGCTTGTCCCGGCCATCCACGTCTTTCTTCAGGTGGAAACCAAAGACGTGGATGCCCGGGACAAGCCCGGGCATGACGAGTTTTGCGGACTGCGGACCGAGCTACCCCTTCGCCGGCAGGTTGGTCCGGATGTGCAGCTCCTTGAGCTGCTTCGGCGTTGCTTCCGACGGCGCGCCCATCAGCAAGTCCATCGCCTGCTGGTTCATCGGGAACAGCGAGATCTCGCGCAGATTGTTGGTGCCGCACAACAGCATCACGATGCGGTCGAGGCCGGCCGCCATGCCGCCGTGCGGCGGCGCGCCGTACTGGAACGCACGGTACATGCCGCCGAAGCGGTCGACGACTTCCTGCTCGCCATAGCCTGCGATCTCGAACGCCTTCACCATCGCTTCCGGCTTGTGGTTGCGGATGCCGCCGGAGGCGATCTCGTAGCCGTTGCAGGCGATGTCGTACTGGAACGCCTTGATGGTCAGCGGATCCTGCGACTTCAGCGCATCGAGGCCGCCCTGCGGCATCGAGAACGGGTTGTGCGAGAAGTCGACCTTCTTGTTCTCCTCGTCATACTCGTACATCGGGAAGTCGACGATCCAGGCGAGCTCGAAGCGATCCTTGTCGATCTGGTTCAGCTCCTCGCCGAGTCTCGTTCGGGCAAGGCCGGCGAACTTCCAAAACTTTTCCGGGTCGCCCGCGACGAAGAAGACAGCGTCTCCGGCCTCCAAACCCAAACGATGGCGCATGACCTCGGTCCGCCCCTGCCCTAGATTGTTGGCGACCGGACCTTTACCGACAACTAAGTCCTGGAGCTCCATCCATTTGGCCACGTCTGGATGCCCTTCCTGTCGGAGAGCCTCCATAATCGATTCACGTACGCTGCCAGCCTCGGGACCCTTCTCCTGTGCGAAGAAGATGTAGCCCAGGCCAACTTGCCCCTCACCCTGAGCCCACGAGTTCATGCGGTCGCAGAACGCGCGACTACCGCCGGTCTTGGCAGGGATCGCCCAGACCTGGTTCTTCGGGTCTTCCAGCATCCGCGCGAACACTTTGAAGCCGGAGCCGCGGAAGTACTCGGAGACGTCCTGCATCACGATCTTGTTGCGCAGGTCGGGCTTGTCGGAGCCGTATTTGCGCACGGCTTCGGCAAACGGAATCCGCGGCCAGTTCTTGGTCACCGGCTTGCCCTTGGCAAAGTCCTCGAACACGCCGGTGATCACCGGCTCCATCGCCGCGAACACATCGTCCTGGGTGACAAAACTCATCTCAACGTCGAGCTGATAGAACTCGCCCGGCAGGCGGTCGGCGCGCGGGTCCTCGTCGCGGAAGCACGGCGCGATCTGGAAGTAGCGGTCGAAGCCCGACATCATCAAGAGCTGCTTGTACTGCTGCGGCGCCTGCGGCAGCGCGTAGAACTTGCCGGGATGGATGCGCGACGGCACCAGGAAGTCGCGCGCGCCTTCCGGCGACGACGCCGTCAGGATCGGGGTCTGGAATTCGAAGAAGCCCTGCTCCTTCATCCGCTTGCGCATGGAATCGACCACCGCGCCGCGGGTCATGATGTTCTGGTGCAGCTTCTCGCGACGCAGGTCGAGGAAGCGGTATTTGAGCCTGATGTCTTCAGGATATTCCTGCTCGCCGAACACCGGCAGCGGCAGCTCGGCCGCCGGGCCCAGCACCTCGATCTCCTTGATGTAGATCTCGATCAGGCCGGTCGGCAGTTCCGGATTGTCGGTGCCGGCGGGACGGCGGCGCACTTTGCCGTCGATCCGCACCACCCACTCGGAGCGGAACTTCTCGACCTCGGCGAACGCCGGCGAGTCCGGATCGGCCACGCATTGGGTGATGCCGTAATGGTCGCGCAGATCGACGAACAGCACGCCGCCATGGTCGCGGACCCGGTGGACCCAGCCTGACAGCCTGGCCGTCTGGTCGATATCGCTCTCACGGAGCGCGCCGCATGTGTGTGACCGGTAGCGATGCATATTCGTTCCAAAACTGATGTCGGAGGGTCCAATCGCGACAGGGCCAAAATGCCCTGTCCGAAGTTGCCGAGGGTTTACCCGACGAGGCCGGGTGCGGCAACCAATGGAACGGCCGGTTTCGCCCCGAAACTGCAGATTCTGCGGCGGTCCGGCGCCAATCGTTTGCCTATTCGGCCCGCAGGCCTATCTTCGGGATATGACCATCCATTTCCCGTTCCAGAACACCTATTCGGCGCTGCCGGCGAACTTTTTCGCCCGCGTCGCGCCGACCCCGGTGGTCGCCCCCCGGCTGATCAGGCTGAACCGGCCGCTCGCGGTCCAGCTCGGGCTGGATCCGGACCTGCTATCGACGCCGGAGGGCGCCGAAATCCTCGCCGGCAAGCAGCTGCCTGACGGCGCCGACCCGATCGCGATGGCCTATGCGGGCCACCAGTTCGGGCACTTCGTGCCCCAGCTCGGCGACGGCCGTGCCATCCTGCTCGGCGAGGTCATCGACAAGAACGGCATCCGCCGCGACATCCAACTCAAGGGATCTGGCCCGACCCCGTTCTCCCGCCGCGGCGACGGCCGCGCCGCGCTGGGTCCGGTCTTGCGCGAATACATCGTCAGCGAGGCGATGTTCGCCTTGGGCATCCCGACCACCCGTTCGCTGGCTGCCGTCGTCACCGGCGAGCCCGTGATGCGCGAGACCGCGCTGCCGGGCGCGGTGCTGACCCGCGTTGCCGCGAGCCACATCCGCGTCGGCACCTTCCAGTTCTTCGCCGCCCGCGGCGACACCGACGGCGTGCGTGCGCTGGCCGACCATGTCATCGCCAGGCACTATCCCGAGCTGAAGGACGCCGCCCAGCCCTATCACGCCCTGCTCGCCGGCGTTGTGGCGCGGCAGGCTGCGCTGGTCGCGCGCTGGCTGCTGGTCGGCTTCATCCATGGCGTGATGAACACCGACAACACTTCGATCTCCGGCGAGACCATCGACTACGGCCCCTGCGCCTTCCTCGATGCCTACAATCCGGCGCAGGTGTTCTCCTCGATCGACGAGATGGGCCGCTACGCCTATGCCAACCAGCCGCGCATTGCGCTGTGGAATCTGACCCGGCTCGCCGAGTGCCTGCTGCCGCTGTTCGCCGACGAGCAGGAAAAGGCCATCGAGCAGGCACAGACGATCCTCGGCGAATTCCCCGAAAAATTCACCGCGGCCTATCAGGCCGGGCTGCGCGCCAAGGTCGGCCTGTTCACCGCGCGCGACGGCGACGAGGCGCTGATCCAGGATCTGCTCGATGCGATGGCGAAGAACGCTGCCGACTTCACGCTGACGTTCCGCCATCTCGGGGATGCCGCAGCGGAAGACGCCGCCGACGTCCGCGCGCAGTTCACCGGTCCCGCAGCGTTCGATGAATGGGCCGCCCGCTGGCGCACGCGCCTTGCTCTCGAACCGCAGAGCGCGGCCGAGCGCAGGGCCGCGATGAGTGCCGTCAACCCGGCCTTCATCCCGCGCAACCATCGCATCGAGGCGGTGATTGCGGCCGCCGTCAACAATGACGACTACACCCCGTTCGAGGAATTGCTGACGGTGCTGGCAAAGCCCTACGAGGACCAGGCGCAGTTCGCGGCCTACGCCGATCCGCCGCTGCCCGAGCAGATGGTGACGCAGACGTTCTGCGGGACATAACCAACCCCGTCATTGCGAGGAGCAAAGCGACGAAGCAATCCATTCATCCGTGCATGCCGGCCGATGGATTGCTTCGCTCCGCTCGCAATGACGCGGCGAAGCATCCGCTCTGCTTCACACCGTCACCACGATCTTGCCGAACTGCGTGTTCGACTCCAGAAACCGATGCGCCGCGACGATCTCCTCGAACGGAAACGTCCTGGCGATGACCGGCTTCAGCGCCCCTTCGGCAAGCCCGTCGAGGATGAACGCCTTCGCCGCCGCGAGCCGCGCCGGATCCTGCACAACCTCATGCACGCGGTAGCCGCGCAGGATCAGGCTCTTGCTCAACACAGTGAACAGCGGAAACGGCGTCGGCTCGGGGCTGAGCCCGCCATACTCGATCAGGATGCCGCCGTGCGCCATCGCTGCCGTCAGCGGCACGAAGACAGGGCCACCGACCGGGTCGAGCACGACACGAACGCCGTCGGGACCCGCGATCTGCTCCAGTCTTGACTGCAGATCCTCTTCCTCGGACGCGATCACATGCGCGGCGCCCGCATCGCGCAATGCCTGCGCCTTGGCTGAACTCCGCGTCACCGCGATCGGGATTGCACCGATACGATTGGCGATCTGGATCGCGGCGAGCCCGACGCTGCTCGATGCCGCCGTGATCACGGCGAACTCGCCTCGGACAAGCCGCGCAACGTCGATCAGGGCGCCGTACGCCGTGAGGTATTGCATCCACACCGCGGCCGCCATCTCGAACCCCAGCGCCGGCGGATGCTTCACCACCAGCTCGGCCGGGAAGTTGGCGAGTTCGGCATAGGCCGGCCACCGCGCCATCGAGATCGGCGGCACGATGCTGACGGCATCCCCCGGCGCGAAACCGCCGACGCCCTCGCCGATCGCTTCGACGAGGCCGGCGGCCTCGAGGCCGAGGCCGGACGGCAGCGGCGGCGTCTCGATATAGGTTCCGCTGCGCATCAAGGCCTCGGCGCGGTTCAGTCCGAGCGCCTTGATCCGGATCTGGATCTCGCCGCGCCCGGGCGGCTCGATCGCAACGTCCTCGATGCGCAGCACCTCGGGACCGCCAAGTTGATGAAAACGAACGACACGAGCCATTGGCTGCACTCCAGACAGTTGAATTGCAAAACAGTTCAATTGAATGAGCTATGCCAGGGCGAATTGAGCAGATAAATCATCGTCCAGACCCAACAGTCAAAACTGGGAGTTTCGAATGATGGACCGCCTCACCAGCATGGCCGTCTTCCTCAGGGCGGTCGATCTCGGCTCCTTCGCGGCCGCCGCCGAGGCGCTCGAGATGTCCGGCCCGATGGTCGGCAAGCATGTCCGCTTTCTCGAGGATCGCCTCGGTGTCCGCCTGCTCCACCGCACCACGCGGCGTCAGAGCCTGACCGAGTTCGGACAAGCCTATTATGATCGTTGCCGCGCAGTGCTCACTGAGGCGGAAGCCGCCGACGCGCTTGCGGCCGATCAACTGTCCGAACCGCGCGGGCGGCTGCGGGTGACGATGCCAGCGCTGCTCGGCCGCCGCTGCGTCGTCCCCGCGCTGCTCAAGCTCGCGCAGAAATATCCCGCGCTGGAGCTCGATCTTGCGTTCGGCGATCCGGTCGCCGACCTGATGGAGGGCGGCTACGACCTTGCGATCAGGACCGGCGATCTCACCGCGCCGTCCGGCGTGATCGCGCGGCGCATCGCACGCCAGCGCATGGTGGTGTGCGGCTCGCGCGCCTATCTAAAAGCCCACGGCAGGCCGCGCGCGCTCGACGAGCTCGGCCGGCATCAGGCGATCGTCTATCGCCGCCTGGGG
>NZ_JACMYO010000222.1 GCF_020889685.1 Bradyrhizobium oropedii
GGCCGATCGCTGCGAGGCCGCGGCTGCGCTGCGCGCCGCGACCTGCGCGGCCTGCAGTGCCTGGATGGCCTGGGTCGCTCGGGTCAGCGCGCTCTGGCTTTGCCTGGCGACCTCCGTCGCTTGCTGAGCCGCAGCGGTGGCCGCGTCGCTGGCGATCGTCGGCGCCGAATTTGTCGTCCCGAAGTTGCCGAACGGCCGCGCGGAAGCGTCCTCAACTCCCGTCAGCAGCAGCGCCAGCGTGCTTGTTCCAGCGAGCAGCACGGAGCGGGATACCAATCCGATCCGCTGCCGCGGAGAAAGCGGCGCGACCCGACGCAGATCGAAGCGATAACGGCGGGCGGCTTTCCGGCGAGACGGCATACGATGTCCTCTGGAAACAGAATGAGCGGAAAGGAGCGGATCAGAGGCGTACAGGGCGAAGCGTCGGTGCTTCGACCTGGTCGATGCGCGGCCGGTGTGTTTGCTCGTCAGCTATTGCGAGACTCACTCCTCCGCTCATCCGACTGCCCTGCAACGAGCGAAGCCACGAGGCGTTGCGCAGGGCGCGCGATGCGCTGGAGATCACACGGTCGACGAACATTCGGTATCCTGACTAAGCCAACTTGCGATCAATGTGATGACCGCCGGCTCACTGTCGTGACACCTCCTGACGTCGGAACCCTCAAGGGAATTTTATGAATGTTTTGTGTCACCGCTTTAGAGCGGAGCAAGCACTGGAGTCTCGAGCAGGGAAGGGCTAGGAGAGCAGGACGAGCCCGCCGGGCAAGGTGCGGGCATGAATGCCGAACGCACGCTCAATCTGCACCAAGGCCTCGTCGGGACGATCAATCCTGAAACGACCATTGACGGGGTTGCGCCCGAACTCCCCGTTCAGCAAAACGATGCGGCCGAACCGGTACCGGTTCAGTTCCTGAATCAGGTCCGCCAAAGGCATCATGTTGCAGATGATCAGACCCTGCTGCCAGGCGGCGGCGACCGACGGGTCGATTGCGACGACCTCGCCGAATCCGCTATCGTCGTAGGTCACGCGCTGCCTCGACTTGAGAACAACCTGTTGCGTCCGATGCTCCACATGCGCCTCGTTCGCGAGGCAGGTGACACAGGCGCTCGATCCGTCAACGCGCACATCGAACTGTGCGCCGGTCGACGTGGTGGTTCCGCCCGCCGCAGTCACGCTGAATGTTTCTGCTCGCCGATCGGCGACCTTGAAGGAGGCTTCGCCGGCAATCAGCTCAACCGCGCCGGACGCACCTCCCGATCCCAGCGAGATGCTGGTACGCGTGTTCATCTGGACCGCGACGCCATCGACCACGGCCAGCTCACGCTGCTCACCGACGCCAGTGCGGTAGTCAGCCCGCAGTTCGAGCAACGACGGCCACAGATCGAGCGGCGGGTGCACCACCATGATCCCGGCTGTGGCGGCCGCGAGCGCTCCTCCCACGACCGCGCGGCGAGTCATGATCGGGGTCCTGCCACCGGCGCGCGAACGGCGGCTCGTCTTCCTCTCGTCATCGAGCAGGTTCTGACCGGCAGGGCCGAATGCCTTCCAGAATCGGCTGGCTTCCGAGAAAGCGGCCGCATGCGCCGGGCTCTGGCTGCACCACCGCTGCAAGGCAGCCGCGTCAGCCGCCCTCGCCTCTCCGGACGTCAGGCGCCGAATCCAGGCATGGGCTTCGCGCTCCAGCCCGGAAAGCTCGTCGTGATGTTGGTCGCTATCAATCATCAACGTTGCATGTGCCGGTCATGATGGGGACTGCGAGCGCGATCCTCTGCGTGCGAACCAGCGGACCTCCCGCAACATAGACACTCCCTGGCGAAGCGAACCGCACAATTTTCTACTCCGGACGCCGGATTTTCTTGAAACGGGCGACACAATGTTCCTGCGCCCTCCGCAAATCCTTTTCCACCAGGCTCACGGAGATGCCAAAGCGCTGGGCAATCTCCTGCCGGGACAACCCTTCCAGCCTGGCGGCCAACAGGATGGCGCGCGGACGCGGCGGCAGCTCGGCCATCACCTGCTTGAGCCTTTCGAGATCAGAACGGCCTGAAATCACGCGCACGGCATCAGGCGCATCATCCGCGAGATCGAGCAGCGCCTCGACCTCTTCCGCATTGAGGCGCCGATTATCGGCGCGCCGCTGATTCAGCGCGACATGGAAGGCAGACCGAAGCAGGTAGGCGGCCGGATTGCGGACATCGCCAACGATCTCCCGTCCGTTCAGGCGCAGATAGGTATCCTGCAGAGCGTCTTCTGCCCACTCCAGGGAGCCCAGCCGACGTGCAAGGCGCGACTTCAGGTCCTGGTACCGCTCGATGAACAGGGCCCGCAGCGTTCGCGAGCTCTCGCTCTCCCGGTCCGGGTCATGACTCGCCGAGCTGGTGGACCTCTTGTCCTCACTCATCTCGTCGGTCGCCTTCACCCGGCGGACAGTCGACCGTGCCGCCGGACGCTCGCGGCAGGATCACCATGGTAAAGGGTTGCGTCATCTGCGCGGGGGGAGCCTCACCCGCGGATACGCGACGTGCCGCTTCCGCAATCGCTGCATCCCGTTGCGGATCGCCGGTCGTCCCCAAAAGCTTCACCCTCGTCACGCTGCCAGAAGACCCGATCCAAAAGCTGATGGCGGCCCGGTATGTACCGGGCCTTGTCGCTCGCTGGGCGCACAAGGCATTGGTCAGCCGCTCCTGTAGCAGCGCCGAATATCGCCGTTCAATAGCGCTCTGTTGTGACAAGGCCGCCAACGCGATGGCCGACGGCGATCGCGTCACAAAAGTTTCATTCGGTGCTGGAATGACGACGATGGCATCGGATGCCGTGTAGTCCGCGACCAGTCCGCTGCCTTTCAGAAGAATAAGGATAGCTTGCTGCGGATTGAACTGCCCCTGCACTGCATTCGAAACCCGCCCAACCGCGAGGTTGCCGTTATAGGCGATGACGACGCCGGTCGCCTTGCTATAGGCGTCGAGCGCGGAAGCGAGCGGCTGCGAGGGAATGTCGAACCAGGCCCGACCGACCGGTTGAGTGGTTTGCGCCGATACCGCACAGGCCCAGAGCATGCCCAGGGAGAAAAAGCCGCCGAACCATGAGCGCCACCGAAACGGCATGAACTGCAGACGTCACTATCCTGAATGGACAACGACTATCCCATAACGTCTGCAGGGGACATGAGCCACTCCCCTTCGCGCAGGTCTTGCGTCGTCGTGGAACCGGCAAGCGTTGAAGCGCGCGTGTCGGACCGCGATCGACCGCCTGCTCGGCGAAGGGACCCGTCCCAACCGGATAAGGCAGTGTGAGAATATGGTAGCGGGAGACCGCTACATCGCGAAACCCACTATTTCGGAGGCGACCTTTTCCTATCGACGCCCAGTGAAGCTGGCTTAGTAGCGTTCGATCTCAATGGCGAGGTAACCGCCGGCCATCCCGTCTGGTCATCCAGCCAAAACGGCGACCATGATCGACCCCCAGGTCGTCAGCAGAATGTTCGAGACCGGATAGGCGGGCGTATAGCCGAGCACCACCACGGAACTCCCCGAACGCTCCTGGATGGCGGCCATCGCGGCCGTCACCGTCTGCGCTCCCGTCAATGCGCCCAGCAAGAGGATCGGGTTCATGCGCAGCACGAAATGCCCGAAGCAGAAGCCGACGATCTGCGGCAACAGGGTGACGATCATGCCGCCCAGCAGCAGGCCGATGCCCGACTCGCGTATCGCGGAAAGGAAGATCGGCCCGGCGTGAATGCCGGTCAGGCCGACGAAGGCAGCGAGCCCGAGCGCCGTCATCAGGCTGATGGCGCCGTCTGGGATCCGGCCGAAATACGGCAGTCGGGTGCGGAGGTAGCCGACCAGCAGTCCGGCGAGCAGCGTGCCGACGCTGGTGCTCAGAGAGATCGTGACACCGCCAACCGAAAAGCTCACGAGCACGCCAACGAGGCCGCCGAGGAAAATCGCGAGCCCAAGCACCACGAAATCGATGCTGGTGCTCGGCGCGACAATGACGCCGATGCTCTTGGCGGCGGTCTGCACCACAGTTTCAGGGCCCACGATGCGAAGCATATCGCCGCGCTCCAGGACGGTGCCGGCCGCGATGGGAAGCGCCTCGCCGCCCCGGCTTAGCGAGCGCAGATAGAGGCCGCGTGTCCAGCTCTGTTCCGACGCCTGCTGGAGACTGCTGCCCGCGAGCTCCGGGTTGATCAGGAACAGGTCGGCCGAGATCAGGGGAATGTCGAGCAGCTCCCGGTCCTCGACCTCTTCACCGCGCGGTCCGATCAGCTCGACGATGGTCTGGCGCGGCGCGGATAGCGCGATCACGTCGCCGGCCGCGAGCGTCATCCCTGGCTCCGCCTCGAGGATGCGCTCGCCGCGGCGAATGCGGTGGATGAACACGCGCTGCTCGGGCACGCGAGCTTCGGCGGCGGCAACCGTCAGTCCGGCGATCGCCGCGTCGGCATCCAGCCGGTACGCGCGCAGCTCGAATTTGCGCCAGGCCGACGCCAGGCCGGGCTTGGCGCGCGTGATGCCCAAGGCTTGTTCCAGCTTGAGCGCTTCGGTCTTCAGATCGATCTTCAGCAGCGCCGGAACGACGATCGTGCAGAATGTGATCACGCCGGCATAACCGAAGATGTAGCAGACCGCATCGGCCACCGCGACGTGCGAGACAAACAGCGCGCGCTGTGCTTCGGATACCGGCAGTCCGTTGATTGCGTCGGTCGCCGTACCCATCGCAGCGCTCTGGCTGAGCGCGCCCGACATCAATCCGGCGGCAAAGCCGGGATCAAGCCGCAGCACGCGTGCCACCACGATCGCCGCCGCAAGGCCGGTGAGGCTTACGACAATGGCCATCAGCACCGGCTTCAGCCCGTCGCGCTTCATTGCCAGAACGAATTGCGGACCGACCGAATAGCCCACCCCGAACAGGAACAACAGGAACAGGAAGGATTTGGTCATGCTGGAGACCGGCACATGCGCGAAATCGCCGACCGCAAGGCCGGCAAAGAGCGCACCCGTCACCGGACCGAGGCTGAAAGCCCCGATCCTGAAGCTTCCGATCCAGTAGCCCGCCGCGATCACCAGGAACAGCGCGAGCTCCGGATAACGGACGAGAAACTGCTGCAGCCAGATCACCATCGTCGCCGGCCGCGGCTATGCCATCATCATGACCAGCACCATGCCCCAAATCGTCAACAGCGTGTTTCCGACCGCGTAGGTGACGGTATAGCCAAGGCCGGGAATCTGGCTCTTCGCACGGTCGTTGATCATGCCGAGCGACGCGGTCGTCGTGCGCGCGCCGGAGCAGCAGCCGAGCAGGATCGCGTCGTGGAAACGGAACACATATTTGCCGACAAACATCGCCAGGATCAACGGCACGGTGGTCACGACGACGCCCCACAGGAACAGGCTGAAGCCGAGCTTCTGCAGGCCCGCGACAAATCCCGGGCCCGAGGAGATGCCGACTACGGCAATGAAGACGTTCAGGCCGACCGAGTTCATGAACCACACGGTGGGTGACGGGATGCGGCCGAAGGTCGGATGCACGGATCGAAGCCAACCGAAAAACAGACCGGAGATCAGCGCGCCACCGGAGGTGGACAATGTGAGCGGCACGCTTCCGATCTTGTAGACGAAAGCGCCGACAAGGGCGCCGATCGCGATGGCCGCCCCGATGAAGGCGACGTCGGCTACGTCAGTCGCACGATCCGGCCGGCCGAGCATCTTTGTGGTGGCAGCGACATCGGAGGTGCGGCCCACCAGGGTGAGGATGTCGCCCCGGTTGATCTTGGTGTTCGGCAGGATCGGAATTTCGACCGCGATCGCGCCCCGGGCGATCTTGCGCAGGAAGACGCCGCGAGCACCCGGTGCCTTGGCCAGCTCCTCCAGCGTCTTGCCATCGACGTCCTTGCTGGTCACGTAAACATCGATGCCCTCGATCGGCACCGCCAGCAGCTCGCGATCGTCGACTTCCTCCGCCTGCTCGCCGATCAACCGTACCAGCACATCGCGGCGGCCTGCCACGGCAACGACATCGCCGGCATGAATCACGGTGTCGGAGGTTGCTTCCTCGATATTCCCGGCCTGCCGGAGCCGGAGGACGAAGATGCGATGATCGGGAAGCAGCGCCTCGGCCTGCCCGACCGTCTTGCCGGCGACGGGCCCGCGCTCATGAACGCGATAGGCGCGCACGTCGAACTGGTGCCAGGCCGTCCCCGGGCCGCCCAGCTGCTTCTTGCCGCCGTGCTCTTCTTCATATTTCTTGCACGCGGCCTCGAGATCGATCCCGAGCAACGCCGGCCCGAGCAGGGCCAGGACAATCGCCGAGCCGACCGTGCCGAAAATATAGGTCACGGCATAGGCAACCGGCATGGCGTCGAGCAGCTTCTTGGCTTCGTCCGCAGGCAGGCCAAGACGATTGATGGCGTCGGTCGCGAGCCCCATCGATGCGGAGATCGTCTGCGAGCCGGCATAGAGCCCGATCGCCGATCCGACGTCGTAGCCGGCGATCTTGGCGCCGAAATAGGCGGACAGCAGGCAGAAGACGCAGACTACGGCCGCGAAAATTGCCTGCGGGACGCCGTCCTGCGCGATGCCGCGCACGAATTGCGGTCCGACGCCGTAACCGATGGCGAACAGGAACATCAGAAAGAAGAACGGCTTCAGCGGACCTGAAATGGTGATTCCGATCTGGCCGATAATGACAGCGGCGATCAGCGTCGCGGTGACCGCGCCGAGACCGAGCCCCTTATAGGTGAAGGAGCCGAAATAGTAGCCCAAGGCCAGCGAGAGAAAGATCGCGATCTCGGGATAGGTGCGGAGCGTCTGGAAGAGCCAATCGATCATGATGTCACCCGTTCATGCTGTCCCGAGGCTTCGGCTCGCGTCCACTTCGATCTCACGCAGGGTGGACCAAGCAGGGCCAAGCAATTGCGTCGATGGACATCAGGCGGCGGTTGCCGAGACGGATGTTGATCTATGTCAATTGCGACAGCGATTGCCTTGCCGCTTCATCGTCTTGCCGACAACGCACGCGGGTCCGCATGCTGCATCGTGACGCGGCGCTCCGTCAGCGCGGCAAACGTCGCCCGCACCAGAGCGTTGACATAGATCAAGGGCCGTCACCGGCTGCCGATCATGCTGCGCGCGATTGCGCGGGCAAGAGCGCCTGTCGCTTCCGTTCCAACAGCTTGCATCGTCCCGGGAGTGTCAAAATGGCCGATCTTCTGACCTTAAAGAAATTCGAGGCGCTGAGCCCCTTCGAGATCAAGGACGAACTGATCAACCTCGCCAAGAGCAATTCGAAGCGCAGTCAGATGCCCTTCCTGAACGCCGGGCGAGGCAATCCGAACTGGGTGGCGACGACGCCGCGCGAAGGCTTCTTCCTGCTCGGACAGTTCGCCATCACCGAGAGCAAGCGGGTGATGGAGCACCCGGCGGGCATCGGCGGCATGCCACAGACAAACGGCATTGCCGGCCGGTTCGAGGCCTGGCTCAAACAGCACAAGGACATGCCCGGCGCGAGTTTCCTGACCGAGATGCTGCCCTTTGCAGTGAAGAAATTCGGTTTCAATCCCGACGCCTTCGTCCACGAACTGGTCGATTCCATCATCGGCGACAATTACCCGGTGCCGGACCGCATGCTGGTGCACAACGAGAAGATCGTGCACGAATACCTGATGTGGGCCGTCTGCGGCGAGCCCCGGCCGGCCGGGAAGTTCGACATCTATGCGGTCGAAGGCGGCACGGCGGCGATGTGTTACCTGTTCAAGTCGCTGAAGGCCAATCGGCTGCTGGTGCCGGGCGATACAATCGCGCTGGCGACGCCGATCTTCACGCCCTACATCGAGATGACGCACCTTGAAGACTACGACCTGAGGGTCGTTCAGATCAGGGCTCCGCAGGAGAACAAATTCCAGTTCACCGACGAGGAAATCAAGAAGCTGGAAGACCCGAAGATCAAGGCGTTCTTCGTCGTCAATCCTTCCAATCCTCCAGGAATGGCGTTGAGCAAGGAGACGGTTGCCAAGCTGGCCAATCTGGTCAAGACCAAGCGCCCCGACCTGATGATCCTCACCGACGACGTCTACGGAACCTTCGTGCACGATTTCCGTTCGCTGCTCGGCGAACTGCCGCACAACACCATCGGCGTCTACTCCTATTCGAAATATTTCGGCTGCACGGGATGGCGGCTCGGCGCGATTGCGATCCATGAAGACAACATCTTCGACAGGAAGATCGCCGATCTTCCGGACGAGGCCGTGAAGGCGCTCGACAAGCGCTACGGGCCGCTCACGCTCGAACCGCGCAAGCTCAAGCTGATCGACCGTATCGTCGCCGACAGCCGCGACGTCGCGCTCAATCACACCGCCGGATTGTCGTTGCCGCAGCAGGTGATGATGAGCCTGTTCTCGCTCGCCGAGATGATGGACGTGAAGAAGGCCTATCAGGCCGCCTGCATGGAAATCGTCAACAAGCGGCTGTGGTCGCTGCTCGACGGGCTCGGGCTGGCCGACAAGCTGACCCCGAATCCGAGCTACGATGCCTACTACGCTCTCATCGATTTCGAGTTCTGGGCCCGAAAGAACATCGGCGACGAGGCCGTCGAATACCTGAAGAAGAATGTCCACCCGCTGGACCTCGCGTTCAGGCTGGCCGAAGCCCACGGGATCGTGCTGTTGAACGGAGGCGGCTTCGACGCACCCGAATGGTCGCTTCGGGTGTCGCTCGCGAACCTGCCCGATGATGTCTACGACGACATCGGACGCGGCGTTCGGACAATCGCGAGAGGCTATCGCGACGCCTACGAGGCAGCGAAGGGCGCGGCCGCGAAACGCTGACGCTACGCGCCGGGAGGCGATCCGGTAGCGCTGAAGCCAAAGAGAAGCCCCGGCGAGCGTGCCGGGGCTTTTGCATAAGCTCCTTTTGCATAAGCTCTGGGAAATCAGCACCTCGCGACGACCGGCCCGCCGAACCGATAGTAGCGAGGATGGTCAGCGCCAGTTCTTCTGCATCGCATTCATCACGGTGTCCGACTTGTGCGACTTGCAATAATTGCCGATGACCTTGCCGTTTCGTTCGACGTAACGAAAATCGACAACACTCAAATTCTTCGATGCACTGAAATATCCCGACATCCAGGAGCTGATCAGCATTTGTCTGTCGTTGTCCGACTCCAGCAGTTGCTTGCAGGTGATGAGGGACAGATCGACGACGACTTGAGCTTTGGCCACAACGGTCGTGGCGAGGAGTACAACGGTCGCAACGGCAAAGATTGATGGCTTCATGGTTGTCTTCCAATCCTGTTTGATCACTGGCCGGTGGTGGAGCGCTCAAGGCCCGCCATCACGGTCTGAGTGGGATTGGTCGAACACCATGCCTTTACGCTTGCGACATTTCGCGCGTACGCGTTGAGATCGACAAAGACATATCCCTTCTTTTGATTGAACCACCCGCTCATCCAGGCAGAAAATACGGAAGAATCGCTCGGGGACATGGCCAGGTATTGCGCGCAAGTTATGCGCGCCATGTCGACGCTTGTCTGCGCTTGCAAGGGACCCGACAGAGTCGCGCCCGCGAGGGCCAGGCACACGGCAATTTTCTTCATAAACTGCTCCCAAATTTCATACACCGTGGCGAGGCTCTGCGTGAGCGTATTTGCCATCGAGCGGTCTACACATTCACTGACAGACAAGAACCGGAGTTTTTGCCTGAGTCAGCACCTTGTTTGTCACGCTGCCGACGAGAAGCATGGAGAGCCCACTGCGTCCGTGCGACGACATGGCAATGAGATCGCAGCCTTTATCCGCGGCCGCTGCGATGATGGCCTGATGGGGCTGCCCGCTTTCCACCTGGGTTGCCTCGCAGGAAACACCGGCCTCTTTGGCCGCCTGAGCGGCGCGATCCAGTGCGCTCGTGGCTTCTTCCTTGCGTATCTCCGCAAATTTTGTGAGCAGCTCACGGTACCTCCCGCCGATTTCCGAGAAGGGCTCAATGACGAAGATGACTGACACCTTCGCTCCGAGGGATTTCGCCAGCGCCAACCCCTGCCTCACGCCATGCTCCGCCAGCTCCGACCCATCTGTCGGAATGAGAATGTGCCGGTACATGCCTCTACCTCCCGATTATCCGGATGATCGTTATCCGCCGATGCAAGCTGAGCCTTCGCCGCGCATCTGGCCTTGAGATAGATCAATCTATCGCTCGGTGTTTCGCGCCTGGATGTCTACACTTGCCAGAAAGCAAGGGACCATTCGGTCGCGATACCCTGCAGGTTCGCCTGCTCACTTGATCTAGATCATGGTCGATGCGGGCCTTCGGCACGAGACCATGATGGCCACAGCTCGACCGCCGCGCCTTTCGACGATGACGGGAAGGAGCGACCACCTCGCATCACGACGGGAGCATGCAGATGTGGGTGCTGATGTATGTATTCTCCTATTCGGTCAACCCGGCTGCCACGAGCGACAAAGCTGAATGGAGGCTTCTGCCAACCGTGGTCTTTCAGGAGTTCACTAGTGAGGAGCGATGCCGTACCGCCAAATCCACGCTCGAGGGCAGCCTGAAAGACGCAGGAGCCAGGCTGAAGAGCGGCCTCGAAGACCTGAAAAGCATCGGCAAGGCCGACCCGGCGCAGATTATCATTGCCTACAATGTGGAGTGTCTTCCGAAGTAGATTCTGGATTGAGGCAAGCGGAGCCTGGATTCACCTCAGCGTGATCGTGAGCCCACCCAGATTGGCCGCGAATTCCAATCCCGCTTTCGGCCCTTTGAGCATCAGCACCACGCCGTGTTCATTTCGCAGGGTTACCCCGCCGACGCCAGCGGCCCACGCACCGCCTGCTCCGAGCAGCGCGTAGCTGCCGGCGAAATCGTTGACCTCCCGGATACCCGAGGCAGTTCCTTCGAGCCAGCTCACGGACGTGCCGGCAGTTACGCCGAGACTGAAGCCGGATGCGATGAACGGATAGTGCCGGCCGCGGTAGATGAGCGTGCCGGTTCCGCCGCCGCCCCCCACGATGAGAGCCGCCTTCACGAACTTGACCTGGACGTGGCCGGTGGCCTGCGCGAAGCATGGCGCGACCAGCAGAACCAGAGCGACAAGCGCCAGTATGACGGGACGGATCATGCCTCGCATCGCTGCAGTCCCTCTTCGCTCAAGGATTTGTAGGGTCCACTTTCTTCCAGGTGTGATCCGGATCGAAAACGATCATGCGCTTGGCGAGGAAATCGGTGCGTGGACCGAGATCCTTTTGATAGACGGTGCCGGCGTGGTTGACGAGGAAGGTCATGACGCCGGAATTCGCGTATTCGGCGGGATAGGCGACGAGCGCAAAGCCACCGATCATCTTGCCCTTCACGACATAGTTCAGCGGGCCGCCGGGGGCGTCGGAGCCCTGCGCCTTCAGGATCCGATAGTAGTATCCGTGGTACGGCGCGCTCTGCTCGCCGACCTTGTAACCTTCCGCAGCGGCTTGCGCTGCCAGCTCGCCAAGCGGGCTCGGATCCTTGTCGTCGCGCCAGAACAATCCGTCGGTCTTGCCCGGCTGGCTGACGATGCGCTGGGCGTAGGCGCCCACACCCTCGCCGCGATCCTTCTCGGCGTATTCGTTCTGGGCGTCGACATAAGCCAGACTGGTCTGGATTGCGGCAAGCTCGTTTTGGCCGATCCTGCGGTAGAGGATTTCTCGACGACCCGCATCCGCGTCGAAACTCCAACCGTCGTTGTTGTTGACGAGGGGGATCGGGAACGGGAAGTCATCCTTTCCCAGAATCAGAATGGCTTTCTTGTTGCCGTCAGCCTTGATCGAATGCTTGTCGTCATAGGCCGACAGGAAGCGCTGCCGCGCATTGGCGTCGGCGACATCGTCGCCGGACTCGATGATATCGGCAGCATCGCGACCGAGTACCTTCAGCATGGCCCGGCTCGTGCCGGCCTTGACGGCGGTCGCCAAGGCGGACGCCGCGTCCTCCGGATTGGGGAAGCCCTGCTGGGCGCGAGCGGACGACAGCAGCAGGGCAAGCGCGGCGGCTATAGCCACGCCGATGGAGGCAATACGATTCAGTCGCGAACAGCTTGTCATCGTGATGCCTCCGACGGAGATGGAATCTTGGCGCCGGCGGCAAGCCAGTCGTGATAACTGCGGAACTTCAGTCCGAGCTTGTCGTAATAGACCCGGAGATAGCCGTCGGCGCCGCGGGTCACGGCCGCTGGCATGACTTGCTCGACCTCCTGCGCCATCACGCCGACATAGGCCTTGCTGCTGCCGAGATAGCTGAAGCGGTAGTAGCCGAGACCGTTGGCGAGATGCCCAAGCAGCGCGATATCGTGCTTGAGCGCGATGTCGGAACGCCGTCCACCACCGCCGCCACCACGGAAGCCGCCACCTCCGCCACCGCCGCGGAAGCCACCTCCGCCGCCGCCGAAGCCACCGCCACCACGGCCGGCGAAAC